>CAZGKP010000033.1:0-12720 GCA_964526215.1 uncultured Candidatus Sumerlaeota bacterium
TCAGAAAAGATTCAACAAGAAACACAATCTCACGCCCACGACAATCAAAAAAGCCATCACCGAGATATTAGAGAGTATTTACGAAAAAGATTACGTCACCGTGCCGCTCGAGGAAAAGCCGCTGAAGGGCGTGGATTTCAAAGACCCTGTAAAGCTCGGCAAGCGCATCGAGACGCTAAAGAAGCTGATGCTGAACGCCGCAAAAAACCTCGAATTTGAAAAGGCGACAAAATACCGCGATGAACTCTTCGCCCTTGAAGACCAATTCAAAACCATTTCGTAAGTGATATTAGGTTCAAATGCAGTGATGAGAAGTAGCCTTTATAGGAAAAGTTTATGCGACTTACGTGAACTTTTATGTAAACATCTCTCTATAGTTATGCCTCGCACCTTCTATGAATTTATGCCAAAGCGAACCCCAAAGCATAATTTTCCCATCTATCGGAACGTTTGATGAGGATCAAATCAGAATCCATCAATAATTTAATTAACCCTTGCCATTAATAATATTGACAGGGACATCTCAAAGTGGATATATTATTTCGTAATAGGCGGTTGAAAAGAGATTGCATCGATTATAAAAAATCTGTGAAGCGATGGGGACCCAGAAGGTCTAAGCTAATAAGACGACGTTTAGATGAACTACGTGACGCAAAGTCTCTGGATGATATGCGTTTTCTTCCGGCGCCACGCTGTCATGAACTAAAAGGAAATCGCAAAGGTCAGCTATCTGTAGATTTAGATCATCCTTATCGCCTTATTTTCAAGCCGGTAGAAGACCCCATTCCCGAAAAACCCGATGGAGGGATCGACTGGAAAAAAGTAAAAAGCATTTGTATAGTCGGTGTGGAGGACACTCATGAGTAATATGATACATAATGAGTATATGCCGGATTTTGTTTCCCCACCAGGAGAGACGCTTCTTGAAACTCTTGAAGCCATCGGAATGACTCAGGCAGAACTGGCAGAGCGGATGGGCAGACCCAAAAAGACCATTAATGAGATTATCAAAGGTAAGGCGGCAATCACACCCGAGACAGCCTTGCAGTTGGAACGCGTCCTGGGGATTCCTGCTCATTTTTGGAATAACCGAGAACATCGTTACCGGGAATCCCTGGCAAGGATAGAAGAGCAAGAGCGACTCGAGCAAAATTTGGATTGGCTTAAGAGGTTTCCAATCAGAGCTATGATAAGGTTGAAATGGATTAGTGAGTCCAATGACAAAGTTCAGCAACTTCGCGAGTTATTGAACTTTTTTGGTGTTGCGTCCCCTCAGCAGTGGGAAGATATATGGTTACAATCAGGTGCAATCTTCAGACGCTCAAAAGCCTTGGAAAGCGCCCCCGAATCCGTAGCAGCCTGGCTTCGGAAAGGAGAACTTGAGGGACGTGAACTTGAGACTGCGCCTTACAATAAATCACGTTTTCAAGAGGCGCTTCGGCACATCAGATTGCTCACCACCAAACCGCCGGAAACTTTTCAGCCCGAAATGGTAAATTATTGCGCGCAAGCAGGAGTGGCTGTGGTATTTGTGCGTGAACTTCCCGGAACACGAATATCCGGGGCAACACGCTGGCTCTCACCTGACACTGCCCTTATCCAGCTCAGTCTGCGCTATAAAACCGATGACCAATTATGGTTTTCATTTTTCCACGAGGCTGGCCATATTCTTTCACACGCCAAAAAGGACGTCTTTATCGATATATGGGACCAATCAGAAGGGAAAAAGGAACAAGAGGCAGACTCTTTTGCGACTAACTTCTTAATACCTCCGGCAGAGTGGAAGGAGTTTACCATTTCTTTGAGTGGCAAAAATATTAGTGTTGCGAGAATTGAAAAGTTCGCCAGGAAAGTCGGAATTACTCCCGGTATAGTAACAGGACGCCTTCAACATGCGGGATTTATCCCCTTCAGCCATTGTAACAAACTTAAGAGACGCTTCAGATGGGCTGAAAATTGACTATATCAGTGGGTAAGAAGACAAACTCAATTTTTTCCGATATGTTCCATACCGGCTCATTCTCACGTTTCACGGATGTGTTGATTTCTTTCAGGAAACCCCACATTTTGGTGATTTCCCTCAAGGGGATTTGTTCAATCCTGCTTTCGTACTGCAATACGGGGACTTTTTTACCAGACTGAATCCCCAGCGATTTCCTCACAGACAGAGGAATCTCAACCTGATGCTTGGGTGAAACCGTTACCATATTCATACCCCCCTCCCTAAACTTTCCTAACGTGCAAAACACTATCTCCATTGATAGGGTGCGGCAAGGGTAATAGCCCAACATGGGCTATTAGGGGCATACTGATGCGGCAAATCGGTCGCTTTTGAACTTGAAGAACAGTTCAAGAGCATTTCATAATCGCCATAAGTGATTTGAAAAGAAGAGCCTCCGATTTAATTCGTGTTGGTTGAGAAACCTATGTCGTCCAAAACATTGACTCGTGGCAGATTTTTCGGAACGGTGGGAGTTTTCTTCGTTTTCTTTATTGGTGCGATTGTCATCAGCCCGTTCATTGGCTCGGTGCATATCTCGCTCAGGCGTGCTTTTGATTTTTCCATTCCGCTTCGCCAAAATCCCGATGCCTGCATCTTTTTTTACACGCGTTTGCCGAGGTGTCTTTTAGCGGCGATTGTTGGCGCTGCACTTGCTGCAGCGGGAGTTTGTTTCCAGGCGATGCTGAAAAACCCGCTTGCCACACCATACACGCTTGGTCTTGCGGGCGGCAGTTCGCTTGCCACCGTTATTGTGCTGATGTATGCGGGTGCGCTTGCGCTGAAAATACCGTTTCTCCAGCCGATGGTGTCATTTGTTGGTGCACTCGGAACGCTCTGGATAGTTTATCGGTTGGGGCGGCGTCGGGGCGGGATTCATCCTGTAACTCTCATACTTGCGGGCGTAACGCTCAATCTGGTCTTCAGTGCATTTATCCTTTTGATGCAATACATAGCCGACCCGGCGCGGACGTTTTTTATCCTGCGCTGGCTGATGGGGAATCTTGACATTGTGAAATATTCGCCGGTGGTGATACTTTTGCCTTTTCAGGCAATCGGGATGCTGATTCTGTTTTACCACGCGCGTGATATGAATTTGCTTTCGCTGGATGAGATGTCGGCGCGTTCACTGGGGCTTGATGTGCATCGGACATCAAGGCGACTTTACATCGCTGCGTCTTTAGTGGCGGGGACGGCGATTGCCTTTTCCGGACCGATTGGATTTGTGGGCTTGATTGTCCCGCACGCCATCAGGTTAATACTCGGTGCGGACCATAGATTACTACTGCCCGCCTCAATTTTCGCGGGCGGGGCATTTTTGATTATTTGCGACACGCTTGCACGGACGGTCATTGCCCCAACGGAATTGCCCGTCGGCGTAATTACGGCTCTCCTAGGAGGACCGTTTTTCCTATGGTTACTCCTGCGGCGCAAGAGAGGAGGCGTGATACAATGAAGCCGCATATTGACGCGACAAAATTCGGCTCGATCACTATAGAGGGAGAGATATATGATTATGATGTCCTGATTCGCCTCTCGGGCAAGGTAAAGAAACGCAAGAAGAAACTCTCAAAAAAGATTTTCGGGACATCGCACATACTCTCTGTGGAAGAAGCGGAGCACGTTTACGAAGAGGACGCAGAATGCCTGATTTTCGGCACGGGGCAATACGGCGTGGCAAAACTCTCCGATGAGGCGAGCGAATTTTTTCGGGAAAAGGGATGCAAGGTCGAAGCACTGCCCACTCCTGATGCTGTGCGCACCTATAATAAAGCCACAGGCAAGGTTGTGGCACTCTTCCACGTAACCTGCTAACTGTCCTTCAACGGACAACGGACAACAGAAAGTAAAAAGGTAAAAAATCCGCAGGGCATACAACTGACAATGGACAACAGACAACTGACAACGGACAAGTAATGTTTAATGACCGCTGACTTTCATAAACTCGAGCTGCGCGGAAAGACACTTCCCCAAATGGAAGCAATCATTCAGCGGGCGGGCTTTGAGGGGTATCGCGCCAGACAACTATATCAATGGATTTACAAACACGATGCCCGCGGGTTTGATGAGATGATAAACCTCCCCACAGACCTCTGCACCTTCCTCTCAGAAAATTACCACCTCGGCGGCGTGGAGATTGATAAAATCCTCACCGCACCGGACGACTCAAAGAAAATCCTCTTTGCACTCAAAGACGGTCTGCGCACAGAAAGCGTGCTGATGCCCGAAGAGAGACGCTGGACACTATGTGTATCCACGCAGGTGGGATGCGCACTTGGATGTAACTTTTGTCTCACTGCCCGCATCAAATTCCGCCGCAATCTCACAACTGCTGAAATCCTCGACCAGGCACAATATGCGCGGCGCGAGGTTCTTGGGGGCGAAAAACTCACAAATATCGTGTTTATGGGGATGGGTGAACCGCTCCTTAATCTCGATGCATTGATTCCTGTGCTCCGTCTCCTCACGGCACCCGAGGGAATTGCTATACCTACGCGCCGCATCACCGTATCAACGGCAGGCATAGTCCCCGGAATATATGCACTGGCGGATGCCGATACGGGCGTCAATCTCGCCATCTCGCTTAATGCTACAACTGATACGCTCCGCACGCGCATTATGCCAATCAATAAAAAGTATCCCATCGCCGAGATACTTTCAGCCTGCCGCGAATTCCCTCTGGCGAAACGCCGCCGCATAACGTTTGAATATGTCCTTCTCAAAGGCGTGAACGATTCGATAGAAGACGCACACCGCCTCGCCGCCCTTGTGCGCCCTATTCGTTGCAAGATAAATCTCATCTGTTTCAATGAAGACAAGTGCCTGGCATACCGCACAAGTCCACCCGAAACAATCGAGCGCTTCGGGCAATATCTCACAATGAAAGGTTATGTCGTTGCGGTGCGGCATTCAAAAGGGCGTGAAATAAAAGCCGCCTGCGGACAGCTCGCCGCCGGTTACCTGAACGGAATGGATAAATGAAGTGAATACTGTAAAATTTATCCAGTGTGAGGCATTTGTGAGGCTCGACTGGCTCGTTCACGGCAGCACTACCCGTGCATTTAATCCTGCTCCCGGCGAAAAGGCGGATGAACTCTTGCGTCTTGCAAAGTTGTGGGGCGTAAAACCCCGTGCTCTCCTTTTTGCAAATCAGAGACATACAAATAACATTGCGTTCCTGGATTCGGCACAATTTAACAGAAGCTACAAAACACTCTTTGCCCACGAGTCCACAGACGCAGTCGGGACGGATGTGCCGGGCGTGCTTGCATCCGTCTTTACTGCCGATTGTGTCCCGATTTTTCTGGTGGATGTTAAAGCGAGGCGGTTTGTGCTAATTCATTCAGGCTGGCGTGGGACACTGACAAAAATTGCCCGGTGTGCTATGAATTTACTAATTGAGCGCGATACAAATCCCTGCGATGTTGTAGTCTGGGTGGGTCCAGCAATCGGTCAATGCTGTTACGAAGTAAGTGGCAAACTTGCCAGCAGATTTTCAGATGAATATCCCGCTCTGCCGCAAGCCATTCGGGGGCGATATGTGGATTTGAAAGCCATAAACGCACACCAGATAGAACAATGCGGCGTCCCGCGTGCAAATATCTATATCTCGGATATATGCACAAAGTGCAAGAGCGATGTCTTTTACTCATACCGGGCAGAAGGAAATCTCCGAGGGCGCATCCTCTCGGCTGCAATGATTAAAGGAAAAAAAATGTTCGCTGATTGCGTTAACACCCTTGAGACGAGCACAGATGAGTAAAACCGAGTGCCATTCGCGTCATTCACGGAGGAAGGCAAAAAACTTTTCATTCCGGACTGTTTGATTCCCCCCTATTTTTTGACCGCGGTGCCCGAATATGTAAAGGCGTTCTGTTTCAGTTTAATCCATTTCCCTTCGTTTATACCTATCAGATTTCCGCACTGGCATCGAACCTCATTACCATCCCGGAAGCCATAATCTTCCATTATTCTGTTATGCCAGCAATGCCACAATTTGCCTTTGCCAATCTTTAAGTACTTAAAGATTTTCCGCTTACATTTAGCGCATTTTATTGTTATCATTTTTAACGTATCCTGGCGCTATCGCATTGAACCAATTTGTGTGGTTTTTGGGCGTTTATTAAAGACCTTTAGGTTCATCTATCACAGGACAAAATAGGGGGAATAGGTATTTTTTAGATCTGGAACAAATGCCAACAAAGCAGAGCAGAATTTACAGAAAAAACTGACACAACTCATAAATGGAGGCGTTACACCTCAAGCAAGTTAACCCAGTTTTGTCCATCTCCGCCAGCCGGAGTGTCAACAAAATAAATGCCCCAATGGAGAGTTTGCGAGTTTTTGCCAATGTCGCACCCGGAAGGAGCTATGCTTTTTTCAAGACTTCTCCGCTTGAGGTGGATGTGAAAAAAAGTTTTTACCCCAACAAAAATAATTGTAGACGCCGGGGAAAGTATCGCTCAGATATTTAATGTTTTGGAAATATTGCCATTGTGTCATTGAAATAAAAAAAAGAAGTGGTGGAAGAGATGCAAAGGGATTATATTCAATTAAGCGATGAGGTGGAAGGTGCAATAAAAAAACATCTGCCTGTTGTTACTCTCGAATCCACTATTATTGCTCTGGGGCTTCCGTATCCCCATAATCTTAAGGTTGCGCGGGAGTGCGAGGCAATAGTGCGCAAGGAAGGCGCCGTCCCCGCAACGGTGGGAGTCGTTAAGGGGAGCCTAAAAGTCGGGCTGAGCGATTCCGAAATTGAGGCATTTGCCACACGAAAGGATGTTGTGAAGGCGAATTTAAGCAATCTTTCAGTGATATGTGCCAGCGGTGGGTGGGGTGCAACATCGGTCTCTACATCACTATTTGCAACGGTGCGCGCAGGGGCGAGCGTGTTCGTTACCGGCGGTATAGGCGGAGTGCACAAGGGATTCGGGGAGAGTTTCGATATTTCATCCGACCTCACCGCCCTCCAGCGCTTTTGCGCGATTGTGGTATCAGCAGGGATTAAGACGCTGCTGGACGTGCCTGCAACGCTCGAACGTCTCGAGACCCTCGGTGTGCCGGTTTTAGGGTTTGGCACAGACAAATTCCCCGTCTTTTACACGCCGACCAGTCCATATCCGGTGGATTTACGTGTAGACACGCCTGAAGAAGTTGTGCGGGTATTTCAGACGCACAGAGAGATGGGTCTGCAATCAGGTATTCTGGTTGCGGTGCCGGTGCCGGAGAAGGAGGGGCTACCGGCAGCCGGGATTGATGCGGCGCTGAAAGCAGCAGATGCGAATCTTGCACGGCGACCCGATGTGCGCGGGAGGGCAGTTACGCCTTTTCTGCTTGAGCGTCTGGAGAAAATCACAAAGGGCAGGACACTTGCCGCCAATTTATCACTTATCAAAAACAATGCCCGCATTGGTGCGCATATTGCCTGCGCCCTGACACACGAATCATAGCAGTTGTTATTGTGTTTACGCCTTTACCGAAAGGATGAAGAAATATTAGGTCCACAGATTTCGTGGATTCCGGGGATTTGATTTAAATCGGCGCAATCTGTGGCTTATTTTAGGGGCGGGTTTTATAGCTTGCCGGGCGTATTCTTACGCCAGTGAAACACATTTATACTTGACCTCTAATAGGTGCAGTTGATATAAACGAGTTAGATTTTTGAAGAGAAGGAATAATTTAGATTTCTCGTGAAGAGCCTCGCTGAATCTGCAATGCCTTTTTTGCGGAGGTGAACAGATGTTCATAAAACCCGTTATATGCACGAGGTGTAAGAAGAATTTTGCAACGGTTAAGATTACAAAGATAATAAATGGCGAGGTTCATGAACTTCACCTGTGCCAGGAGTGTGCCTCCCAGATTAGCCCTTATCAGAAAAAGATGAGTGGTATCCAGAAGGATTTGAACGAGATTCTGGCGGGGCTTTTGAGTCAGGAAAAAGGCGCACTGGTTAAACCCGCTTCCCCCCAGCAGAAGATTGACCTTGTTTGCGACAATTGTGGTCTACCGTTCGAGTCGTATCGGAAGACTTATTTTCTGGGTTGCAGCGAGTGTTACAGGACTTTCGAGAGGTATTTGATAAATGACATAAGAAAGATTCACGGCAGCACACACCACGTCGGGCGAGTCCCCAAACGTTATCGCAAGGTGATTGAGATAAAGCGCAGTCTCGAGAGTCTGAAACGTGAGCTCCAGGAGGCGGTCAGGGCGGAGAATTTTGAGCACGCCGCAGAACTGCGAGACCGGATTCGCTCTCTCAACGTGAAGGAAACTATCCGTAATCCGTAAGTGGGTAAAGATGCAAGAGGATGTTTTTATAGAATGCGATGGCTGGCTAAATGAGGCTGGTCCACAACAAAATGTGGTTGTCTCCAGCCGTGCCCGTTTCGCCCGCAATATCTCTCGGTATCCATTTGCAACACACGCCAAGTCTGACGAGCTTGCCGAGGTCTGTCGCATGGTGGATGAAACCATTCGAGGACTGGGGATGTTCAGGGGATACAGACCCATACTCCTGCACGACGTCTCGCCTGTGGTGCGAATGTATCTGAAGGAGAGCCACATCATCAGCTCTGAAATGGAAAGGGGGAAGCGTTATCGGTTCGTGTATTTAAGCCCCGACTATCACACCTCTATTATGGTGAATGAAGAGGACCACCTGCGTATTCAGGGAATTGTTTCAGGATTACGGCTCAAGGAGATATTCGGTGAAATCTCCAAAATTGATGTAGAGTTGACAGATGCTCTGCCGGTGGCGTTCTCGGAGCGTTTCGGTTTCCTCACCGCCTGTCCGAGCAATCTTGGCACGGGGCTCAGGGTCTCGGTTATGCTACACCTGCCGGGGCTTGTTTACTCCCGTCAGATAGATGAGATACTGAAAATAGTTCAGCCATTTGGTTTAACTGTCCGTGGGTTTTACGGGGAGAATTCGGAGTTTACGGGCGACTTTTACCAGATATCAAATGAGGTTTCGCTGGGGAAGAGTGAAGGGGAAATTATTGAGACCCTGCTCAACGTAATCAAAAATGTCATCGGCAGGGAGGAGGTGGCACGGGAGGAACTCTTCAAAAGTCGCCCATACGCAATTGAGGACATAATATGGCGTTCCTTTGGCTTGCTCAGTCAGGCACGTATGATGAATTCGCAGGAGGCAATGAAACTCTTAAGCCGTATTCGTTTCGGAATTGATAGGGGCTATTTCAAGAATATAGACCATTACGTCTTGAATAAGCTCGTAATCGAGTTACAGCCCGCACACCTTCAGTATCAAAAGGGTGGGGAGGTAAACAGCAAAGCCCGTGACATTGCCCGTGCAACCCTTCTCAGAAATTACTTTAATGCACCCGGTTCTGAAAACTGAAATCCCTCCGCCGGAGGTAAAGACTTAACAGCAGGAAAAGATATTTTTTCGGTCAGTTGAAACTAACGCCCATAATCTAAATCCGCCTCAGGCGGAGACAACTGACAATCTGAAATGAATGTGCACTTGAGTGTGATAAAACCTGAAGCATTGCCGTTGGAGGAGAAGTTAATATGATAAATAAAACCCCTTATACTCCGGGGTGGAAAGAGGTAATGAAGCTTGCCGAGAGGGAGGCGGGTCGCCTTGGTCATAATTACATCGGTCCCGAGCACTACCTCTTAGGCATTATCCGCAAAGGCGACGGCATCGCTGTACAGGCGCTTCAGAATATGCACATTGACCTTGACGATGTGAAAATGGAGATCGAACGCCTCCTCGAGGTGGGCAAGGGTCCAGCGATAGGCGTCTTCCCCCCAAATGCCGAAGCCAGACGGATTCTGGAATTAGCCCGCCAGACCGCCGTCAAGATGCACCATACGTGGGTGGGGACGGAGCATCTGCTTCTCGCCATTGTTCGCGAGAGTAACAATATTGCGGCAAGGTGTCTGAAGGATTTCGGTGTTGATTTCAATCGTGCCCACACAGAGGTCTTAAATATGCTTGAGGGGAGTATCGCAGGTCTTAAGGCAAAACCCGGGCAGAGGAAGTCGAAGACCCCTGCTCTGGATACGTTCGGACACGACCTCACCCGGCTTGCCCGTGAAGGAAAACTCGACCCCGTTATAGGACGGGAGGATGAGATCGAGCGCATACTTCAAATCCTTTGCAGGCGCACAAAGAACAATCCAGTACTTCTGGGCGAACCCGGAGTAGGTAAGACGGCAATAGTGGAGGGGCTGGCACAAAAAATCGTCTCCGGCGATATCCCCGAACTGCTTGCTAATAAACGCCTACTATCATTAGACCTCGCCGCAATAGTAGCCGGCACGAAATATCGCGGGCAATTCGAGGAGCGCCTAAAAGCCGTTATGCAGGAAATCCGCCGCTCAAAAGACGCCCTTATCTTCATTGATGAGCTCCATACCCTTATCGGTGCTGGTGCCGCAGAGGGCGCCATTGATGCCTCCAATATGCTGAAACCCGCACTCTCCCGTGGGGAACTCCAGTGCATTGGAGCTACTACCCTCGAAGAATACCGCAAATACATAGAGAGAGATGGCACACTCGAGAGGCGATTTCAGACCATTGTGATAAATCCCCCCACACTTGAGGAAACCGAAGCCATCATAAAGGGACTGCGCCCCCGTTACGAGGCGCATCACGGTGTCGTCTTCTCTGACGAGGCAATACGCGAGGCGGTCTTTTTATCCGACCGCTACATCACTGACCGTTTTCTGCCCGACAAGGCGATTGACGTCTTTGACGAAGCCGGTGCACGGGCACGCCTCCAGGCTAACGTTAAGCCCCAACAACTCAAAGACATCGAGAAAGAAATTATCCGGTGTGATGAACGCCTCCGCGAATATACCCTTGCACAGGAATTTGAGAAGTGTCAGGAGATAAAACTCCAGCGCGACAGGTTCCTCCAGCGCAAGGAACAACTCTCTCGGGAGTGGCACCAGAAACAGATTGATAAAAATTTCAAAAAGGTCATTACGGCGGAGGACATCGCTTATATAGTCTCCAAATGGACGGGTATCCCCATAATGAAGCTTGAGGAGGAGGAATCGCAAAAGCTCCTCCGTATGGAAGATGCGCTTGCGAAGCGCGTGGTGAGTCAGCAAGAGGCAATCAATACAATTGCCAAGGCAATCCGGCGCGCACGTTCCGGCATAAAAGACCCAGAGCGTCCAGCAGGCTCTTTCATCTTCCTCGGACCTACCGGTGTCGGCAAAACGGAGCTCGCCAAGGCACTCGCCGAATTCCTCTTCGGTGACGAGGATGCCCTTATTCGCGTTGATATGTCAGAGTATATGGAGAAATTTTCCATCTCCAGGCTTGTGGGTGCACCTCCGGGATATGTCGGCTATGAAGAGGGTGGGCAACTCACCGAAAAAGTCCGCCAGCGTCCATACTCTGTTGTCCTATTTGATGAAATCGAAAAAGCGCATCCGGACGTCTTCAGCCTTTTGTTGCAGGTCTTCGATGATGGTCGCCTGACCGATAGCTGGGGGCACGTTGTTGATTTTCGTAACACCGTAGTTATCCTCACTTCAAATGTTGGGACACGCCGTATACACAAGAGGGAATCTCTCGGCTTCCGCACAGAAAGCGAGGAAATCTCTTATGAGAAGATGAAGGAAAAGGTGATGGCGGAGGTCAAAAAAATCTTTAACCCTGAATTCCTCAATCGCATTGATGAGATTATTGTCTTCAATGCCCTGAACGAGGATGACATCAAGAAGATTGTAGGCATACTGATAGGCTACCTGAATGAGCGGCTGGCAGAGAGGGAAATTGTCCTCCACCTCTCCGAGGAGGTGAAGGACTTTCTCGTCGAAAAGGGCTATGACCCCGAATACGGCGCCAGACCCCTGCGCCGCGCCATCCAACGCTATATCGAAGACCCGCTATCGCTCAAGCTGATTGAGGGGAGCATACCCGATGGTTCGGAAATCGAAACAGTTATGGCGGGTAATGAAATCCATTTCGAGGCAAGAAAGACCGAGCCTGTCCTTGCGACGGGTGCCTCCAGCGACTTGAAGCCCCTGTGATTTTCAATCAACCAATCACCTTTTCAAGTATTGCCTTTGTGGATTCATAGATGCCGGGGCATCGGCTCTGGCGCGGTCCGGAGATACTAAGTATCTCAATCTTGTTTTCCCGGAGCCAGTTCCGGATAAGGGTGGAGGCGGTATTTGTGTCAACGACCTCCAGGAGGTCAATAACGAGGTAAGGTTTACCGCGTCTGCGAGCCAGTTCTCCGGCGAGAGCCGTTCCACCCGTTGGTCTGCCGAGAGTCAAAATCAGTGTGCCATCTGCTTCAAGGATATTAAGCTCTGTAGCGATTCGCTCATCAGAGGATTTAGATTCCTCAAGGGGATAGGACTTTGGAAGTTTGCCATCCTCGGCGAGGCGTCCCTTCGGGCACCACCCGCCGCAGGGGAATTTCTTTGCGCGGGCGACATCAAGAGCGGCACGGTCAACGCCTGTTTGTGCCCCGCTTATTATTTTAGTGAGCATATCACACCCGCTCAATGTAACTAATTTTTCTACATAAAGGTGCAAAGACCCAAAGTCAACACCTTTTCGCTTACCAACAAAATTTGCCCGAAGTGACAAAAAGGTATTGACACAACCCATCTAATGGGGGTATCTATGATGATTTTCCACGATTGTTAATGGTGAAGTATGTATTTAGTGAAATTTGCAGGGGTTTAACTAATGCGTTACGGAAAGGGGGTGAGAGTATGAA
>CAZGKP010000033.1:12730-22922 GCA_964526215.1 uncultured Candidatus Sumerlaeota bacterium
GATCGAGCTTCTGATAGTCGTAGCCATAATTGCAATTTTAGCGGCGATTGCCGTGCCGAACTTTTTAGAGGCACAAACCCGTTCCAAAGTCGCACGCACAAAAGCCGATATGCGCTCCACCACTACTGCAATGGAATCTTATGCAGTCGATCATAATCATTATCCCAGGGGGAATTTTTATCAACTGGCTTACCCTCTTCCATTGGAGGATGGGAGCGCCACCGTGGCGTGGGGAGACCATGGTCTCCTTTTATTAACTTCTCCCATAGCATACATTACAAAACTTTTTAAGGATCCCTTTACAGCAAAGGCGTTATGGAGCACCAGCGGAAGTCCCGACAATCCAATGACCATATCACAGGAGGAACTACGCATTCAACGGTTTTACGGTTATACGGCGCGCGATGATGAAGGCACGGTTGGGACAAAAGGCGCCCCCGACAATGATAGCGATAGCGAGTTTACAGCCTGGTGGATTCTACAAGCGACCGGACCGGATAGATTACGTTGCAGCATAGGTGGTATGATAACCGCCGGTGATAAGGATAAATTTATGACACGTATCTATGACCCGACCAACGGGACTGTTTCCTGGGGTAGTATTTATCGTAGCGGTGGCTCTCCGGTTGGACCTGGATGCTGGGCAATCGGCGTAATCAACAATACCAATAAGTAAGAGAATACTGAACCCGAAATAGGGTTTTGTATATGGGATGGTTCGACCATCCCATTTTTTTCTGCCCATTTCTCTGGAAACAATGGGGGAACGCCACGAAGTCGCCGAGATTGAACGGGTTATTGCCCTGAACAAAATCTTCCCTTGATCTCGATGAGGTATGTCCTGATTTTTTTCGGGACGAGGGTTATGCTGATTCGATTGTTATTTACGGCGGGATTTTTGTCTTTTATTTCCTCGTTCAGATTTGTTTCACGGACACGCTTAACTTTGCGGTTTAACTTAATCCTGCCTCGCTGCGTAACCGGCGTTGGATTGTAACACCGCAAAACAAGCGCGTTCTTTGCTTCCGCCTTTTTCAGTGCGCTTATGTCTATATACTTGTTTGAACAAACGAACAGTGCATATTTGCGTGGCAGTGCACCGTTTTTGTTCTTCCCGAATTGTGCGGCTCGCAACGGCACACTTATCCTGAGTGCCTCCTTCGGGCAATTCGCATCAGCCCAACTCCCCGAATGCGGATATATCGCCAGACGGAACTCGTGCATGCCCGGACTCTGCGGACCGGTATCGGGCAATTCCTGCTTCCTCTGTTCTGATACCTCCAGTTTGATTCGCACAGCACGAACAAGCGTTATTGCAATGGCGCGGCTTGCATCGCGCATCACCTCGAACTCCTGAAGTCCCTCCGAAAACACTGCAAATCCGCACTCACCATCCGACACATCAACAAATGTCCGATATGGATATGTCCCCACAACCGGCTCTTTCCAATCGTCGCAATTCGGCAGAGCAATGGCGCGCTCCACAACGTCAAAGTGGCTGTCCGCAAATGAGGTCTTTGCCTTTGCCAGCCCCGTCGGGAATAAGAGGCGCAGACGATGGTCGCGTGCCGTGTTGTCAAAGCGCGTGATGACGTCCACCTTCCGGGAATATTTTGTGAGCGTAATAAAGTGCGTGATGGGCAATTCGACAAGGTCTTCGGAGCGGTGCGATGGTTCAGGGCAGTCGCGCGGTATATGCAATGACAAATCAATCCGCATCGTCGCGGAAAGTGCTCCGTTCTCAACCTTTTGGATGCGTGCAGACGCACCAGTGGAATAAATGACGGCGTCTTGCGCAGGGGTGATATGCCTCCAGGCATTGCCGACTTCGCCCGAATCTTCAAGCGTTAAGAGATTGTAAAATGAGGTGCCGGTTGTTTTATCGGTGAGCGTAATTGTGCCGTTTGGTGCGGCATCAATGCGCAGGAACTCATTCTCCATCGTGGATGGCGCGGAGAACAGAGAGCCGGTTTTGCGGTCGGGTTTTTTGCGTGGCTCAATCGTAAAGATTTTGTAACCGATGGCGGGGATGTCTTCGGCAAGCATCTTTATGTGGAATCTGGTTGTGAGATATGCCTGGGGGACGTTCCAGGGATTGTCTACAAAGATGCCGCCGGATGTTTCACTCACTGGTTGATACTGGCAGATATTTCCGGCATCACCGCGGACATCACCGCGGACATCGTCACGGATGGTGAGCGATTCGGCGCCGCTTTCCTCGGGCAGGTCAATCGTTACGTCAACGACCTCCGAGCGCTCAAATGGAAGTGAATTGAAGATGAGCAAGAACTGAGCGGAATCGGAGGCATTCTTTGTATCCACATTTTTAGCGATAGCTTTTAGCGCCTCCTGAACGAGCCCTTCGCTTATCTGGCGCGACTGGCGCAGGTGATAGCGGACATCTTCCGTGACTTCATCCGGTGCGCACCCGGCATTGGCATCGTGTGTATGCGTTGATAAAAGATAGCGCCAGGCGATGTCAATATATGGCGTGGGGTATTTTTCGCCAAGTAGGTATGCAAAGGCGGATGCCGGTTCTGCTTGATGAACAAGGAACATCTCGGTGCGGAAGTTTTCCTGCTTGAGGCGTGTGCGTGCGCTTATGGTTCCGGGCAGTAGATATGTCCAGTAGCCCTCCTTCAGATTGGTGCGCCGCTCTCCCTTCAGGACGGTGAGCTTAGAGGTGTCGAGTTTCTTTTTCAGCGTGGCGAAATATTTTTCAAGATTGCTGTGTATAACCTTCGTCTCGGGAAGGGCGGCGTCGGCATCCTTTATGACCTGCGTCTCGAGCGGGTGAGGCAAGCTGATGTCGTGTCCATGCATTGCGAGGAAATACTGACCGAAGTATTGCCCGCCCTCAATCTTCAGCATCTCTTCAAGTGCGGGTTTGAGGTTTTCATTTATGTAGCGCACATCGGGTTCGAGTAGTTCGATATTGGGATTGAGGACGGATACATCGGCGGACTTGAAAGGTGTCTCGCCAAATTCGCCCCAGCGCCACGTGCGCTCGTTTATATCAAGCCCATACGTAATCTTGCGAAATACGAGGTAGTAGTAATTGTATCGTGCGAATAATGCGAAGCGATGTGCGAGTGCGCGGGTGCCGTCTGCGCCCTCCCAGATAAATTCACTGGTGCATTCGTGAGGGCTTATGCCCCGATAAAAAAGAACCGTATCAATCCCAAAGCCAGCGTAGATTTGCGGCAATTGTCCCGTCTGTCCCCACGAACAGGGCGTGTAACCAATCTTCATCGTGTGCCCGAATGATTTAGATATGCGGTGCCCGTAGAGGAGATTTCGCACAACGGCTTCCTGCCCGATATTCGGGATGTCGGGTAGCGTGAACCAGGGTCCGATAAAGAGCCTGCGTGCACGGACGAGTTTTTCGATGCGCTGGCGCATCTGGGGGCGGACCTCAAGGTAGTCCTCAATCATTATGCAGTGGGCATCGAGGGTATAAGAGGCATAACGGGGGTCGTGCTCCAGCAAATCGAGCAGGTAATCCATCGTCTTTACGAGGGCGATGCGGGTGCGCTGGAAACAAAAGCGGAACTCGCGGTCCCAGTGCGTGTTCGATACGACGTGAATTTCCCTGAACTTTTTCGGCATTATTCACTCCGAAAATCTATTTTTGACGGGATAAACAAGATTTACAAGATTGGTGATTATCCCGGAAATCCTGTCCATCCTGTCTAAAGATTAAACTTTTTCTGCCTTAGAATAATTGATTGAGGCGTCTGCGGCTTGCACGATAAAGTAAATAGGCAAGCGTAACTTTTGCAATGTCCACCAGTATGAATGGAAGGAAGCCGGCAAAAAAGGCTGCACTGAAACTCATACCCGTTATAAACTTGAGCCACAAAACACCGGGTATGTAATAGGAGAGCATCCCCAGTGTGATAGCGGCGGCATCTCTCAGAAGCGAGACTTTTTCATTTCTGCCAATTGTTGCACCAACGATAAAGGCGCACAGGATAAATCCGAAAAGATATCCAGCCGTAATGCCCGTAAGCGCAGAAATCCCGCCAGCGAATCCTGCAAAGACCGGCAATCCCAGCGCGCCGATTCCCAAGTAAGCCCCCTGCGAGATTGCCGAACGTCTGCCCAGTGCCATTGCTCCGTAAAATAAGAAGAATACCTGCATTGTGAACGGGACCGGCGTGAAGGGTAGCGGTATACGTGCCATCGCACCGAGCGCCATAAGGAGTGTCAATGTGCCGAGTCCAAGTATGACACGGTGTTCTCGTGAAACTATTATTTCCCTGTGTGTAATAGAATATATAGATGCGTTTGCATTCATAATAGAATTCCTTCCACTAAGATAATTTTCGTAGAAAAGTTTTCATAAGGAAACCTCCGAATGCGGGAAAATAGTGACTTCTGGTTTCCGGGCTTCCTTATAGAGACGTTTTTACAGTGTTCTATTTATGCCATTCATACTCCGATTTTACGTTTTTAGTATTTACCTTTTAGGTGTGCGGGCATAGTCCTCTTTGAGATGTCGGGCATTTTCAAGGTTGTCCATATACGATCTTTTATTGGGCATCATCCTGAGGGCTTTCTGGTAATATTCACAGGCGCGTTCGTAATCGCCGTGTTCTTCAGCCGCCACGCCCAGGTTGTTGTAAGGGGCGGCATCATCGGGGCGTATGGCGAGTGCCCTTTCCCAGGCGGATGTTGCCTCGTCCCATAGTCCGCTTTGAGCCAGTTTGACGCCGCGTTTGCATTCCGGTGTTTTTCCCTTCTCCAGAGAGCGAATATCCCTGACAGGGTGCGGGGCGATGAGGGTTGCAAAGTATCGGGTTACCTCATCAGCGAGTTTATTTAGCAGGAAGTCGCAGCTCGGCAGAGAAGCGATGCCGCCGCTCCCATAGCCGCGTTTCCGGAAATTTGCGGTCTTTGATTCGCCGACGATGATATGGCTTGTGTCCACATTTATCATACGAAAAGCGGCAGAGACAGTAGCGCGACGCACCTTAACAGGGACGTCAACGTAATAGGTCTCAAAACGCGCCATTCTGCGCCCCCTATTATCATAGTAATATCCCGCGATACGCGTCCGTGTCTCCTGCTCAAATGTGTCTTCATCTTCAACGCTGAAGGCATTCACCTCACCGGTTATGATGTAATCAACATTGAGAATCCTGCCGAGTTCCTTTGCCTGTGCCGGGTCAACGTATTCGGTTTGTGCGAGGCGATGCTCCGCCAGGATGCTATCCATACGGGAGCGTTCCATCAGGCGGTAGTAATGAGTGGGGGCGAGTTTTGAGACAAAGGAGCTTGCGACTTTTGCACCCGCAGATGGGGCGGTAGGCGGGGATTTGAAATTAACAACTGCGAGCTTTTTTCCGCCCTTGATCGGATATCGTGGAGGCGCAAGGCGGGCGATTGTGATTTTTGTCGTGGCACAACCAAAGGCACATATTAAGAGCAACACAATAAGGGATGCCCGCATCACTCGACTAATATTTCGCAGGTTCATATAACACTCCT
Source organism: uncultured Candidatus Sumerlaeota bacterium (assembly GCA_964526215.1). Taxonomy (GTDB): domain Bacteria; phylum Sumerlaeota; class Sumerlaeia; order MWCT01; family MWCT01; genus CAZGKP01. The sequence continues at coordinate 18,224 of CAZGKP010000033.1, forward strand.
ATAGTCCATCCCGAAAATTTATTTTTTAGACAGGATAACGCGGATTGACACGGATGGTTTTTATCCGCGAAATCCGTGCAATCCTGTCTGAAGCATATTTTCATACTTTTGGGAGAGTCGCCGTGGCGATTCATAAGGACTATCCCGAAAATGAGAATGAAGAATAGGGAACTGTGAATGTAGAATTGAGCATGTTTGGCATATTGGGGGACCATCCCACCGATGGCGCGCCCACCGATGGCGCGCCTTCGGCCTTCGGCATTCTCTACTCCGAAAATTAGATTCTGTTCATTGTCAGTTGTCAGTTGTAAAATCCGTTCCCGTAATCATAATCATAATCGTAATCATATATCGTAGTCGTAATCGTAATCATAATCTTTCTCAATCAATGTGTCATCGCATAAGTGATGATGTTGACGCCCAGCGGAAATGCAATATCGGGGGCGGGGACATCAATATAGGGATGGGGTTCCATCTCCCAGGCACACCCCAGGCATTTCTGACTGTATACCACCGCGGTGAACCCCTCGACGTCAATCCCATAGAGGGGCGGCAGTGTGCGGAAGGTCTTTTCATCATCTGCGGCGGTCGTTACTCCGAATCTGTATGGGTTTTGATAAAGTGGATGCGACGCGGGGAGACGTGTAAGAGATTTATCAGGGAAGATAGCCTTGAGTTCGCGTTGCACGGCGCTGTCAAATGCCCTTCGCTCACAGCAATTGCATACGAGCAGGAATCCGCCGCGTTCAAGGTAACTTTTGAGTTTTTTGCGTTCGGCATCCGTGAAATGAAAATCGAGATGTCCTGTGAGGTATAAAAATGGGCGGGCGGAAAGGTCATCGTCAGCGAGCTTAATCGGGCGGCTGCCATAAACCACATTACCGGTTGTGTTCTGGGAGACAAACCGCATCAGGTTGGGGATAGCGGGAGGGGCGGGGTCCCAATCGCCGTCGTGCATAATCTGCCCGATGGTGATTTCCCCCGGCGCAAGTATGTCTTCCCTGTAAACCTTTGTGATGCTCAAATCGCGCCCCATACGGTAATACGCGAGGCAATATGCGAGGATATTTATGCCCATTATCTTTGCTGGGCGAATCGCCACGTGCCTGCCTTCGGGATAAATTTCTCCAGCCCAACCGCAAGATAAGTCATAAGAACTGAATATAACGGCGGCGCGACAGCCAACATTTATCCCCTCCAGAACCGCGCGGGTTGTGCCCTTTTTCCCGTCATCAAAATAGGTGACTTCGTCAACAGGTTCAAAGCAGGAATAAAGGGGATGCTCAGGTGGGAACCGATGCCAGGGGCGGTTCGGAAACATAATCTGCATCTCCTCGCGAAAGGATTCGTCAAAGGGACCCTCGCCGCAGCAGGAATCGCCGAAGATGTAGCCGCCCTGCAAAACAAAGTTGCGGATTTTCTCCCGCTCCTCAGGCGTGAATGAGATTTTCTCAAAACCGGTGAAATACATAATCGGGACTTCATCGGGGCGAAAAGAAAACCCGCTCAGCCGCACAACATTAGCCTTGTAATTCACACCGAGTGCGCGGTGGACAGCCCTGAAAAGCCCTTTTGTATCACCGGGGACATTCGTCCAGTTGTAGTATTTATAGGTGCTGCCATTGGTGCGAACGCCAATCATAGGTTCGCCGTAATTTATCTTGCCCATCAGGAGAGGCGGGGCAGGTGGGCGTTTTTTTTCCGTGCGGCGCAGAGGCGTTACGGGAAGTGGCAGAGGCGGAAATCCTTCTCCGGCCTTGATGCGATGACGTTCAGCGCGCGGAGGTGGACCGCACGGCTTCTGCGCAAGGGCACTTGCCACCACTAAACTGGCAATCACTGCCAGCATTAATAAAACTGGATACCGCTCTTGCTTCATAAACATACTCTATAATTATCACGAGATGATTTTGGCAGTAAAGCTTTTTTCATCTGGTGTTTGAATCTATTAGAGGGGAGAATTCAGTCGAGGATGCGGGAATCTTTCTAAATGACACCTTCGACTGCGCGAATGGTGTCGCGGGCAATAATCATCTCTTCGTTTGTGGGGATAACGCACAGATTCACACGGGAGCCGTCGGTGGAGAAAATCCCTTCTTTGCCATTGAGGGCGATATTTTTCTCACGGTCAATAATTGCCCCGATAGCCTCCAGCCTTTCGCAACACTTTTCCCGCACCAGGATTGAATTTTCGCCAATGCCCGCGGTGAATGCAACGTAATCTACTCCACCCATCGCCACGGTATATGCGCCGATGTATTTCTTTATCCGATAGCAAAAGATGTCAATAGCGAGGGCGGCGCGTTCATTGCCTTCCTTTGCTGCGCGTTCCAGTTCACGCATATCGTTCGAGATGCCCGATATTCCCAGAAGACCGCTTTTTTTGTTAAGGATTTTATTCAGGGTATTGACATCCATCCCCTCTTTTTCGAGTAAGAAGAAGATGATTGCGGGGTCAATGTCGCCGCAACGTGTGCCCATCACAAGCCCCTCGAGCGGTGTGAAGCCCATCGAGGTATCCAGCACCTTCCCCTTGCGCACAGCCGCAATGCTCGCCCCGTTGCCCAGATGTACCGTTATGACATTGTATGAATCTTTGGGGATGTTAAAGAAGTGCGAAATACGCCAGGCGACATAGCGATGTGATGTCCCGTGAAATCCGTAGCGCCGGACGCTCCACTTCTCATAATATTCATAAGGCAGGGCGTATATGAAGGAACCGGGCGGCATAGTTTGATGAAAAGCCGTATCAAAAACCGCGACGTGAGGTGTTCTTCCCAGGAGCTCCTTTGCAATCTCATAACCCTTGATGTTATGCGGATTATGAAGCGGGGCGAGCGGGATACATTCCTTTATCTTCGCCAGAACCTCACCATTTATGAGGCAGGAACGGGTGAATGTCTCGCCGCCGTGAACCATACGATGACCAACGGCTTCAATCTCGGCTTTATCTTTGATTACGCCATGTTCGGGGTGCGAAAGAAGCTCGAGGATTGTCTGAATGGCAATGGTGTGATTGGAGACGGCGGCGACTTTCTCAAAGGGTGTTTTTCCCTCGCATCTAATTTTCTGTACGGAGGTCTCTTCACCGATTTTTTCAACGATGCCTTTGGCAAGGCGCTTCTCGGTGCCATTCTTGATGGCACTTAAACTGGTCTCGATAAGCTGAAACTTTGCAGAAGAACTCCCGCAGTTCAGGACAAGAATCTTCATTTTTCCCCTCCCGGTTAAATCCTGTCTCGCTTTGCTAAAATCGAATTATTCTGGTTTCTGTAACGATGCATTTTACCGGAACATCCCAGGGGTCGTGCGGTAATACATCCGTAATCTGGCACTCGTAGCATAGACCCACCGTGAGGGCATCCGGCGTAATCTCCGCAAGGAAACGGTCGTAGTAACCGCCACCGTGTCCAAGACGGTAGCCCCCTGTGTCGAAGGCGACTCCGGGGATAACGTGAAATCCGATTGAGTCTATGGCAATAGGATGAATATTGTTTCGGATAGGTTCGAGGATTCCGTAATCTCCAGGCTCAAGGTCATCGTCCAGATTATGTATTTGGCAGGGGATGAGGCTTCGCGAGGAGGATTGCACCTTTGGGATAATCAGGCGTTTGCCATTCTCCAGTACATCCATTGCGATGCCGAATGTATCTACTTCTCCGTAAAAAGAAAGGTAGGTCATAATAGTATCAGCGGCGGCATATTCGGGGAGAGCAAGCAATAAGCGAAGGATTGCGGCATCTGCCCGGAGGCGCTCCCAGGGCGTAAGGGTACCACGTCGCCTGATGAATAACTTGCGCAACTCTTGTTTGCTCTGAAAGATAGTTTTCAATAGACAATCATAGTATAATACTTGTATTTCTTTAAGAGGTCTCGACCGGAGAGGAAACCGAGTTCAATCAGTGTTGGCACCTCAACAATTTCCGCGCCGAGTTTCTCAACGAGGCGGCAGGTGGCAGCAAGTGTCCCGCCTGTGGCAAGGAGGTCGTCAATCACGATAACGCGTTCGCCTTTTTCAATAGCATCCTTATGAATCTCCACCGTGTCGGTGCCGTATTCGAGTTGATATGTCTCGGACAGGGTATCGGAGGGGAGTTTGTTTTTCTTACGCACAGGTATCATCCCTGCCCCGAGTGCATAAGCCAGGGCGCCTGCGAATATAAAGCCTCGCGCCTCCACCCCCACCACTTTATCTATCTTTTGGTCTTTATAGCGCTCCGTCAGGTGATTTATTACCTGATTGAATATTGTTTTATCTTTAAGGAGGGTTGTGATGTCTTTGAATATAATGCCGGGTTTGGGGAAATCCGGTATGTCCCGGATATACTGTTTCAGATTTTCATTCATTGTCGTGCCGCCTTTAATTTTTTTCTCCCGCTCATTTTCTCACAGAGAAAACGTGGATGCTTGTAACAGGACAGGAGGGAAAGTCAACGCTTTTTTCGGCAGTGCGCTTTTTGTAATTTCCCAATTTATAGATTCACCCCGGCACACCGATGTCGTTTTCTGTTGGGGCACCGTAGAAGATTATAGTTCAGGGCACCGAGGAATAGTTAAGCGATTAAGCCTTGCAGCGTTGCAAGCAGTGGAAGGTTGCAGGGCGCATCTTTGCAAAGCTACCAAATCAATCAGGGCTTTTCACTTCACCATCATCCCCCGTCATAACATAAATAACTGTAACGACTGAAATTAAGAATGG
>CAZGKP010000034.1:0-22612 GCA_964526215.1 uncultured Candidatus Sumerlaeota bacterium
CCGGAGGAAATAGAACCTTCACAGGCTGCCGAACTCCTGTATCGCCTCCTGGAGAGATTGCCGCCACGCGACCGGCTGGTGCTTACGCTGCGCTACATCGAGGAGCACAGCGTCGAAGAGACCGCCCGTCTGACCGGCTGGAGCAAGGCAATGGTCAAGGTGCAATCCTGGCGAGCCAAAAGAAAATTGAAGAAACTTTTTGATAATGCCAGAGCGAAGCTGACCGAATGAACAAAATAGAAAAAGAGCACTGCACAACGACAAGACCGGTATGAAAGGAGCATACTTATGCCTCCTCAAAAAAACGCCTCTGCGCACACAAGTAACAAAAACCCCCTTGTCATAATGGCAATTGTCCTGATTGTGGCAGGGGTCGGATGGTATTGCTGGAGCACTTACAATCGCTATCACAAGGGTATCCCCGAACACCAGACGCCGCTTCCACAAGCCCTGCAACAAAATCCGGCAAAGTCTCCCATGCAAAATTCGGCAATACCTTCACCCAGACAGAGAAGGGAACTCCTTGCCCGGCTTCTGGATGAACTCAACCTGACAAAAAAACAAAAACAACAACTCCTGAAACTTGGACCGCCAAAGGGTCCTGAAGATTTCCCCAGGCGTAGAGAACATCTGCAAAAAATTTTAACACCCGAACAGATGAAGCGATTCCAAAATCTTACACGGGCACACGTCGGGAGGCAAATGAATAATGAAATGAATAGAGCTCTCAAACACCTTGGTCCCAAAGCTCAGGAGGCATTCCTGCGTCGCGTTCAAAAGCGTATGGAGAGCCGGGGCGCATTCCGGCAGGAACAAAATAATCGCAACGCTCCCAGATGACGAAGCCCGTTATTCAAGCGATGAAAGGAACACACAAATGACTGGATATAAAATTCCTACGAGGCGGAAAACATTATACGGCTTCACGCTGATTGAACTCCTTATAGTAGTGGCAATAATTGCTATTCTGGCGGCAATTGGAGTGCCGAATTTCCTGGAGGCGCAGACACGCTCAAAGGTATCCCGTGTCAAGAGCGACCTGCGCACGCTCGCCACCGCTCTGGAGGCATACGGCACGGAAAATAATGAATACCCGCCCGTCCCCATTGAGCTTGATCCCAGATTCAGGAGATTCATACCACTCACGACTCCGGTTTCCTATCTCTCACGAATTCCGCGCGATCCCTTCAAATCACCCGACCCGGAAGCAAAGGGAGCGTGGCACTTCGGTATCTATGCCTATGGCGCTATGCCCCTGGAAAATGCGTCGCGCTGGATTTTGGGCAGCGATGGTCCCGACCGTAGACCGAATGGGGACCGTCTGGCTTTTGTCTTTTATCCCGGCTATTCCCCCGACCTCTTTTACGGCGGAGTAGAGGGGTTTGACTTTGTCCTCTACGACCCGACAAATGGCACAATCAGTCTGGGAGATATCGTCCGCGTCAGCGATTTCCAACCGTGGTGAGAGGACACAGTCCGTAGGGAGGCTTCAGATGGACGAAAAACAAATTATGAAAAAACTCGTAAGGCGGGCACGAATGGAGATACCTCCACAGGTGGATATCTCAAACCGTGTGATGACGATTTTGCGCTCCAGGGAAAAGCAAAAGTCTATGGCTGAAATCCCCCTGGCGTGGGTGGCTGTTCTTTCAGCCGCAATCGCCGTAACAGTGGTATTGATCGCAATCACATCCTGGCAGCACTGGGCAAATCCACTCCTGGAAATCTTGAGTGAGGGGATATGGAGGATATTATGAAAAGCAGACAATCAGAAACGAGTGTGGAGGCTTCGGGTACAATGTCTCCCCGCCCCAGAATGCGGCGGTGGCTTTTGGTGCTTCTGGGAATCCTCATCCTGGTGAGCGGTATGGTGATTGGGTCGGGAATGACCGTCATCATCGCTCGCAAAAAAATCATACACGCTATTCGACATCCCGAAAAGGTGCCCGAGCGGATTACTGTGCGATTGAAGAAAAAACTTAATCTCTCAGGGGACCAAACCGAGCAGGTAAAGGAAATCCTCACCAGGCATTTACGAAGTATTATGGAAATCAGGCAAGAGACTCGCCCGCGCATCCTGAAAGAGCTCAATGTGATGAGAAACGAAATCGCAAAAGTGCTCAATGAACGACAGGCGCGCCTCTGGCGCAAACGTTTCGAGGCGCTTATGCGTGTCTTGCCGCCCCCTCCACCGCCCCTCTAAAAAGCGCAAGTGAGGCGGATTATTTCCGGCTTGTATTAGGAGGGGGAGATTTTTCCCGGACATCCGACATCATATTTAACATCATCTTTGCACAGAGTTCTTGCGCAGCACGGGTGATATGCAAACCATCGCGGGAGTATTCGGAACGCAGAAACCCATCTTTACCAACCAACGCCTTGTATAGACTGAGCACGGGGATATCGTATCTCGCACCCAGGACTTTGAGCTGCATATTGTAGGAGTAGATTCGCGTGGCAAGGTGTGCATAACGCCCCCGCACCGGGGCGCAGGTAACAATGAAGAGTGTCGTCTTTGGCAGCCTCTTGCGAATTTCCAGGACAATCTTTTCGTATTCTGCAATCATTCTCTCTATAGAAGGCACACCGGTTCGATGGCAGTTACCGAGGTCGTTACGACCGTTCAGCATAAATACAAAATCGGGGCGCATATCAAAGACCGATGACTCCATCCGGTGCGAAATTCCACGCGACCCAATCCCCAGTGTATCGGCAGAAATCCCCCTATTAAAGATGCGATAGCCGGACAGAAGCCCGGCGGGGAAATCCTGCACACTCGATGAACCAAGAAGGCAAACTGTGGGTTTAGTTGGTACTTCGAGTGTGAGACGGGCGTTCTCCCTGAAGAATTCCGACAGGCGGTTGAAGTAGAGGTTTCGCCATTTGCCAAGTCCGGGAGTTACAGAAACCATCGCCACCTGGTGGAAATTGAGGTGTTCTTCGAGGTGCCGTTGCCAGTATTTCCAGGAATGAGTTCCGGGCATTTCGCGCCAGATATGAGGGATGCCCAGTTTGAGAAGCCGCTCGTGCAATTGGCGGGCATCGCCGATGGCACCCGTTCTCGTGTCGTCTTCTCCACAATCGAAAAGTAATTGCACATCGGCATTCTTGAATCGTCCCGCCTGCTCCCAGACCGAGTTTGCCTCCCACGCCTTGCGATTTTTTTCCATCGCTCCGAGGCGTCCTGCAATGTGCCATTTCCCGGGATGATTTGTGATTTTCAGGATGCCGGACATTGAAGACGCCGATGCAAACATATCCGGGTATTTTGCGGCGAGTAAGAGTGCGCCATGCCCGCCCATACTGAGACCCATAATGCAGCGCCCCTCTCGTGTTGCCACCGTGGGAAACATCTTATCAATCAACCCGACCAGTTCCTTTGCAATATACGTCTGGTATTGCGAATTCTTCTCAATGGGGCTGTCCACATACCCGCCGAATTCCCCGCCATCGGGCAGAACCAGAATCATACGGTAATTATCGGCGAGCCCGTCAATATTCGTATTAGAGACCCAGTCCTTATAGCTACCCCATGCCCCGTGCAGGACAAATAGAACGGGGAATTTTTCTCCGGGTTTAGCATCGGGGGGGGAATAGACCTGAAAGGTTTTTTCCCGATTCAGGGCGGGGCTGAAATGCGTAATGGTAAGGATGTCCGCCTCTCCCGCCCATAGAGGCGCCGCAAGGAAAACAAAGACCAGTAAACCAATCAACCGTTTCATCTTTATACCTTGGTGGCGAATAATTTTTCGCGATAGGGTCATGGAATTCATCCTTTAGCGCTTTCCGGAGAAATAGTCCTTCAGCAGGGCGGCACAGGAATCGGTGAGCACTCCCGATGTCACTTCAACTCTGTGATTGAGGGTTTCGATTGAGAGTAGCTGGCAATGTGTCTCTACTGCGCCGGATTTGTGGTTTGGCGCACCATAGATGAGGCGCTTGATTCTGGCTAAAAGCAGTGCTCCCGCACACATTGGGCAGGGTTCGAGTGTAACGTATAGTTCACATTCGATAAGGCGCCAATCGCCGATTTTCCTTGCCGCCTCTCGTATAGCAAGGAGTTCAGCGTGTGCTGTTGGGTCGCCGGTTGATTCACGCCGGTCGTGTGTGCGGGCAAGACATTCCTCGCCAAACACGACCACTGCCCCCACAGGAATTTCGTCTTCGGCAAAGGCAACTGCCGCCTCATTCAGGGCTTCATTCATCCAGAATCTATCGCGCGGTGTGTGCATAATGGGATGAAAAAGTGCGAGTTGTAAATTAATGCCCGGGTGATTCAGGGCTTGCTCGCCTCGAGTGGATTGCGATGGATGTTTCTTTCAGGGACATTCAGCGGAACTTAACTATTTTCTCCACCTCATCCAGAGGAACCGTCATAACAAAGCCTTTTGATGTCTCGATGGTAACCTTGCCACCCACTTCGTCCAGAACCCGTCCTTTGAACGAGCCGCCTTTTTTAAGATAGATTGTATCCCATTTAGGAGGAGCAGGTGTTCGGGGGATAGCAATCTCGGGTGGTTCGGCGACTTTGACGGCAAGCGGTGGCGTGCCTGGGCGTGCTTCCTTTTTCACTGCGGCGGGACGTTTTTGCCGAACCGCTTTTTTCTCGACAACCTTTGAAGGTACTGGTGGTGTCTCTGTAATCACTGGAGTGGGTGTTATCAGTTCCTTAAGATTCGGGAGTGCAGGGAGACCCGGTAAAGCCGGTATCACGACAGGAAGGGGAGATGGAGTCGGGGTGGGTGTTAGGTGAAGTGTAGGTGTGGTTATGGGAGTCGGCAGGGGAGTGAGAGTAGCGAGGGGTTTGTATTTAATCCCCGAGGGTCTGAAGCCTGCCAGTTGTTCCGAGAAGGCTGTGTGGGGGAGGCTTTTGAACAAAAAGTCGGCGTTGTCCTGTGTGGGGATGCGATAGCAATATAGTGCTGTTCCATAAGCGCCCTTCTGGCGAGCTATCTTGATTTGGTTTATGACTGCATCGCTGAAATTGAAGAATCCCCCAATTGCACAAACGCATTTAGTTTTTTGTTTATTTGCGATGGCGAAGTCGAGCCAATCGTTAAACTCGCCTACCTGGGGCGGGAACTGTTTGTAATTGTAAAGAAGCAAGCCATCAATAAGCCCTTTTTTAGCCCACGTAAGCCAGTCTTGGAATACAAGGGAGTAAGCGGGGGTTCCGGTAAATTCATCCGGGGAGAGGGGAGGTTTTCCCCAGCTGATTGCCCCGACGTAAACCTGCACATCGGGTTTTAGCCTTTTGACATTTGTGTAGATTCTCCCAAGGAGTTTTGTGAGCTGTTCGCGGCGCCAGCGGCACCATTGTGGGTCATAGGGTTTTGGCTTTTCACCTGCCCCTGTGTCGCGAAAATATGTCTCAAGAGCAAGTGGACTATAGCCCCAGTTCCAGCCATCGTCCGGGTATCGGAATCGGTCGAGCAAGATACCGTCTACGCTATAATTTTTCACCAATTCCACAATAAGGGCGGTGACGTAATCCTGAACGGCAGGTATACCCGGGTCGAGGTTATATGTTTTATTGTGGTCAAGATGATGCCCGGCAAAGTTACGTGTGAGCCACTCCGGATGCCGCTGCATTACATTTCCCGCAGGCGGCGCCTGGCTTATGCGGGCTGAGTGGGCGGGGAATACACTCACCCAGGCGTAGGTATCGAGCACATTTGCCAGTCTGCTACTATGGCACATAAGGATAATATCACTTAAGGGGTCGGGATAACCGGGGTCAATGCGGGTTGAACGCGGTTCAAGCACGGAGGCATAATACACCTCGCCCCAATGACGCACCTGCAAAAAGACGGCATTAAATCCTGCCTGACATATTTTTTTTAAGGCTCTCTCGGCAGCTATATGGTTGGCCATCTCCGAGCCGAGAACATCTATGAAGATGGCTTTTTGAAAAACAGCCGGTTGCTCGGGAACAGAAAGAGTGGCAGATTTCTGCCCCCATACCTGCGAACCGTATGTTATAGAAAACATAAGAAGTGGTATAGCGAAATACTTCGCGCTTTGCCGAAGACTGCCTTTCATAACTCTACCCTCCCTTAAATCACAAAGATTACAGTATCGAGCATCTTTGACGAGCAATATGCAATTTGTTAAAGTAATTATGCCAAATTCTATCCCATCTTTATACTGCGATGTAGATTCTAAATCGCTCCTTATCACAGGGTCAAGCAAAAGATAGAAAAAACTCCGGGGAGCCAAGCGCAAACAACTGGTGGCGTATAGACGTCGTCATATTCATCGCTCCTGTTAGCATATGAGTGAGCACATAATGAAGGGGATTGATTTACAAATCAAAGTCGGGGGACAAAAGGAGTAAAGAGAATCATTCACGATAAGGATAAAGGGGGCAGACTCATCGTTTTTCTCGATTTGTTTCTTTCTTCCCCCGTTTATTGTTTCAAGGACTTCCAACAAGTCTCCTTTTTCCCTTATTCTTCTCGTGTGATAGCTCAGTATGCTTACCGACCTTCCCGAACGAATTACGCATATTTTTCGAGACGGGTCAAAAATTGCTCTTTATCATTATGATGGGCGAAAGTCACATTGCCAGAATTTGTTCGGGACATCATATGATAAAGAGAGAAAGGGATATCACGTCAAGTATAATTTGACCCATTCGGCGAGTCTGACCTCAAATTCCTAAATATTTATCATACCCTCGACAGGGCGATTGAAGGCATAGATTGAAACAGCACAACAGGAACGGGCGCATCTTTGCAAAGCTACCAAATCAATCAGGGCTTTTCACTACACCATCATCCCCCGTCATAACATAAATAACTGTAACGACTGAAATTAAGAATGGAACACGGATAACACCGATGCTACGGATATACACGGATAAACATAATGTCTGTCTTACAGATGCCCTACAGACACATAATCAGCGAGAATCCGCGTAATCCGTTGACCCGGATGCTTGCATCCACTGACCCGGATGCTTGCATCCACGTCATCCGTGTGCTATTTTATTCAGGAGGTAGTTTCAGAAATTTTTGAGCCTCTATGACAACGAGCTCAAATGTACCTATGAATCCGGTTCTATCTCACTTATTTGTTTTGTTTTTGCTGGGGCTAAAAAATAAAGTCAAGGGAGTTGTCTCTCTTAATTCTCCTCAAATAATTGGTTTTTTGCTGTTTGATGTGGGCAAAAAGGGAAGACGCTGTCCCCCGTTCCCCCTGAGGTGAGTTCCTGTTATGTATTATTTTCCCTGGTTGAGGAGGAATATTATGTCGGCGATGTCTATGGAGCTGTCTGAGTTCTGGTCGGCATAGGGGTATAGGTCTGTGGGCAGAGTAGGCGAAGCGAGAATATGGTCAATGAGATCGGTGGAACTAACTTGTGGCTTATCAGCGGGATAGAGGAAACTGGCAGCCCAGAGGGGACGGGGCGGTGTCTGTCCACTCTCCACCAATTTCTTCCATTCGCTGTCGCTTAAGCGATTAAAGTTTTCTTCTCTGAACTCGTAATAGCTCATCACGTAGCCGATGCCCGCCAGAGTTTTGCCGTCCGGCTGTTGATAAACAATAATAATGGGATTGAATTTCCCCACTCCTTCGTGAAGAACCTGGAAAGTGGTAGAGTTGGTGCAAACATCCGCCACCAGCGTTGGCTCCTTCTCGCCTAACTCTCCCTCGGAGAAGAAACCAAGCAGCCACAGCCCGAACTGGTGGATGTCGCCCTGCTCACCACCATATATTCCGGGTCCCCCTGTTAGTTGCTCGCCGCGTAAGATTTTCTCGGCATACTTTTGAAAAGTATCGAGCATATAGGCAAGAGTTTTCAGCTTCTGTTCATATATCGGGGAAAGGACACCCACTGATTCCATTTCGCTGACGATTTTCCGGCAGAGGGCGGCTAACCGGGCATAAAACTCCGGCACCGGCTCCACATAGCCATAGCCATCGGCTGCCGGAGAAGGGATATATGTCTGTTTGGCATAAAGGATATAGTCGTGGCGGAGCTGTGTCCAGGAAGACAGACAGGTATTGAGCTTCTCGTCCAACCAGGCGGTGGTCTGCATAAATTCGGGATAACTGGTGCCGAAATCTATGAGCAGGGGCTCGAGCGTATACAGCCAGTTGCAATATACCGTCCGTGTCCAGTCTGCTTCGGTATAAGCATCGAACTTTGCCTTAAGCATTTCCATCTGCCCGGCGAGGTTAGGGTGGCGGCGCTTCTCCCCTTCAAGGAGATAGTCCGCCCTTTCAGAGTCCAGCATTGTCGTCATAATCTCAAGGGCTTTGGGCAGGCGCGTAAGGTCAGCGATATAAGGAAAGGTGTCCTGCTGGAAGACATAGCTATCAGGCACGTATCGCTCACCCATAAACTGGACGTATTTCGGCGGTATCTGCCCGGGATACTCCAAGGGAACAGGTATAATCTCGGACACCGGATACTCGGGCTTCCAGAACTCTTCGCGCAATTTCTCAATGTTTGACACATCCTCCAGCATCGCAATTGAGAAATTCCCAAAGACATTATTCACAGCTTGCTGCACCATCGGAGGTGTTATACTGTCGGCGGTCCCCACCAGAAGGGTCGTAACGTCATAGACTTCCTGCCAGGGACGGCAGTCCCAGGGTATTTCAACAAGCATCTTCGCAATCATCACCGCCTGAATCATCTCGATATGGGAGTCGTCGGGATATTTATAGTCTTCAAGACGGAAGATGCGTCTGCTCAGCCATTTGACGCAGCGGAAGTATCTCTCCAGCTGTGGGTCGCCTTCGTAATGCCCGCGGGGTTCGTATTGCGTGTAGTCATCGCCGGGGTAGAACTCTGCAATGTTATGGTCGAGGATTTTCTGGACGTAGCTGGTAACCTCAGCATCAGCGTATGTCGGCACCGGATAGGTATCATCGAGGAGTTTGCAGGCAACGGTGAAGAATATCACGTCTCTTCTCGCCGCCTCTTTTACGTGAGTAAGGGTGGCCGAAGTGCTGTCATAATCAGCCATACTCCATAACTGCAAATCCTTTACCATATACTGCACCGTGTCGTAGAGGTGCGTCCGCTCAATATCTTTCAGCATCTCATCCTGGACATTGTGAAAGATATGGAGCATCACATCTGAAGTGATGAAAACCGAGACCTGGGAGCGGTCAAATAGTGCCATATAGACCTCTGATAGATGTATGGCATCTTCATTTTTCAATACGATGAAGCCGTTTTTATATAGTTTGGTAAGTGCGCCGGCATCCAGTGGATAAACGTCGGTAATGGCTGTCAGATTGAGAGGAGGCGTTGTATCTGCCGCTGCGGGCTGTAAAGAGAAAACTGCGATTGTTAATAGCAAGGTCGTCAAAACCCATACATACGATTTCATTTTCATTTTTTCATCCTCCTTGCAGGTAAACGATAACAATCTCAGGTGAATCTCTTCCAAAGAGTATCCTACATCCATCTCTTAACTTTCTATAAAAAACGTAACAAACCTTCGCCCGTCCTGTCAATAAGAAGATGCGAACATTTCCACCAGGAGCACTGCTACCGGAATCTTTTGGTTTGCATTCGGGGAAGTGATGCGTTTTGATGCCTTATGCGTGGTGAATGCCGAAGGCCGAAGGCGCGCCATCGGTGAGCGCGCCATCGGAGGGGGTGCGAATCTATGAGGGCAAAGACTCGCCGCCATATCTGGGGCTGGATATTTCTTGCGCCGACTCTTACGCTGTTTGCCGTATTCGTGGCGATACCGATGGTTCTCGCCCTCCTTTTAGCGTTCAAGAATTATGCACCGGCTAAGGGATTCTGGGGCAGTGCCTGGGTTGGTCTGGGTAACTTCCGCGACATATTCGGCAATGTCCTGATGCGCGACCGTGTCATCCGCGCATTCAAAAACACGCTCCTCTTTACCGTTATTTTTGTCCCCATAAACATACTTGCCTCGATGGTTCTCGCCAGCCTGATTCACTCGGTGAGTGAGCGCGCAAAGAATTTCTATCGCGCAGCATTTTATCTACCTACCGTTACATCCGCCATCATCTTTGCGATGATATGGCGCTGGTTATACGATTACAATTTCGGGCTTCTGAACTGGGTGCTCGGTTGGTTCGGTGCGGGGAACATAAACTGGCTTGGGGATCCGCGCTGGTCTATGTGGGCAGTGATTCTGGCGGCGATAGGCGTAGGTCCGGGCGGGAATATACTTATCTATCTCGCGGGGCTTTCGCAGGTGCCCAAAGAGTGCATCGAGGCGGCACGCGTGGATGGCGCAAATGCAATCCAGCGCTGGTGGCATATCACGCTACCGCTTGTTCGCCCCATCACACTTTACTTGATTGTCCTGAACACAATTGGGTCGTTTCAGGTATTCGAGCTGGTGTTTATGCTGACGTCCGGGGGACCTGCGGGTTCCTCGACTGTGCTGGTATATGAGATTTACAACCTGGCATTCGTGAACGGGTTTTACGGGCAGGCGGGTGCGCTCTCGCTCATTCTTTTGATTGTCGTTACAGTCTTTGCAGTCTTGCAATTCAGGATATTCAGGACAGACGTGGAGGTGTCGCGCCCGCCAACGCTCTTTGAGAAGATGTCCGATTATGTCAGTGCGGCGATTGAGTATATTGCACCCCGCATCTGGTGGCTAATCTGTGCGCCGATTAAGGGATTGCGTGCTATGGTGCGGAATTTTCGTAAACGCATCACACAGTTGCCGTCCATTGCCGAACAACGCCCGTCTCGCAGGTCGGCAACCTTCATCTCTCATTATGCGACGCACATAGTGCTGATGCCGCTTGCGCTTGTTTTCCTTGTCCCGATGGTATGGATGTTTCTTTCTGCATTCACCCCCGGCGTTTACCTGCAGAGCACACCGCCGGACGTCCGCCCCACACATTTCGCCCTGGATAATTATGTAAAACTCGCCAGCGTGACGATGCTGCCTCGCAAGACTGCCCCTGATGTCGCCGCTCGACAAATCGCCCAGAACGTAACCCCGCCCATCGCCCACAATCTATGGGATTTTGTGAAACGCTCCAAACTCGTGCGCTGGATGGGAAACACTATCTATCTTGCGCTCCTCATCACCCTGTTACAATCTGTATTAGCAAACCTCGCCGCATATCCCCTGGCAAAGATAAGATTCAAGGGGCGTGGGATTGTCTTCAGCCTCCTCATCGCTTCCATAATGCTCCCCTATCAGGCGCTTATAATTCCGCTCTTCATCGTCATAACGAACGGAATACCGGATTTAACGGGGATTCACCTCTTAAATTCCCATTGGGCGCTTATCTTGCCGGGGATGTGTTCTCCGGTTGCCATATTCCTTATGCGGCAATACATAAAGACGCTGCCCGTGAGTCTCGAAGAGGCGGCGCGGATTGACGGCTGCGGCGAGTTCGGGATTTGGTGGCGCATAATACTGCCACTATCGAAGCCGATTTTAGCCGCCTGGGGCATCCTTTGTTTTACGGGCATCTGGAAGAGTTTCTTCTGGCCATTCGTCGTTATCGGATACGAGCCATATTTCCCGCTCGAAGTTGGCTTGCAGACAATCCAGCAGCAGCACACCGTCGAGTATGGACTGGTTATGGCAGGGGCGACTATAAGTGCAGTGCCGATGATTATCATCTTTCTCATCTTCCAGAAACAGATTGTGCGAGGGCTGACATTCGGCGCCGTAAAGGGGTAGAATATTTTGCTCAAGACGCTACTGCACTGTCACAGTTGTTTTGAGGAATATACTACAGGCTGCATATTTTCACTTTTACTCTTCCTCTTCATCTCCATCTTCATCTCCGTATCTTGCTGTTTCCTCCGCCACACACGTTCCTGATGGAACATTCGCCTGTAGTGAACCGAGTCAGCAATGTCATCGTCCTATTAACAATTTCACCCAAAAGGTCTTTACTGCCTCGAACTTCGTCTCTGTTCTTTAGTGTGCGCTGCGGCGTATGTAAAGGTTAAGATGAAGATGAGGATGAAGACGAAGATGAAGAGTTTATAACACTGTGTATAAAAGTCGAACATTGAACTCCTCATTTCAACTGTGACAAAGCGCTATTTCCTTTGTTAAAAAAGATATTGAGGGAATACTCAGGGCGGCCGACGCGCCTTATGGCGGGCTGATTTTTTCGGACATCCCGTGTCGCAACCTGAAGTAAGAATAGAACGCGGATGACACTGATGGCACGGATAAACACGGAACCCACCGATGGCGCGCTCACCGATGGCGAGCCTTCGGCCTTCGGCATTATTAAGCAGTCAGAACACTTAGGATTGCGCGGCATTCCGCTCCGCCACTGGCGGCTTAATCCTGTCTATACGTGGTGAAGGATTAAGAGGAAGTTTAACGAATAGAGATTTTTTGTTTGAAATCCTGCCCTCGAGTGACATATTATTTTCACTGTTACTAAGGAGAGCAGAGTTTTTTTGACAGGATGAACAGGATTAACCAGATTGTATGATTGAAAATATGTGTTAATCATCTTGTGAATCTTGTCAATCCTGTCAGAATTAAATTGCTCCCATTAGTAAAAGATGTCAGCACAGCTATGATTTACACCCACGTTCTGAACAAAGGAGGGCATGGCGGTGCGCAGCCGCTCGGTGGGCTTTGAGCCGGAAAACACCGAAGCTATGAAACAGGTTGATATTGAAAGGGTTATGAGACTTGGTCAGCATGTCTGGCAAGTGCTATACAGAAAGAAGCAGTCTGCCTTTGCAGGTTTATACAGACTGTATAATCATTGTTAGGCACGCGGAGGTATTACACGATGAATCAATCCAGTCAGCTTATAGGAGTTGCGGGTGTCCACTTCGTTGCTGCTCGCCTCAGTTTCCTAGGCTTTCACGCAGTTCCGACCACCCGAAATGTTCGCGGACCTGACCTACTTGTCAGTAGCATCGACGGGGCCAAAGGAATCTCGGTCCAAGTAAAGACCACGAGGTGGGCGATGAGGACAAGAGGTCGAGGAAGCAGCAAGAAGCCTAACCACTACGAGTGGGATATCGGCTGGGCGTCTGCTCGTAAGAATTATCCCAATCTGTTCTTTGCACTTGTAGATTTGAGGGAGTTTCAGGACATGCCGGACGTGTTTATCGTGCCTTCCGGTATTATCTTCAAATATTTCGAAGGGGGCGACCCGAACACTTGGCGGCGAGCACGGTATCACCCGGAGATAGCGGAGCTTGATCCATATAAGAACAAATGGGACATTCTAGAGAAAGCATTACTCCCATAGGCACCACATCGCTGCCTAACCAAGGGTTGCACCCGACCGCCGAATCGCTCCGCGATTCGGTTCACTCCCTTCGGTCGGCGGCGGTTGAACCCAATCGTTGGGCGAAGAACCAGAAAGAGACGGTTGATCATGTTTGATATCCTCGCTAATGCTGGACGCTCTGTAGCCAAAGGGGCATATGATCAGTTTTTGGGATCTGTTTACGCGAAACTGATCGAGAATCTTGATATCGTTCATGGTCATAACCGATTAGAATTACTTGACAGAGAAGGCAGGCTCTGCAGAGTCCGACGCGAACGACGATACGCCGTCAAATGGCAACCCGAGGACTATCTGCCCCTTGAACGTATTTCTGTCGGTCCGACTGGTACAATCAAGGCCGTCACAGTCGAGGAACCCTCCGCTATTGTGCCTGAGGTTATTGAAGGCGGACTCGGGAAACATTTCATTGTATTCCGAATACGCGCGCCAGAACTGAGACCCACCTATCTCCTCAAGAAGTGCAGGTATGTCGACGTGGTTTTGGAGTACGAAGCTGAAAACGTGTACACAAAAGATGCCGAGCCGATGTCATGGGCCATCCGCTTGCCGAGGGGTAAGCCACTGCCTGGCTCATTCTCGTTTGAGCTGAAGCTACCACACGAGAGACCGATGCTCGCTCAGCCGCGGACTTACCGAATTGCCGACTTGGCTCATGCAGAAACAGCTCTCACTGACCTTGGCCTCGACAAATCAGAGGACTGGCGGCGACTCCATAGTCCATCTTCCGAATCGAGTATCGAAGTCGCGGAGGACCTCACCTCACTCCATTGGGTCGTGAAACCTCACAGGAAGAACACTGCCTATAAGATTGAGTGGGAATGGTGGGAACATTCATAGAAAAACACACAGCCCAACCATGTGCTGGACACCGACTGGGTTTTCGCTAGCGCTCAACCCCAGCCGGTCAGCACTACGTTAGGCAGTTGGCAATGAGTCGGTTCGCCGGGAGAAAATGATTGACTTTTGCACGGTGATGCAATAGATATAATGACTCTTATGTAAAAAGTCGCTTTTGGAATATCCACAGATTTTGCAGATTACTGATGTTACTTGTATTATAAAATCTGTAAAATCTGCGGATTTATACTTTTTACCGATGCATCCGTAATAAGGAGGGTAAAGGAAATGAGACGTAATTTACTGAAATGGGCAAGGTTCGGAGGAATTCCCACCTTTGTCTTTCTGGCGCTTGGTTTGCTCTGGGCACAAACGCCTGATTGTGGCTCTTTTCTGGCGGCTTACAGGGGAGCGGAGGGGTTTGGGATTTATCGCTTCGACCCACCGGCATATCAGCCCGAGTTCCTGGTGCATGGCTTCGGTAAGGGTGGCTGGTGTAATATGCCAAGGGTCTCTGCCGATTTCAAAACACTTTATTTCACGACAAAGACTCCTGACAATCGTGCTGTTGTTCTGGCTCGGTTAGACCTCACTAACCCCAAGGCAAAACCCGAAATGCTCTCTCTGGGACAGGAGGTAAAACCCGGCTCCGATTATGTTTACGCCACTCCACATCCATCCGGGGACTGGTTGGTCGGCTCGATGCGATTGGGTAAAATCCCCGGGGACGACCTCTTTCGTCTCGACCTCGACACGACAGGCACCCCGGGAAATTTGTCCGACTTCTTTCACTCGCCCGCCTGGGAGGGTTTACCCGCATTCTCCCCGGATGGCACGATGATTGCCTTTATCCAGAGCGCCACACTCGACCCCGGCACGTATAAGGATGGCGCCTCTTCTAAGGCTATGCAACTCGTGGTCGCGCCGGTTACCAGAGAGCGAAAGGCGGGCACACTCCGCATTCTCTTTAAGGCACCCCGTTTTGTCGAGATGCCACAGTGGAGTCCCGATGGCAAAAATATCGTAATCCAGGTCAGCGGCTGGCCCAAAGAGTATAACATTGTGCAGGTAGATGTCGCCAGCGGCAAATACAAGATTATGACCACATCACCCTACGATGACTATAACCCGACTTACTCCGCCGATGGCAGATGGATTCTTTACGCACAAAAACCGGCGCGTAGCACGTGGAAGGAATATCGCAATTCTCTGGACGGCAAACGTCCATTTACAGGGCGAAGCATTCTTGCTATCCCGTCAGATGGCGGCGAACCGAAACTCCTCTTCCAGACAAAAATGGGATTTCTATGGTTTCCCCAGGCGATACGGTAATCCCCATCTCAGGGACTTTCGCTTTTGTGGATTTGTCCCTCACTTCTCCATTCTACCGACTCTTTCTGGACACAATTCTGCATTGATGGGTAATTTTATTGCCCTGCCATAAGGTGCGTATTGAACTTGACAAATCACTCATATTTAAGGAAATATAAAATCGTTTGTTGACCTTAAGGAATGGGACTTGTTAGCGTTGGGGGGGGGGAGATGGAGGAGAAAACAGTCAGGGTTACCATAACAAACCCCCTCGGTTTTCACGCCCGTCCGGCAGCACTTTTTGTCCAGCGTGCCAGCAAGTATGAAAATTGTGAGGTGTTTGTGGAGAAAGACGACGACCGGGTGAATGGCAAAAGTATTATGGGGCTTATGATGCTTGCAGCCGAGCAGGGTAGTGAGTTGACCATCACCACACGCGGAGAGAATGTTGACCGGTGTCTTGAAGACCTCGTGGATTTAATTAAGAACAATTTCGGCGAGGCATAGCAATGGCAGTGTAAGAAAAGGAGATGGGGAGATAGAGGGATTAAGGTGATGGACTCTGATTGGGATGAGATAATAAAAAATGAATCATCTCTTTACCCCATATCCTTTTTTATGCCCGCGGGCGGGCATTTTGGGGTGAGAGATTTGCCGCTTAATGTTAATCTGTATCTGGGGAGCCATCTGAATGAAGCATAAGCGCCACTTTGATGGTATCGGAGTCTCGGGCGGGGTCGTAATCGGGAAGGTATTTCGCCTTGACCCCCGCCTGCTAACCCTTGAGCCACGCCCCATTCAGGAAGATAAAGTTGAGAATGAAATCCAGCGCTTTAAGAAGGCGGTGGCAGCCTCGAAAAACCAGCTTCGCAAAATCCGCAAACAGACAGAGAATGACCTCGATTCCATACACGCCTCAATCTTTGATTCCCACATAGCGATGCTCGACGACCCGCTGATAGTAAACGAGACCATTGATGCAATCCGTCGCGAGAAAAAAAACGCCGAGTATGTCCTCCAGCAAACAGTGGAACGCCTCGCCTCGCTCTTTTCCAGGATGCGGGATGATTATTTCTCCCACCGCGCAACCGATGTATACGACGTTGCCAACCGCACCATAAAAAATCTGCTTAAAGTTAAGGGACATCCGCTTCGTTCACTCACCGAACCCGTGATTATTGTGGCACGCGACATTGGTCCCTCCGACACCGCCACAATGGACCGCTCGAAGGTCATCGGCTTCGTGACGGATATCGGGGGACCAACTTCCCACACGGCAATTATGGCGAAGGCACTTGAAATCCCGGCAGTGGTCGGTGTGGCGGAGATTTCAACTCGCGTCGAAAACGGCGATACTCTGATTGTTGATGGCGTGAGCGGACACGTAATCCTGAATGCAACTCCCCGGGAACTCAAAAAATACCGCAACATCCGGCAGAGATTACGACAACAGGAACAAACGCTTGCGGCGATTTCTCCACTTCCCGCCGAGACACTCGATGGCTATACACTCGAGGTCTCCGCCAATATAGAAATACCCGCAGAAATAACCCACGTGAAGCAACACGGCGCAGACGGCATCGGTCTCTTTCGAACCGAGTTCATTTATCTGAATCGCCCCCGCTTCCCTACCGAGGATGAACAATTCAAGGTGTATAAGCGTGTGGTGGAGGAGATGAAGCCCAAGCCCGTCATCTTCCGCACGCTCGATATTGGCGGGGATAAATTTGTCTCAGGTGTCCCCTTTGAGGAACTCAATCCGTTTCTGGGATTGCGGGCGATAAGGCTCTCTCTTGCGAATCCCGAATTATTCAAGGGGCAACTCCGTGCCATCCTGCGGGCAAGCGCATTCGGCAACGCCAAACTTATGTTCCCGATGGTCTCCGGCGTTAATGAAGTCCGTGCCGCACAAAAACTCCTTGAGGAGGTCAAAGCCGAACTCACCGAGAAAGGTATCTCTTTTTCTCCCGACATTGAGGTCGGCATTATGGTCGAGATTCCCTCCGCCGCCATAACCGCCGATATACTGGCAAGAGAGGTAGAGTTCTTTAGCATCGGCACAAATGACCTCATTCAATATACGCTTGCTGTGGACCGCGTGAATGAACGTGTGGCTCATCTCTATGAACCGTTTCACCCAGC
Organism: uncultured Candidatus Sumerlaeota bacterium; assembly: GCA_964526215.1. Taxonomy (GTDB): domain Bacteria; phylum Sumerlaeota; class Sumerlaeia; order MWCT01; family MWCT01; genus CAZGKP01. The sequence goes on from CAZGKP010000034.1 coordinate 17,539, forward strand.
CATATTGCGCCTTATACGAGACATAATCAACGCCGCACACCGGCATAATGTCTGGGTGGGTCTCTGCGGTGAGATGGCAGCCGATCCAATCACCGCCATTATTTTACTGGGCTTGGGCATTGACGAACTCAGTATGGGACCAATAGCCATACCGGAGGTTAAACGCGTAATCCGCAATATAAGACTGGCGGACGCCAAACGCCTCGCTGATGAAATCTTCACAATGTCCACACCAGAGGAAATTAAACACTTCACAAATGCATACGCCCGCCAGCTTATGTGAGCAAATTCGCCTCCGCTATCTCGAGATTGCATCGAGATTATCATACCTCACCGATAGGAAATCCGGCTGATGCTTAAGGAAAAGGATTACATATTTTCACGAATGAATATACTGATGGATATATCGCTGGCGGCACTCGCCTTCCTTGCCGCTCACATCCTGCGCAACCGCATCCTCTCTCCTTACATAGCTCCGACACTCCTCGCCCCCAGCGACTTCCGACACTATGCATGGCTACTATTTGTCTTTCCTCCGCTCACCGTAATCGTTCTGGCTTTTAACGGTTACTATAACTCACAACGCATCATACGCACATCCGAGACACTCAAGATGCTCCTCGTAAGCAGCCTCGAGGTAACCGTTCTGTGCCTTGCGCTGGTCTATATGATTTACAAAAAGGATGTGGTGAGTCGGGGGCAGATGATTATCGCTCCCGGTCTACTCTTTGTCTTCCTTGGAGCAAAGACCGCCCTTGTGAAAAAAATCCTCACCGAACTTCGGCGGCGTGGCTACAACTACCGCACGCTTTTATTCGTAGGTGGAGGTAAACGTCTGGTTGAATTTATGAACCTGATTGAAGGACATCACTTCTGGGGATTCAAGATTCTGGGCATCCTTACCGATAACCCTGAGAAACACATCGGCGATAAAATCCTTAAATGGGACGTGGTGGGAAACGCAAAAGATACATTAAACTATGTTGAGAAAAATCCAGTTGACGACGTAATCTTTTTCCCCGAAAGGATGAACCTGAATGACCTTGCCCCCATACTGGAGGGGTGCGAGGTGATGGGAGTTCGCACTCGCCTGGCTGTGAATTTCTTTAACCCCACACTCGCCGGTGTCGGTCTTGAGAGCTTTGAAGATGTCCCACTCATCACATACAATCCCGCCCATCAGATGAATGCAGCCCTTTTTATTAAATACACCCTTGACCGGATTGTGGCTGCGAGTCTGCTTATTGTGCTGTCGCCCGTTTTGCTTATTGTTACGCTCTTGATAAAACTCACCTCAAAGCCGGGCGAGCCTATCCTCTACACGCAGACGCGCTGCGGGCTGAACGGCAAGCAGTTCACACTTTACAAGTTCCGCTCAATGCGGGTCGGCGCAGATAAAGAACTCGAGGCACTTCGCAATAGAAGCGACGTGGATGGTCCCGTCTTCAAAATGAAATCCGACCCACGCGTTACGCCATTCGGGCGCATCATTCGCAAGATCTCCATTGACGAACTCCCACAACTCTTTAACGTCCTGAAAGGAGAGATGAGCCTTGTCGGGCCACGCCCGCCAATCCCCTCAGAGGTCCGGAAATACGACCGATGGCAACGCCGCCGACTCAGTATGAAGCCCGGCATCACGTGTCTCTGGCAGGTGATGGGGAGAAGCAAACTCGACTTCGATACCTGGATGAAGCTCGACCTCCACTACATTGACCACTGGTCTTTGTGGCTTGATGTGAAGATACTCCTCCGAACGATTCTTGTCGTAATCACCGGCTACGGGGCATCCTGATTCAAAAACCCCCGACACAACAACCATAACATCATTTCGGGCTTATGGCTGGATTCGGGCTGTCACTTTTTACAGGGCTGCGGAATAACAGAATGGGGAAATGTCAAATCTGCGGTAAGGAGAGCGCGCTTATTGCACAGGTGCTTTCGGTCTGCCGCGAGTGCATAATAAATAACTTCTCCGGGGCAAAACCCATAATTGACAATGCACATCGCCTCTCCCGCCGTGAGTTTAACCTGCCCGAAAGTGTCCCCCGGGATAAAGACGGAGTGGCTTGCACACAATGCGGCAATCGTTGCATTATGGGCGAGCATAATGTCTGTCTTACAGATGCCTTACAGACACATAATCGGGGGTTTTGCGGCTTGAAGAAAAATGAAAATGGGAAAATTATACAATTAGCAGGCACACCTGAGCGTGGGCGACTTGAGTGGTATTATGACGCCCTGCCCACGAATTGTGTCGCCTCCTGGATTTGCCCCGAAGGTGAGCGTGGTCATCATAAAATCATCCCGCCCCGCCGAAAAAAGAACCTCGCAGTATTCTACGCCGCCTGCACCTTTAATTGCCTCTTCTGTCAGAACTGGCATTTTCGCCAGCCTGACGAATATCAGCGCTATTTCAGCGCACAGGAGCTGGCAGATGCGGTGGATGCAGACACCAATTGCGTATGTTATTTCGGCGGAGACCCGGCTGCACAAATCACCCACGCCATCGGCGCATCGCACATAATCCTTGCTCGCTCAAAAAAGACTGAACAAAACGTGCGTATCTGCTGGGAAACCAACGGCAGTATGAACCGCACATTTCTAAAAGAGATGATGAACTTGAGTCTTGCCTCCGGGGGTGCATAAAATTCGACCTCAAGGCGTTCAATGGGCACTTAAACTATACACTCACCGGTGTGAGTAACGAGGCAACCCTTTCCAATTTTAGATGGCTGGCTGAAAATATGATTTCAAGACGTCCCGACCCACCGCCCCTGATTGCCAGCACCCTGCTCATTCCCGGCTATGTAACGCCGGAGGAAGTGAGCAAGATCGCTCATTTTATCGCCCGATTGAATCCGGACATTCCATATTCACTTTTAGCATTTTACCCGCAATTTTATTTCCACGACATACCGACGACAGGCAAGCGTTATGCCGAAGAAGCCCTGAATGCCGCAAAGCAAGCAGGTCTCCGACACATCCACATAGGCAACATTCATCTATTAAGCCTTGAAGACTACTGATTTTTCTGTCGGAAAGGAGCAAGGGCGGTACCTCTCCCGAAAGGATGAAAATTAGCCACCGATGAATTCGCCACGGCGAATACACGCAGATACACACAGATAAATCTGCCCACCGATGGCGCGCCCTCGGCGTAATCCTCCTGCGGTTTACCCGCCGTGGCGGATTTTCCCGCCGAAGGAGAGCGGACAAGTCTACGTGCATCGGTGGCTCTATATTCTGAATTTTTGGAGCAGCAGTTAGTGGCGCATGAAGTATACATAAGCTTGACATATCCGTTCCTGCTTCCATATAGCTGAAACGATACTCATAATCTCGTCTTGACCTCAAAGTAGGAATCGAGGATATATCTCTTGATTGCCGAAACGGCAGTGGGCAATACTGGGGAATAATTCGCTGCGGCGATATGGCTGCGAATTGAAAAGAGAAGGGCGTGCTCATTCGCTCCGGATGAATCCCCGGAATAGTAAAGTCGAGGCGATTTGATAATTGCCTGCCCCGAGAAATACGTAAAGGCTTTCACAGTCCCATACCTTAAGTTGAAATTGCTGACCTCAACTATGTCGTCCACTCATAAAGGAGTATAAACTGCTGGATACCTCCGAGAAAAGATTTCTGCTCTTCCTCTTTCTGGGCGCGCTTTTGATTCGGCTGATTTATCTCTTTGAGATTGCTAAAAGCCCCTATTTCGGTGCACCCTTTCTGGATGAACTCTATCACCTGAACTGGGCGCGGGATATCGCACGCGGCAAACTCATCGCCCGCGATGCCTTTTTCCGTGCACCTCTGTATTCTTACCTTCTGGGCATTTTCATACGAACCTTCGGTGTTAATTTTTTCATCATCCGGCTGGCGCAACACATAATCGGTGCAGGTGCAGTTCTGGCAATATATTCCCTCACGCGCCGCATTTTCTCCAGGCGGGAGGCACGTATCGCTGGCATCCTCGCCGCCTGCTATGCCCCGTTTTTTTTCTTCGAGGGAGAGATGCTCGACATCTTTCTGCAATTTCTCTTCTATCCACTGATTCTCATTCAGGCATTGCGTACACTAAAATCACCCACTCCCGGAAAATGCCTCATTCTCGGAGTGCTCACCGGGCTATCCGCCATTGCCCGACCGAATATACTGCTGTTTGTGCCGGTGCTTTTGATATTCCTTGGAGTCTTATGGAAAGGTGCGGCACGCCTGCGCGATATTGCGCTCAGGGTGTGTCTCATCCTTCTGGGCACCTTCGCAATGATTCTACCCGCAACAATGCACAACGCAATAGCGGGGCGATGCTTTGTCCCGATTGCCTCTTATGGCGGTGTCAATTTTTATATCGGGAACAATCCGAATACGGATGGCTTCACAGCGCGCACAGCCCGGCGTATGACATTTTTCGGGCGCTACCAGGATTCGGTGGAGATGTTTGCAAAAGACCAGGCAGAGCGCCATCTCAGTGGCAATCTAAAATCCCCAATCCCCAATCCGCCCGCCACGGCGCGTCTTCGACAATCCGCAATCCGCAATCCCAATTCCGCAATCCGCCCGCTCTCCGCGGCAGCCGTAAGCCGCTACTGGTCTCGCCGTGCACTGAAGTGGATATGGAAAAATCCCCTTCCCTGGGCACTACTTATGCTCAAAAAAGCCGCACTTTTCTTCGGCAATTACGAGATAAAAAATAACAAGAACATCTATTTTGTGGCACGATATACACCCATCCTGCGTTTCTTCCTCTCGTTTTTACCTTATGCGATTGTGGGTGCTCTCGGATTGATTGGCTTCTTTTTTGCCCTGAAAAGAGAGCGCAACCCCGCCACCATCTTGCTTGCCCTTTTCCTCGTCACATACACCGCAAGCGCAATACTATTCTTTGTCAGTGCACGGTATCGCGCACCCGCACTCACAGCCATTATCCCCTGCACCGCATTTGCACTCACAACACTCTGGGATGCGGCGGGCAGGCATCAGCACGGCACGCTGTTCGGTGGGATGGGTGCGATTTGCATCCTTGTGTTTTTATCGTTTATAGATTGGTTTCACGTAAAGCCCACAAATCTCT
>CAZGKP010000035.1:0-22510 GCA_964526215.1 uncultured Candidatus Sumerlaeota bacterium
AAAGCGGTGAGGTTCTCCGGGATGCTCTCATCTTTCTGGATGATACTCTTGTAACCCAGACGGAATCCGACGGGCAATTTCTTTTCAAATTCCTGGAACCGGGCAAACACAAAATCCTTGTGATGTGCCAGGATTATAAAACGCTCAAGAGAGAAATCAATGTGATAACAGGTGAGCCACAACAGGTAAAAATCGAGATGGCATCGCTCGGAAAATGAATTGCAAAGCACCCGGAAAAGAAATCGGCAAATTTCCCGGAATAAAGAAATGCATTTATGATTACTTAAAAAAGATTCGGGAAAAGTAAGACCTAAAAAGAGACTATGAAACAATCAAAAAAGTCATTCAGGGCAGAGTCTGACCTCAAGAAAATGATGGGTAGAGTTTCTTCAATTTCATTCGGGCATCCTCGGTCATAACCTGAATAACTATGGTTAAATAAATGACACATCCCACCGATGGCGCGCCTTCGACATTATTAAGCGGTCAGGATAGTAGAGTTTGACCCCCTTTGTTCTGCATCAGTTGAACATTGAATCCGCATAAGGCGGAAACGCCCAATGTTTAACTGACAACTGACTATGGGTAATTTTCGGGACAGTCATCATAAGTCGCCACGGCGACTTCACCATGGTGAATCTTCAATCTCCGATCTCCCAAAAGTATGAAAATATGCTTCAGACAGGCTTGCCCGCCTGTGGAGGGATTGCACGGATTTCGCGGATAAAAAACACCCGTGTCAATCCGCGCTATCCCGTCTAAAAAATAAATTTTCGGAGCAGTTCAGGCGAGAGTCTTCAGGACGTTTGCCAGCTCGATTGCATTTAAGGCGGCGGTAAATCCCCTGTTTCCCATCTTTGTGCCCGCACGCTCTATTGCCTGTTCTATTGTGTCGGTTGTCAGGATGCCGAAGATTATGGGCACGCCCGTCTCGAGCGAGGTGGCGGCTATGCCCTTTGCTACTTCTGCGGCGACGTAATTGTAATGGTCGGTGGCACCGCGAATGACGGCTCCGAGGGCTATGATGGCATCGTCTTCCTTTTTCAGTGCGAGCCTCTTTGCCACATAAGGAATCTCGAATGCGCCCGGCACCCATATTATGCGCATATCGCTTTCATTTATACCGTGTCGGCGCAAGCAATCCAGCGCACCATTCAGGAGTTCAGAGCCGATGAATTCATTAAAGCGGCTCACGACAATGCTCACCTTCAGACCCTTTGCGTCGAGTTTTCCTTCAATCTTTTTCATCATCATTTTCTCCTTTCATCTCACCCGGACTGGCACCGGTAAGTATATGTCCAAGTTTTTTCTCCTTTGTCTCCAGGTAGCGTTTGTTGTATTTACTTAAACCCACAATTAGCGGGACACGCCTTACCACCTCCAGACCGTAGCCGGAAAGCCCTATCAGTTTTTTAGGATTATTGGTCATCAGACGGATTTTCTTAAGACCGATGTCGCATATAATCTGCGCTCCGATGCCGTATTCGCGCAAGTCTGCGCGGAAGCCGAGTGCCTCATTCGCCTCCACAGTATCCTTGCCCTCATCCTGGAGCGCATAGGCGAGGAGTTTATTTTTGAGTCCTATGCCGCGCCCCTCCTGGTGCAGATAGACGATTGCGCCGTGTCCCTCGCGGCTGATGAGGCGTTGTGCCTCCCTTAGCTGTGGTCCGCAATCGCAGCGGTAAGAACAGAGCGTATCTCCCGTAAAGCATTGCGAATGAACGCGCACCAGTGCGCTCTTTTGTTTTTCCGGTTCGCCCATAACGAGGGCTATATGGAGTTCCTTATCAATCACACCTTCATAGAGGTAGAGTTTCCAGTCGCCGAATTCATTGGGTATATGCGTTGTAACTGCGCGTCGGATGAGTTTCTCTTTTCGCATACGGTAAGCGATAATATCGCGGATGCAGACGATGCCGAGTCCGAATTCTTGTGCGACCTTTTCGAGCTCGGGCAGACGCGCCATTGCGCCGTCTTGGCTCATAATCTCGCAGAGGACGGCGGAGGTGGAAATGCTGGCGAGACGGCAGAGGTCAACACTGCCCTCGGTGTGTCCGGCGCGTTCAAGCACCCCGCCGGGACGTGCGCATATCGGGAAGACGTGCCCCGGTCGCGCAAGGTCGCCCGGTTTTGTATTCGGGTCAACAAAGACGCTGACTGTGCGAGCGCGGTCTGCGGCGGATATGCCCGTAGTCGTCCCATTACGGGCATCAATGGATACGGTGAAATTTGTCCCGAGGCGTGAGGTATTATCCGCAACCATCAGGTTCAAATCGAGTTCACGTGCGCGCTCCATTGCGCAGGATACGCAAATCAACCCACGTCCATACTTCGCCATAAAATTGATTGCGTCGGCGGTTATGCCAACTGAGGGGATAACGAAATCACCCTCGTTTTCACGGTCTTCGTCATCCACCATAATCAGCATCTTACCTTCTTTGAATCGCCGAATCGCTTCATCTATGGAAATGAATGACATTGTATCACCCCTATCAGGCGATGAAACCGGCTCGCCGGAGTAACTCTTCATTCACGCTGCCCGCATTAGTGTATGGGTTAAGGAATCTCTCTGCATATTTGGCGAAGATATCGCATTCCACATTCACGCGGTCGCCGATATGCAGCTTGCCGAGCGTTGTATTCTGATATGTATACGGGATTACGGCTACAACAAATGCATTTCCCCCGTTTGAAAGGCTTGCAATGGTTAAACTTATCCCGTCAATGGCGATTGAACCCTTTTCAACACAGTAGCGCAATAGCGGCTGCGGTATGCGAAATGCAAAGCGCCGGGAATCCGCCTGCCTTGTGATGTGCAAGACTTCACCCACACCATCAATATGCCCCTGAACGAAGTGCCCACCGACACGCCCATCTGCACCAAGGGCACGCTCTAAATTCACAGAACCACCCTTCCGCTTCTGAACGAGCGCGGTTCTGGAGATGGTTTCGGGCGAGGCATAAACGGTGAAATCGCTCTTGCTGACCGCCTCCACAGTGAGGCAGACGCCGTCAACCGAAATACTATCTCCGGCAGCGATGTCATCAAGGATACGCTTTGCCCCAATCGTAAACCGGAGCGAGCGCCCGGTCTCCTTGCGTGCCAGAACTACGCCTATTTCTTCAATTATTCCCGAAAACAAAAATCGTTCTCTCCGTGTTCAGAGATACCTCATCCACCGCACCTTAAAAGATTCCCAGATTCCCTCTTTTCCTGTCAATACCCTAATGAATACACAACAACCCCGGTGGATTCATTATCGCAATTTATTCAATACGCCCACCCACTTGCCAAAAGCGACCAACCGAACTAACCGGGGCAGATTATTCCCCGAAACGATGCCGCAAAGTCCTTATGATGAAGACGACATTTCCTATGATATAGCGCCTCCAGAGGCGACGCGGTTCGATAATCAGACGGAAGAGCCACTCCATCCCGATGCGGCGTATCCAGACGGGTGCACGCGCCCTGACTCTTGCATAGTATTCAAACAGTGCACCAACACACCACACGACCGGCACACCAAATTCCTTTATATGCGCAGCGGCAAATCTCTCCTGAAGCGGCACACCCATACCTATCAATAGAATTGCGGGTTTTGACTCTCTGATGTCAGCCAGGATGTGAAAGATTTCGCCGGGCTGAAAAAAACCGTTCATCGTCCCGGCGATTTTTAAGTCAGGGATTTTCGCACGGATATTCCCTGCCGCCTTTTGTGCGACACCCGGTTGCGAACCTAATAGATAAAGCGATAACCCTTCGCGGGCACAAAGCCTGCAAAAACGCAAAAAGAAATCGCCTGCATTTATGCGTTCCGGCAGCGCTTCCCCCAGGAAACGCGCCGCCCATACCACCGCCTGACCATCTGCATAAACCAAATCCGCCTTATCCACTATATTTGCATATTCAGCGTCTTTGAAATATAAATTTACACAGTGGGCATTTATGTATGTGATTAAGCGCAAAGGACTGCCCGGGTGTGCCCAGGAAATGACACGGCTAATGAATTCATCAACCGTAACGGCTGAAACCGTAATGCCGAAGGGGTGGCGGATTTCTTCTCTTTTCATCTGCTCAGAAAATTAGTCCGTGAATGTGCGCGAATAAATATTCGCGTTCATTAGCGTAATTGGCGGATTATTTTCATCCTTTTGGGGGAGTCGTCCTTGCAGGTCATGATGACGGCTCCAAAATTTAGTCCGCGAATGTGCGCTAATAAGTATTCGCGTTCATTAGCGTAATTGGCGGATTATTTTCATCCTTCTGGGAGCATTGCATATCCAGATCAGACCTTTTACACTCACATCAGTGCCCGTGTTGCTGCGGTTTATTTTATCTCAATGTGAAACGGCATCAGTGCAAGGACGGTCTCGCGCCTGAACAGGTGAATCAATGGCAATGCCTGCATCCAGATGTCTGAATTCACAAAGGGAAATGTGGCGCCATAGATTTTCGGCACCATTGTCTGCGTCAATTGACCGCTCATCACCTTCTGTATAAACTCGATGAGACCGAGCTGGCGGGGATAGACTTCCACCTCTACTCGTCTTTCCCTGGGGATATGGGCGAGAGTTCTGGCGACACCAATTGCCTCATCAATCCCGCCGAGTTTATCTACGAGGTGATTTTTAAGAGCCTGACGCCCCGTCCATACGCGCCCCTGCGCAGCCGCTCGGACATCGTCTTTTGTTAATCCCCGCGACTCGGCTACTTTGCCGACAAAACCATCGTATACCGCCGTTGAGAGCCTTCGAAGTGCGGCACGCTCACTTTTGGAAAAGGGCGCACCCGGAGAGAAGATGCCGCTATTTTTCCCACGAGATATAACCTCTGTATTTATGCCCACCTTATCGAAAAGCCCTTTCAGGACAAGCTTTCCGCTTATTACGCCGATTGAGCCGGTGATGGTGCCCGGCTCGGCAATGACCTTATCGGCTCCCATCGCCACATAGTAACCACCGGAGGCTGCAACATCCGATAGCGACGCTACAACCGGCTTTTTTTTGCGCGCAAGCCTTATGGCACGCCATATAAGGTCGGATGCCAGCGCAGAACCACCCGGACTGTCTATGCGCAATACGATTGCGGCAATATCGGGATTATCAACGCATTCGTTGATCTGTTCAATAAGGTCTTTTGCAGCAATGATATTTTCCTGAAATGGATAATCTTCTCGCCCACCGGGGAGGATGATGCCTGTCGTAACGATGAGGGCAATCTTTGTGCGACCCGTCCGCGACGGCTTAACGGGTGGCTGCTTGAAAAGGAGCGTAAAAATATTGATTTCCGGCACCTGGGGCTTTTGTTTCCCGTAATCCTTCACCACATAAAGGTAGCGCGGAAGTCCCGCCTCTATGTGTTTGTGCAACTCTTTCTCATACATAATATTGTCAATGAGACCGATTTCTCTGGCTTCGGATGCGGTGAATGGACCCCTGTCGAGAATGGCACGCACCGTATCGCTCGTGAGGCGGCGGTCTTTGGCGAGCATCGCCATAAGCTGCTCGTAGTAATCGTCGAGGAGGGATGTAAACATCTCGCGGGATGCGTCGGACATAAACCTATCAGTGAACGGTTCTGCGGCGCTCTTATATTTCCCGATGGGGATTGCATCAACCTCTATTCCGAGTTTAGCAAGGAGGTCTTTGAAGAAATACGCCTCGATGCGAAGCCCCGTAATCATCAGCGAGCCGGCGGGCGTAATATCCACCTCATCGCAGGCGCTTGCAAGCAAGTATGCGGGGAGCGTGTCGCCAGTGAGGAGGGCATAGACCTTTTTTCCGCTATTCCTGAATTCAAAAATCCCCCGGCGGAGCTGTTGCAGTTTTGCCCAGCCGAGCTCCGGGTGCGAAATCTTCAGAATGATGCCGCCAACGTCCGGGTCGTCCTGTGCCTTTTCGAGGAGGTCGAGATACTGCTTCACTGTGCGGAACCTGGGAAATATAAATTCATACAGGGCGCGTTTTTCGTTAACCGGACCGGTTATGTCTATCTCGACATAGCGGTTTGGAGAGAGAAGCGCAGCAAATGCGCCCACCGCATTTGACAGAAGTATTAAGCCTAATAGTAATGAGAGAAACCGGGATTTCTGTTTCACGTTATCCTCTTTTTTGAGAGATAAATTTTCACAATCATTACACAAAAGTATATATGTTATACCTCCCCGAAATGCGCAAGCATAACCGATAGCGCGGCGATGGGGGCGGTCTCTGCGCGGAGAATGCACCTGCCGAGTGAACAGAGATACGCACCGCAACGCCTCGCCATATCTACCTCGCCGGGTGTGAATCCACCCTCCGGTCCCGTAACGATGCAAACTCTCTCTTGCTCAACTTGATTTGTCCCGGAGGGAGAGCAAAGTGTAGAGAGTATGTCAGAGAGTTTTTTCAGATTCTCGCCTTCGTATGCGAAGATAATTATGTGGGTATGCGCAAGTTCAGGTAGAAGCAGACCCAGCGGCGAAGGTGCAGAAAGCCGGGGTAAAATTGTGCGACCCGAGAGACGCACAGCCTCAAGGATGACGTATTCCCATCTGCGAAGTTTATTTTCAATTCCGGGCGCCTGCGGAATCGGGACGCTGTGTTCAGACGTAAAGAGCCAGAAGCCCGATGCGCCGAACTCGGTAGCCATCCGCAGAGCGATTTCGAGTTTATGCGCCTTGAGTAGGGGTAGAATCAGGTCAACGGGAGTTTTGGTTTCGCGGGATAATTCGGTGAAGTGGCTTGCCTGCGTTATGCGCACCGTTGCACCGGTGGGATTTGCAGATTCAACCACGCCCCACACCTCTTTTCCCCTACCGTTGAAGAGGCTCACAGTAGTGCCACAATCAAGCCTCAAAACACGCACCAGGTGATGACTCTCTCTGGGCGAAAGCCTTATCATCTCCCCCGCCTTCATCTCTCTATGCGGTACATAGAAACGCCGCAAATGCATAATCCCATCTCAAAAAAATATTGCAATACCTCATCAAAGATATCTATTATTAAACATAATTTACGAATCGGGAGTCAAGAACCATCAGGGTGCATCTCCCGAGTCATCAATCAGTGAACTCTTGCTTTTTACGGAGAAGAGATGCTCTGTCCCGAGTGTAAAAAAGAGATTGCGCTGGGTGCCAACTTCTGCCCCTACTGCGGTGCGAGCATTATTGAGATTCATCAGAGCTATATAGACGGGATTCGCTATTTCTGCGATGGTAGACATGACCAGGCACTGCGCAAGCTAAAAATCGCCTGCCTCACCGACCCCACCAATCCCGAAATTATCAAGGACTGCGGGCATGCATATCTACACAGCGGCGACCTCGCCAGCGCCGTTGAATGCTACGATAAAGCCGAGATGCTGGGTGGCAACTTCGTGGACGTTAAATACAACCGTGCACTCCTTTTGCTAAATGAACATCGCCTCGATGAAGCCCGCATCCTACTGCGCTCCATAGTTGATGAAGCAGCAAGTTCCTCGCTCCAACTCAAACCCGGACAATTCTATCTCGGCATCATCTTCCCCGATGTTGACCACTTCTGCTCCGAATGCCACCTCTACCTCGGTCTCGTCCTGAAAGAAAAACGGGATTATGAGGGGGCAGTTCGCCACTTCGAGACGGCATTCAACTTAAATGACGAGCAGGTCTCCGCACTCCATAACCTCGCAGACCTATACCTGCACCTGAAACGCTATTCCGCTGCCATCGAGAAATACCAGGACCTGATGAATCGGATGCCTGCTGGCGAAGAACTGACCGATATCCATATCAATCTCGCTATGGCTTATTACAAAAACGGGCAGAGCGATGAGGCAATAGGTGAGCTGAACTGGGTTCTGCGCCGCGAACCGGGCAACCCCGCCGCTATCCATAACCTCAACCTGATTTACGAAAAAGAGGGAATCTTAAGAGGAGAAAAGGGACGCAAGCACCGGATAAGCATCGTGAATTTTGCCGAGGGGGCATCTCCAATCTTCGGGCTAACAAAAGAAGATGCCCTCGATGGAGGCGGCGCCGATGCCGATCAGACCAGCATCAGGATTATCGGCAAGAGTCTGGGGATGTTGCGCGTGATGCGACACGCCCGCCTCGCCGCTTCCTCCGACTCCACCGTCCTTATCCTCGGGGAAAACGGCACAGGCAAGGAACTCCTGGCAAAGACCATATACTATAATTCCCCACGTCGCAATAAACCATTCGTGGTGGTTAACTGTGCAGCCATCCCTGAAATGCTTTTAGAAAGCGAGCTATTTGGACATGAGAAGGGTGCATTCACCAGTGCTTACACTCGGAAAGTCGGCAGATTCGAGCTTGCCGATGAGGGAACCTTATTCCTCGATGAGATTGCAGACTTAAGCTCCCCGATGCAGGTCAAACTGCTGCGTGTTTTGCAGGAAAGGGAATTTACACGTGTCGGCGGCACCGAGACCATTCACGTAGACGTCCGCATCATCGCCGCCACAAACCGCGACCTCAAAAAACTTATCAAGGAGCAAACCTTCCGCGAAGACCTCTATTACCGCCTCAATGTATTGCCTATACACATCCCGCCTTTGATGGAGCGTCCCGAAGACATCCCCCTCCTGGTGAATTTCTTCCTCCGAAAATTCAGCCGGAGAAGCCACAAACAAATCCGCCGCCTCTCGACCGAGGATATGGAAATCCTGAAGGAATATCATTGGCCCGGCAATGTCCGCGAACTGGAAAACGTCATTGAGCGAGCTGTAGTGATGGGAACAAAAAGCAGTCTTTATCTTGAGGAGCTGGCAAAGATGAAAAGGCTCTCCATAAAGGCAAAGAGAGAGGCACGCTTTGCCGCCGCCCTCGACCCAAATAATACACCCCTGCCATTAGATTTCGCTGAAGAGTTGACCCTGTCTGAAGTGGAACGCGAATACATAAAGCGGATTCTCATCAAGACCGGTGGCAATCAGCGCAAAGCCGCACAAATACTCGGAATCAACCCCACCACCCTGTGGCGCAAACTCAAACTCTACCACATCGAACTCGATTCCCTGCTACTAAGGAGATGAAAAAAATTCGCTAATCTTCGGCAGGATTTCGGAGAGGGGGAATTTTGCCCTTCTTTCGCAACAGATAGACCTGAACAAATAGTGCCCATAGAAATATCGGCAGTCCTGGTAATACCCCACCTTTGAAATCCCAGCTACTCATCAGTATTACGGCGCCGACCGCCGCAGTTAATACACATACCACATAGCGGTTGAAACGCACCAAAAGCAGCCCGCCTGCGATACCTATTCCCACCTTGAGCAGAATCTCGGTCCATAGTTTCTCAAAGGGATAGATACCCGCATTTCTTAAGGTAAGCATAATCGGTTCACCAACGAGGACACCCAGCGCACAGCCGGTCAAGAAAAATGCAAGTCTGTGGAGCTTGCGAATGAGAAGGATGCCTATGACTATTCCCACTAACCCCAATACAATAACCAGGGGGAGAAATAACTCCAGTCGCCCCAGAAGCAGGGCAATGCCTGCCCCAAGCCCCGCCCCAAGTGTCCCTCCAAGTGTCGCACCAGATACATTTATACTCAGCCAATATGCCGTCCAGCCGAAAAACGCTACCCCGGCACCAATCACAAATGGTAGAATCTTTATCTGAAAATTCAGGATTTCAATCATAGGGGGCAACCCGAACACTGCATTGGTGAGGCAATTTTCATAAGGCTGGAAATAGCGGAAACATTATGGACGCAAAATGAAAAACTGAGGTTCGACCGCCTCTGGTAATTATCCATTCACAGCTCTGACGCGTATGTAAAAAGTCTAACATTGAGGGAGCCGCAGATTTCACAGATGACGCAGATTACTGATATTAAACACGTTATAAATCCGCGTCTTCCTTTCGCGCCGCTGAAGGTGGTCGAACATTCTGCGCAATCTGCGGCTTCAACACCTTTTACAGACGCATCAGCTCTTCATTCACCATTCAACATTTCATCTCGCACCTATCTTGATATTGGAGACATCAATGGTATTAAAGCCACCGATTTTTTTCTGGGGGGTTGTTTCTGCCGCCGGTGCATTTTCCTTGTGGAATCTTTTCCGTGTAATAATCTGGGCAATGGCATGTTTGTAGATAAGACGCTGTTGCCCTTTTACGTTGAGTATCACAGTGAAGTTATCAAAGCCGCGAACCATACCCATCATCTCTTCGCCGCTCAAGAGCACAATCCGAACTTCACTGTTTTCTCTGCGGACCTGGTTGAGAAAGCTGTCCTGAAGATTCACCGCTGTCTTTGCCATAAAAACCTCCTGAACTGAATCCGTTGTGCATATTTAATTGAGGGCTTTACCTAATCCCTCTCCCTTATCCTTTGCAAGGGAAAAAAGTCTGTCTATAATTTTTCGCAACCGTCTACATAAGGCGTTTCGCTTCTCCCAAACTACCCCGAAGATTTAGAATATATAGCCACCGATACACCCCGATGGACACAGATAAAGAAATCGGCGTAAATCGGCGTTCATCGGTGGCTAATCTTCATTGTTTTGAGAGAGTTGCCGCAGCAACTCCTGCTGACTGTTACCAATTTCTTTATATCACATTTTTACGACTTCGACAACATTATTTTTACCTTTGAGAGGGCTTCTCCATCAGATAAGCCACTTATATTGACCCACTGTGCCTGCGGCATTCCCCTGAACCAGGTGAGCTGCCTCTTTGCGTAACGCCTTGTTGCCTTCTTCATTTCTTCGCTTGCCTCTTCAAAACTCCATTCTCCTTTGAGGGCGCGTATTACGTCTCGATAACCCAGAGCCTTTAGCGGATGCAGTTCCGGGGAATATCCCTTCTCGAGTATGTTTCTTACCTCCTCGACAAATCCCGCTGCGAACATCTTATCCACTCGCGCCTCTATCCGAGCATAGAGTTCATCCCGCCTCCGCGTGAGGACAACCAGTGTATGCGGGTAGCGTGGATGTTCCCGACGGCTCTCCCTGTGAAGCTGTGAGATGGGGACGCCGGTAGTTATGAAGACCTCGAGGGCGCGCAAGATACGCTGACGGTCTCCCGGTTTAATCCGGCTGGCGGCTTCGGGGTCAATGCGGCACAGTTCATCATAAAGTATTTCAAGTCCATCTTTTCTCTCGCGCTCTTTAAGTTCGGCTCGGACATCGGGGGCTTTCGAGTCTGCCTCGAATATACCTTCAATAAGTCCCTTTATGTAAAGACCCGTGCCGCCCACAATCAGGGGGCGTTTTTGCTCACGGGCAAGGGTTGCAATAATTTCATCCGCATCGCGCATAAATCGCGCAAGGTCATAGCCTTCATCAATATCCACGCAGCTGACGAGGTGATACGGGATGCCCTCGCACTCGGCGGGCGTGGGTTTAGCCGTGCCGATGGAGAGCTGGCGATAGACCTGCATCGAGTCGGCAGAGATGATTTCAGTCTCCCACTCCTGCGCCAGACGGATAGCAAGTTGTGTCTTCCCAACGCCGGTGGGACCGGCAAGGATATATAGATGTGGTCTGGAATTATACATTCCTATTATTAAGAGATAGCAGTATTGGGTAACACATCGAGTTTGTCAGTTGTCCGTTGTCCGTTGTATTTCCGTGCCCATGCCCGTGCCCGTAATCATAATCTTAATCGTAATCGTATGCGTGCCCGCAATCATACGCGTAACCGTAATCATACGCGTAATCGTGCTCATCCCGACACTCGAAGTTATCCTGCAATGAATGCACATAAATTCTGTTACGCCATTGTGCTTTTATCCCGGTGGAAATAGATGTGTCGTAATCAGTATAAAAAAGGGGAATGTCAAAAGAGCGAAGAGATACGTAACAAGGAGCGTAAGCGATACGAGGTCGGCAGACCTGCCATAGGTTCTGGCAATGACTACGAGGTTCGTTGCGGGCGGTGTCATTGCTTGGATGGCAATGACCAGTCGAACCATATTGGGCAACGGAATGAAGTAAAGCAAAGTGATAACCACAACCGGCAAGAGGAGCATTTTTAAACCGAGAATTGCACCGATTATGCTCCAGTTTGCCCCACGGTGGTATCTCAGGGTAGCCAGGATTGCCCCGAGCAGAATCATTGCCAGTGGCACTGTTGCTTTCCCCAGTAGCTCGCACGATTCGACAAAGAAGTTACCGGGACCGGAAAAGAATTGGCGTAAGGGTGGAAGCACTGAACATATCACGCCAAGGACAATCCCAACCATTGGGGGCGAGACTAATCTATTGAGAGGCATATCAGTGCCCGCCGTCTTACCAATAAGATAAACGCCATAAGACCACATAAGTGGACTTACCACCACAAGGAATAATGAGATGTAAACAATCGCCTGGTCTGCCTGCGCCTCCGGCAGAATGCTCATCACAAGCGGTATCGGGAGATAACCACTGTTGCCGAAAAGCATCAATGCGAAGAACACATTCCGTTGCTCGCCAGAGAGCGAAAACAATGCACTCCCCGCAATCGCAATACCACCAGCCAGTGCCGTGAGCAGTATAGCGCTTAAAGGTATGGTTGCCGCTGCCTTTATGAGAGAGGGGTTGAAGCTCTTGAACATTGTAAAAAATACGAGTGCGGGGACGGCGAGGTAAAGGATGAGGCGTGCCAGGTCATTTATGGCTCTATGAGAAAATACGCCTGTGCGAACAAGCAGGTATCCGCCCAATCCAATCAGAAAGAGCTTGATTATGGCAAGAACCGTGGTTGAGAAAGAGATACTCATAGAGGGAGTGCCGAGAAAGTTAAAATCTAAAACGGACAACTGACAATTTGAAATGCTTTGTTCGCCTGGAGTGGATTACTTTTATATTTCCAACTTCATACATTTTTTTTCACCTACCCGAGCTGCCCCGAAAATTTGAATCAAGCTGCGCCGGGGAGATTTTCTAAAATTGCTTTGTGCCCCAGAGACTCGAGTCTCTTGACTAAATAGCGGATTATTTTCATCCTTTCGGGTGAGGCGAATGCCTCGTGAAGAATGCTCCGAAAATCAATCCGTCGAGTCCGTTTGCCCGTTTATGCGCCACTGGCGGGAGGACAAGTCCGTGGCTGATATTTTCATACTTTCAGGAGATTCGCTCCACCATATACTTGCACCCTGCCGGGTTCTACAAATGGTATTAAATGGCATTCCTTGGTTTTGTTTTCGTAGATTTGCCGGGATGATGCCGTATTGAATCTACCTTTTGTAAGTCAGGGGTGAAAATCTGAGTTCTTCGGCTGTCGTGCCATTTTACAAGAACACTTCGTTCTGGTAGAATCACTCCGCCGTAGTTAAATTGCTTATTTGAAAAATTTGCCACAATCTCTACCTTATTTGCAAAAACAGTTCTCTGCACCAATCGCTCATTGTCCAGCCAGGAAAAGTCTGTCATTTGGGAGAATCCTAACTTCATATGAAGCGGCGAGAAGAAGTCGTAAAATCTCTTGATAATCTCTTTGTGTTTCTTGAATGTATCGAGGTTGATATGATAAAGCGGCGGAACCATATAAAGTAGTTCCGTCAGTGCCACCGTGTTCAGCACGTTGCCGAATTTTAAGCTGCTTCTCGACCAATGGTGGGTAGTAACGACCGAGTCGTGAAAGACTACCTCGTAAAGTGGCAATCGAAATCGCGGGTCGTAGAAAAGGTATCTGTATTTCTCCTTCAGTGGCACCTGTTGCAAAAATACTTTCGGTCCCTCGGGCGGATAATAACTTCCGACATAATACTTTGAGTTTTTGTTTTTCATATCAGGGTCGCCCCAACCGAAACAGGGTTGAAACATGCCTTCGGCAATGTGAATCCCCGGAGCAGCGTATGAACTCCCACCTTCTGAACCTATTACGACTTTGTAAGTATCTCTAATCCAGGCTACTCGAGCCATCCGGGCATTGACGTCATCTTGCTGTGTTGCCGGATGCAAAGGGGAGTAGTCATCATAAACCTCGCCATAAGCATCGCAGTCCATAAACCAGTAATTGAATTTTACGTGGCTCATTATGTTGCTGACGCGCTTTTTTACATAAGGGAAAGCAGCACTCGGGCTTAATTTGTATCCTTTACCTTTGAATCCGTGAATCCTTTTGCCGTTTCTATCTACAATCGGACCCTTTTCATAGAGTTCAGGGTCAAACTGCGCGGTTTCCCAGGTGGCATCTGTGCCGCGTAGAGCTGGGTCGTGGATGCTGTGATAGGAATCGTATGCACCAAAGAGATAGCCCAATTTTTCCGCCAGGATGACTACTTCGGGGCGTTTTTCAACTCCGCGCCAGTCATCCACGCAAAGCCTCAGGCGGTCGAAACCGCCATCTCTGAACTGTTTCAACATCTTTACCGAGACGCCGTCTCCCCAGTTGTCAACATCAAGCAAGTATTCAGGATAAGCCGCCTTGAGAAGGAGACCATTCATCCGGCAGAGTTCTGAAATGGAAAGTTCCGAGCGCTTTCTCTCCAGCAGGTGAATTGCCTCTTCGGGCAATTTAATCCTTTCCCAGCAGGCTTTGTCATAAAAGTCGGAGCGTTGCAGGAGGCGAGATAGTTCGTCAGTTACCCGACGTTTGACATAATCATAAGGTAACCTCATAGTTGAGATTTTTTCGACTTCCGACCAGTGGTCGGGCTTCATCAGGTTTTTGATTCGCTTTCCCGGAGATGGTTTGTGGGCTTTGCCCTCCTCGAGCAATTTTTTGCAAAATGGAACCCACTTTCTACGGGGTATATCGTGGCATGACAGATACGCATTGCCCCAGAGGTAGATATGCGCTGCTCCCAGCAGGCGTTTTACTCTGGGGATGTTCTTCATTTTCTCCTTCATAGTGACAAACTTGTCCCGACCGATTAGCCATCTGCGAAACTGTCGGGCAGGCTCTATCGGGGAAGAAGTTTTTCCCAGGTGGATTAGAAAGCCGTATTCTTTGACTTTATGATCAGGCGTGAAGTCGTGTGTAAATCGGAATGAGAGTTGTTCGGCAGATTTACTAAATCGCATCTCATTATTGTATCGGTTGATGACTATATACGTGAGCATATATTCCCCACAGTCGAGTCCCCAGAAGGGCATACAGAGTCCCTCGAGTGTATCCCATTTGCCGCTATCAATCAGATAATTGACCCATCGGGAGTCGTTTAAGGGTATATAACAGCCCTCCCACCGAGGCAAAATCAATGCCTTCAGGTCTTTTGCCTGTTCAATTACGGGGAAGGTAAAAGTGCCGGTTTTATGTGCCTGTAAGAGAATGGAGAGGTCGTTCTGGTTCAACTCCATAGAGATAGCGACGCCTTTTTGGGGAAGCAACCATCTGGCTCGATTATGCATCTGTTCAATCCTTACGGCGGGGGCTAAATCTGTTTGTGGAGCCGAAAGCAGGAATTTCCCCTGCCCCTGTGGTTGTGCCACAACTTCAAGTATATCAGGTTGAATAAAAATCTGCCAGGCATCGCTTTTTAGAACAATTTTTTTGCTCGAACCCGCATAGCTGCCGGGGCGAAACAAAAAAAAGATGAGTATGACTATGAAAACCCGGCAATGTGTGGGAAAATTCTGTCTATACGAAACGAGACGCATCAATTTCATATTTATGTCCCCGGTAGTGAGTTTCTATTTTTCTATGCCTTAAAATAAGCCGGTTGGTTCATTATCCGATAACCCAATTTGTGAATTTTCGTGTTTATCGCAGTGCCTTTGTGAAAGTTCGATTGGGTTCTATAACGATAAGGAGTTGTCGAATCTGGCTTCAGGGAAAATACGGGAATATTGTATGAAAACCATCCCGCCACCTGATTATGACGATTCTTGTTTGCGTGCTTTTGCTTCTTCAATGATTTTTTGCTGGAGGTTGGGCGGGGTCAGCTCATAATGCGAGAACTCCATTTCAAAGACACCGCGCCCCTGCGTCATAGAGCGAAGGTCTCTGGAATAGGAAAAGACCTCAGCGAGCGGCGCCAATGCCTCAATAGTCATCTTCTTGCCTTTGGAGGTATTGCCGAGTATTTTACCGCGCTTGCCGGAGAGGTCGCCCATCACGTCTCCCATATAATTTTCCGGCACGGTTACCTTCATTTTGTAAATCGGTTCGAGGATTATGGGGGAAGCTTCTGCGGCAACCTTCTTGAAACCCATAGATGCGGCGATTTTGAACGCCATATCGGAGGAATCAACCGAGTGGTGTTTTCCATCGTGGCAAATTGCCTTGACGTTGACCACCTTGTATCCGGCAAGGATGCCGTGCTCCATAGCATCAATAATGCCCTTCTCGACTGATGGTTTGAACTTGGTGGGGATGTTGCCGCCCACCACCTTCCACTCGAATGCAAATTCTTCTTCCTTCAGTGGCTCGAGTTTAAGCCACACCTCGCCAAACTGTCCGCGACCGCCTGTCTGCTTCTTGTGGCGATAGCTCCCTTTTGCACTCCTAGTTATCGTCTCCCGGTAAGGGACGCGTGGCTCAACGAGCCGAATCTCAACATTCGACATAGCCTTCAGGCGACTCACCGCCACATCAAGATGCGCATCGCCCATTCCCGAAATAATTGTCTGTCTTATCTCAGGGTCGCGGCGAACAGTGAGGGTCTCATCCTGTTCCATCAGCCGGTGCATAGCGACTCCGATTTTTTCTTCATCGCTCTTTGAGGGGACACTGATAGCCATCTGACAGGTGCGCGAGGGAAGCGGTGTGGGTGGGAATTGCACGCGGTGGTCAGGGGCGCACAATGTGTCATTTGTTGTGGTGACATTGAGTTTCACAAGGGCGCCGATGTCGCCTGCGTGGAGCCTGTGTATATTTTCAGGCTTTTTGCCACGCATAATATAGACGTGGGTTATTTTCTCGTCTCTCTCCTTATTGACGTTGAAGATGGTCGAGTCAGACCTAACCGCCCCCGAAACAACCCTGATGAAAGAAAGCCGCCCCGCATAAGGGTCGGAGACAGTTTTGAAGACGAACGCCGCATCCGGTCTTTGTGGGTCGCAAGGAACCTCCACAGAGTCTCCGGTGTCAGGTTTTACGGCGCCCCACGGGGAACGCTCTGCGGGGTTGGGCAAACATTGCACAACAAAGTCGAGCAAGGAATGTATACCCTGCGTGTTGTATGCCGCACCGCAGAAAACCGGGCAAAAGCGATTAGATATAAATCCCTCTTTCAATCCCTTGAGTATTTCCCTTGGAGAGAGCGGTTGTTCGTCGAGGAACTTCATCGTGAGTTCATCATCGCCCTCGGCTGCGGTCTCGACAAGTTCGGCGTGAGCCGCTTCCGCCTCACTCTTCAGCTCATCGGGAATGGGCGCAGTGGTCTGTTTGCCCTCTTCTTCTTTAATGAACTTCATCCTTACGAGGTCTATTATACCCGGGAAGGATTTTTCCTCCCCGACAGGCAGGGCAAGAAGAAGTGTGCGCATCCCAAGTTCCGTGCGAATTCCCTCAAGCACCTTTTTGAAATTGGCGCGTTCCTTATCCAGTTTATTTATGAAAAACACCTTGGGCAAGCCATATTCGTCGGCATACTCGCAGGCAAATTCCGTTCCCACCTCAACGCCGGATGTGGCATCAATCAGAATCATCATTGCGTCCGAGACGCGCACGGGACCCTTTACCTCGCTGATAAAGTCGCGATACCCCGGGAGGTCAATGAGGTTGATTTTGCAATCCTTGTATTCAACTGGAAGAATTGTGGAATTGATGGAGACCTGCCGATTTATCTCCTCGGGGTCATAATCAGAGGTAGTATTGCTATCCACCACGCGTCCAAGCCGGTCGGTGGTTTTTGTGGTATACAGAATCGCCTCCGTGAGAGTGGTCTTGCCCGAGCCTGTATGCCCCGATAGACAGATGTTGCGGATTTTCTCTGTGCTATACTCTTTCAACGCCTCCTTCTCCTTTTGTAGAAATTTGCCACGAATATACTAATTTCGAACGCGATAACGGGCTAAACGGGACAACGGGCTCTAGGGGCTCAACGGGCTAACGGAATGCCTATTTCTGCAAAAGCGGCTCAACCTTGCGATAGTGTGCCTTGCGACCCGCAACCTCCTCGGTGGCTTTGAAGCCCTTGCGCTTCATCCACTCATATAATATCGGTGTGGCAACGAAACTGGATGAATATGTGCCTATTACGACGCCGATACAGATAGTAAGGGCAAAATCCATAAGCCCCCTGCCGCCCAACAGAAACATAATGAACATCGGGATGAATGTCGTTGATGACGTCAGGAGTGTGCGGTTCAGTGATTGATTGATGGAGAGGTTGGCTATTTCTCCAAAACTCTTCCCGTAGATTGTGCGCATATTTTCACGAATCCGGTCAAAGATAACTATTGTATCATTGATGGAGTAACCGATAATCATAAGAAGCGCACTGACAACATCGAGGCTGATTTCACGCCCTAAAAGCGTAAGCAGTCCCAGCGTGATAAACGAATCGTGAATCAGCGCCGCCACCGCTCCGATTCCGAATATAAACTGAAACCTGTATCCGATATATATAAGGATAGCAATTGCGGCGATGAGAACCGATTGGAGCGCTATGACGCGGAATTCCGCCCCTATTTCATTGCCGACCTGCTGGACACCACGGATTTCATATCTCCCCTCGCCAAAAGTCCCCGACAGCGCCTTATCTATGACGGCTTGCGTCTTCTCCCCGTCATTATCTATCAGCTTCACCTTCAATAGAAAATCATTCGAGCCTGTAACCCTCTGGACACGCATAGCCGGCACGCCCACCTTTGAAAACGCCCTGTGGACTTGTTCACCCGAAATCTTTTCGCTGAATTTCACCTGCGCCAGCATACCACCCTCAAAATCTACTCCATAATTAGGTCCCTTGTTGGCAATCAGCCCACCCACTCCAAATAGTATCAGTACCCCCGAAATTACATAAGCCCCATATCGAGCCTTTACGAAATTAAAGCGGGGATTGGAAAATAGCCTGATTCGCCCCGTATGCAATTTCCCCCGCCAGGATACCCACAAGTCGGTGAGGCAGTGCGTTACGCCCAGACCGGTGTAAAGATTGACCAAAAGACCGATTGCCATTGTGAGTGCAAAACCCTTTACAGACCCCACCGCAAACTGCAACAACACCAGCGCCGTAATCAGTGTGGTGAAGTTGGAATCCCATATTACGGTGAGTGCGCGGTCAAATCCCTTCTTAACGGCTATCTTCAATGCCTTGCCGCTCTTAATTTCCTCACGAATGCGCTCATAAATCAAGACATTTGCATCAACCGCCATCCCGATTGTCAAAAGGATGCCGCCTATGCCCGAAAGCGTGAGTGTCGCCCTTGCCATTGATAATACCGCAAGAATGAGCATCACATTGAGGATGAGGGCAACGTCTGCAATTACGCCAGCAGTGCCGTAATACAGAATCATAAAAGCGGCGACGAGGGCTGCACCTATGAGAAGGACTTTCACGCTCGCCTTTATGGTGTCTGTGCCGAGGCTTGCTCCCACAGCCTGCTTCTGCTCCACACGGAGGCGCGCAGGCATCGCGCCGGCTTTGAGCACCTGACTTATCTCCCGCGCCTCCTCCATATCAAAACTGCCGCTGATATAACAACGCCCGTTCGGGATTACCTCCTTGATGCGGGGGGCTGTGTAAACAACGCCGTCAAGCAGGATGGCAAGATACCCGCCACGGTTCTTCTCCGTCAACTCCTTGAATTTTTGTGTCCCCAATCGGTCAAAGGCTAAATTGATATGGATAGGGCTCTCTAAATCAGACTGCACCATCGACACATAAGCCTCTTTCAGAAATTTGCCCGTCAGCTCAATATTGTCTTTCAATAAATACGGGACGACCTTTATTTCACGCGAACCTATACGCCTGGGGTCGCGGATAACCCTTTCGCCGAAGAAGACCTTATATCCGGGAGGGACTTCATCTTTCTTTACAGTGCGCACCACCTTGCCATTTACGGTTTTCTCTTCAACGAGCTGTGGAACTTTTTCATCACTCTCTTCGGCAACGAGCCTGAATTCGAGCTGTGCCAGTCGCAGGAGATTCTTTATGACGCGTTCCGGGTCCTTTTCACCGGGGATCTGGACACGTATGCGGTTTTTTCCCTGGCGGGCAACGGCTGCCTGGGTCAGGCCGAATTCATTCACGCGATTTCTGATGACCTTCTCTGCTCCGTTGATTGCCTCATCCCTGTAATGATTGACCACACTGGAGGCAAGGCGGAGTGCGATAGGGATGCCCTCCTTGAGTGGCGCAGGGTCGTGGCCGGTGAACGTGCCGGAGAATAAATCGAGGATGTTCTTTGCCTGGCGGTAATCTTTAGAGTTCATAAGTTCAGCGCGCAAAGTGCCCGACTTCTCATCAATCCTGAAGGTGGCATCAATAGAGTTCTGGCGGAAGTGTCGTTTCAGGCGGTCGGCGACCAGGCGCAGGTTATCCAGCTCGGTCTTTTTGAGGTCTATAGAGAGCAGGATGTCCACACCGCCCTGAAGGTCGAGTCCGGGCGTGATGCTCTTGGCTTTCAGTTTATCAATAGTTTCATCGTATTTCTTTTCCTCCGGTGTTCCCTTTTGGGGGAGAGGAGTCTTTGCAACAAACGTAAAATAGCGTGCCGTCGGGTAGATGAGAAGTATGGAAAACAGCGTAATGGCGAGAACCACAACGAGCCGCCAGTTTATGTGTCTGGGCATTTTATATCCTTTCTATCTCACAGTTCACCACAGGCGAATCTTCGATATTTCACCCATACTTTTATGTTTCGGCAAAAAGTATTATAACCGCAGAGAACGCAATTCACCACGGGCGAATCTTCGATTTGAAAAGGCGCCGTGGTGGAGTGAACGCGAAGTTCGCAGAGATTGAGTAAAACTTCGTGCCCTTTACGTCTTTGCGGTTAATTATCAAACCCCTAAACAGTTACAAAAACAGTTATTTCCCCTTTTGGGTGAGCGTTGTATCACCTTTGCGGCTCTTTATTGTGGAGATGGCGCTGCGCAACATCTTTAGGCGGACGTTCTTTGCTACTTCCACCACTACCGAGTCGCCGTCTTTATCCATCTCAACAACTGTGCCATATATGCCGCCTATTGAGACCACCTTGTCTCCCTTCTTCAGGTTATCCAAAAGTCGTTTGCGTTCAGCCTGTTCCTTTTTTTGCGGGCGGAGGATAATAAAGTAAAAAGAGAAGGCAATCAGGGCGAACATCAAAAGGACAGTTGACATAGGGGAGCCTTGCCCACCCTTTCCCGCGGGTCCGGCGGTCAATATCCCCCGAATCGCACTTGCAAGATGAACCGAATCCATTACCCCCCCCCCCAATAAAAGCCGGGAAAATTTGAAAGGTCTTTAATCTACTCCGATAAAAAAAGCGGGGAAATTATCTCCTTTCAGCAAATCCTGTCAACCCTGAAAAAATAATAAAAAAATTCTTGCAATTCTCCACACCTTTAAGATAAACAATTACTTGAATAGTTAAGTAAACAGGTGAGGCGCTTTTATAATGATTTAGCAATGCGCCTCACGAATGCTCAAACTCACAAGAAGGAGAGGGAAAAAATGAGGAAGGGAATTACACTTGTGACTGTGGCTTTTGTCCTGTGCGGTGTGGTCTTTGCCCAGGCTCCCATACCTTATGAGACGGGCTTCGAGGCACCAGACTTCACTGCGGGTCAGAGCATAAATGGGCAGGATAGCTGGCAGGTCCTCTCGGAGACTGATGCTACAATTACCGATGCCCTCGCGCAGGCTGGGAGCCAATCGGTCTCACTCGAAGCAGGTAGCCAGATTGATAAGGCACTCACGGGCACCGGACACAACATCGTATGGATGGAGGGCTATTTCCGCGGCGCAGGTTCCTCCACCGAACCGGAATTTCCTAAAGAACCTGGTGCCAGCGCAATTGTCTTCTTCAGCGCCACTGATGGCATCAGGTGCCTGAATGGAAACGGTTCGGGCGGAGGTGATTGGGTAGATACAGGCGTTACACTTGTCGAGGCGCAGTGGTATAAAATTTCTATCCGCCAGGATTACACCACCCGAAAGTGGAACTGCTACGTAGATGGCGCCCTCAAGGCATCCGACCTTGGTTTCCGGGACGTTGTGAGTGAGCTGCACGGTTTTCGTGATTTCGCAGACACCCAGAGCTATCTTGATACATTCCGTGTCATCCCCGTCTTAAAGGGCGACGTAAATGGCGACCGAAAACTTGACGTGGCAGATGTTGTCTCTCTCCTCAACCACCCCGGCGGTTCAGGAATAACTGACCTCATCCTCTTAGACAATGCCGATGTGGACAATAGCGGGACTATTGACGCCACAGATGTTACGGCACTAATCAACATCCTGCTTGCCAGATAAGATTTAGTCGGAATATATGCCTCGATATGAATCGGGACACATTTTGTATATCTTGTTTATCCTCTCAAACAATGGGCGGAATCGCTTTTAGCGGTCCCGCTTCTTTTATTTCCGACCACGAGAAAATGAGGGATAGCGTTTCTTCAATTTGATTCGGGACCCTCGGTCGTAGCCTGAATAACTGTAACAACTGAAATTAAGAATAGAACACAGATGACACTGATGGCACGGATATACACGGATAAA
>CAZGKP010000036.1:0-20000 GCA_964526215.1 uncultured Candidatus Sumerlaeota bacterium
TTTAAGTTCATAGCACCTTGTTAAATCAGGTGCCAATACTTTGTCAATTACCAAAATTAAATGACTCGGTTGTGCCCGGAACATTACTTGGTAAACAGACAAAAGACCGAGTCTTTGCTTCACATAACCCAATCTCCTACACCAGCCATGCGCCTTTCCCCTTCATAACCTACATTGGTGGATTGACAACTCCATTCGGACGGATTTATTTTGTCTCGTGATTTTTGATAGTACTCGGAGATAAAAAGTCCAGAATTCTTTGAAGAGTTTCAGATATAGGTCAACGTATGCACGCTTATGACGTCCAATTAAATACCTCCTGTGAAATAACGCCGGAGGTTTCGGAAGCGCATATCCGCGAGATTGTGAACGCCGTCCTTGCGGGGGAGACGGAACGCTTCGGGGAAATCTTTAACCTGTTTCACAAGAAGGTTTATGCCCTGGCGTGGAATATCACGGGGGATTACGACGATGCGATGGACGTTGTGCAGGAATGCTTTCTGCGCACCTTCCGCGCCCTTTCTTCCTGGAGAGGTAGAGCAAAATTCTCCACCTGGCTGCACCGCATCGCCGTCAATACTGCGATTGATTATATCCGGCGCCAGAGTAAGCATTATGTTAGACGTCTCACGCCCACCGGAGAAGAGGAGCAGGACGACAAGATACAACGCCTCGCCGAGGGCATTGAGACAAAGACTCCGGCGACCGAACTTGAGCGCAAGGAATTGCGCCAGACATTGATGCGGGCAATCGCCCAATTGCGCGGAAGACAACGCAAGTGCTTCCTGCTTCGTTATTTTGCCGACCTCCCCATAAAAGAGGTCGCACAGATTGTGGGATGCGGCGAGGGAACCGTAAAACGCCACCTGTTTCGCGCAAGAAAACATCTGCGACAGATACTTATGCGCCCTGGACAAAAATGATTGAATCGAACACGGGAGGGATAAAAATGAATAAAAACACTCACCAGGAATTAAAGAAGACCGCACACCCCGTAAAAGAGGAATCCGAAATTGTCGTCCCGTCAGAGACGAAATTGCAGGCTGACGAACTCGGTGAGTTCGCTCTGCTCCTATCTGAAATAAAGACGCCTATGAAGGAACCCAATACCGAACAATGGGATAAAGCACGCGTAGATTTGATGTCGCAGATTGAGAAACAAAAAGAGGATTTCCTCACCACCTTTAAGGACAAATTCACCGCAACCGATTCAGTGCTCTGTCGCCTGATTGTATATATCGCACTGATTTTGGTGCTGGTGATATTAGCAGTGGCGGGCTTTTTCATCTATCAGGAATTGACGGTAAGCACCACCGAAGCGGCAGGTTTGTTTGACACATTCCCCGTATAATATGACAGAATGCCCTTGATTTGCAGCGAGCTTATCATTATGTATATTTACCCGTGAACAGAAAATCTTCATCGCGCGGGAGGTCTGGCGATATGATTAAATTCAAGGCACACTCAGACGGCAGCGTAATCATCCCCGATGAGCCGGTGGAGATTCCGTCGGGTACACCATTTCGGGTGAGTATAGAACCTGTAAGGGAAACCGATGCCGAGAAACAGCGCGAAAAGGGATTACCATTATTGGACGTAGCGCTGGAAATCTCCAAGAATCTCAAAGGGAATTATCCGAAAGACCTTGCGAGGAATCACAACCACTATTTGTATGGGAGACCCAAACACTGATGCCACTGCGTTATTTTGCCGATACGTTTTACTTCATTGCACTCCTGTCGAGATATTGCCTCCCCTAGATTGTTACAAAAAGGGCATAGTGGAGCTGAAAAAGCTCCCGTCAAACGGATAGTATATCCACTCGCCGCCGAAGAATTCCGGCGTCCTCAGAGGTTCACCGTATAGCTCGGTGATTGTATATGGATACCTTCCGTGCGACCTGTGAAAACGTACAATTCCCAATCTCACCTCCCCTAAAAAGCGGCTCAGGCGCCTGACGTAATCCTCGCCGTCAACGATATAATACTCATCTTCGGGTTTGAGGAATGGATGGAGCTGATACCAGTAGCCGCGAGGGTGCGGTGGGATTCCCATAGCTTTGTCACAGATAGCGGCGTTTAATATATCCTGGAAGTGGTCGAGGAGTTTTCCGGGCTGCCTTGCGTAATGATTTACGGCACCGAAAAGTATGGGGATCACGATTCGGCGATATGGTTTGAGTGCCCCGGATGGCTCGAGGTCGTGGATATTTTTCGGCGCCCTACCGGTCATTTTGACATAGTTATCCACCGCCTGGCGGAGGTTAAACATCTGCCACTCATTCACCACATCAAAGATACGACTTCTGGCTATTCCCTCCACCACACTATCTTTTTTGTCGAGTGCGTCCAGCAGGTCTCGGAGATATTTTTCAAAGGCTACACGATAGCGCCCGGATTTGAGTTCCATATAAGCCAGGAGGCGTCGCACAAAACCGGGTGCATCGGGGCACTTGACTGCCCTGCCGTAATAGTATTTTGCAAGCACGGGGTTGTTCATTGTCCAGTATGCAACGTATCCAGCCCAGTAGGGGAGTTTATATTTCCGCGGGTTCTTGAGTATTCCCTTGTTTATGAGTTTGAGTCCGAGTTCCTGATTTCCTCCCTCGTCTCCTATGACCAGATTGCCGAAGGTGTATGCCTCGATGAAATGGGCGTCAAGGTCGGTTATGACATCAAACAGGTGAAAGAGGGGGCGGTAATTACGGTCAGTTTCCCAGTGCCCGCCGAATGCCTGTATGGAGCGCAGCCACAAAAAGTCCGCCATAAACATATCATACCCCACCGAGAGGAGGTGTATATTTTCCCCCGATGGCAGATAGAGGCTGTCGCGATAGCGTCTTGGTTGTTTCCTGATTATGTTCAGTTCACGGTTCTGTATCAGGATGGCTGGTGTAAGGAGGATGAAAAATAGAATCAGGAGAAAACAATACCCGCGCAGGAAAGCTCTGAAGCG
Source organism: uncultured Candidatus Sumerlaeota bacterium (assembly GCA_964526215.1). Lineage (GTDB taxonomy): Bacteria > Sumerlaeota > Sumerlaeia > MWCT01 > MWCT01 > CAZGKP01. The sequence goes on from CAZGKP010000036.1 coordinate 2,956, forward strand.
GGTCAATCTGTGTCCGTTGTCCGTTGTCTGTTGTCCGTTGTTCATTTATTCCTGCCAGAGACGGATAGTTACCGGAGGTAAAATTTATTTGAAATTGCGCCGCCTGAAGATAATCACGGCGAGGCACAAAATCGCCGCCGTATACATAATTCCATAAATAATGGCTTGAGGCTCAATCTTGATTAAGGCAGCGCCTTCGGCAAGACTCCTGCGTTTATTGAAGAGCCACAGGTTTGGCGTAACGTGCGCAGCCAGCCACGCGAAGTCGTATTTCAGCTTGGCGGCAAGCGTGGTTAATCCCCTCGACTTTATCCGGTCTGCGAAAACGAGGATGTCTGCATTTAATCGCCCCACCACAAATGTCAAAACCGTGAGCAGGGCACTCAACGTGGGCGTGGAGAACGAGGAATACAGAATCGCAAAACCGGTGATGATTGCCAGCTCAAAGCACCCGTAGAAAACCACCTTCAAGACATTCCGGGTGATTTCCGGGTGATATAGCAACGAAAATGTGGCGATTGCCTTGCCAATCGAGAAGATGATGGATTTTATGTAATAAAACACATATCCCGTAAAGCCCGGTGTGAGCCATTCACCCTTGGGACCCATCTTCCACAGGGCACTTGTTATCACATCATCCTTCGTGTAGTTCTGATAATGGACGACGGCGAGGAAGAAAAACGTCATTATTAAGACATTTACATAGATGGTCAGCAAAAGCCCCAGATATTTACCTATGAGAAATTGATGGCGGTCAATGGGTTTTGTGACAATCGTATAGATGGTTTTCTTGTCCACCTCATTATATACAAGCCCGATTCCCACAAATATAGCAATAAGGAGTCCAAAGAAATTGATGCTGGCGATACCCAGGTCTTTAATCACGCGGTCGCGGGCGCTTATAGTGAGTTCGCCGACAATGCCCGAGCTCGCCAGAATTAAAAGGGCGAATACCAAAAGTATATAAAGGATGCGGTTGCGCACCGCCTCTTTGAACGTATTCACCGCTATTGCGAGGGTCTTTTTCATATAATCCGAATCCTCCTGTTATGCCGGGTTGGATGGTGCCGATGTTGCGGAGATTTGAGGTGTTGACTGGGCTTCGAGTTTGCGGATAAAATACTCTTCGAGAGTCTCGCGCCTGGGGAGGTAAGAGACAAGACGCCCCGGGGAGTTTGCTATCTTTTTCACCATTACGTCGGCATCTCTTTCCCTTTCCACAACAAAAAGAACAGTGTTAACCCGTCGGAGTGTGCGGATGCTCTGTTTCTCGAATTCAGCCGCGAGGTCATCGGGGAGGTCGCTTGCCTCAATCTCATAAGCCTTTACGCGGGCAGAGAGTATTTCCTCCATTACGCCCACGTTTATCAGGCTCCCCTTCGAGAGGATACCAACCCTGTCACAAATCAGTTCCGCATCGGACAGAATGTGGGATGAGAAGAAGACCGTTGAGCCTTTTTCCTTAAGCGAGAGTATAAGGTCGCGCACCTCTTTTCTGCCGAAGGGGTCGAGTCCCGATTGCGGTTCATCCAGAAACACAATCCTGGGGTCGTTGAGAAGCGCCTGTGCAAGACCTATTCGCTGGAGCATACCCTTGGAGTAACCTTTGAGCGGGAGGTCTGCGGCATAGGACAATCCAACCTGTTCGATGAGTTCAGGGATTTTTCTCCTTCGCGTTCCCTTATCCATCCCGTATAGCTGTCCATAGTAATTGAGGAATTCGTAGCCTTTGAGATAGTCGTAGAAGTAAGGGTTTTCCGGCAGGAAACCGATTTTTGCCTTAACGGATTTATCGCCGAGCGGTTTGCCCATAAGTGTAGCGGAGCCTGCGGTTGGGAAAATAAGGCCCATCAGGATTTTAATAGCCGTGGTTTTACCGGCGCCATTGGGACCGATAAGCCCGAATATCTCACCCTCGAAGACATCGAGGTCGAGCGACATCAGGGCAGGCACCCGGCGGTCTTTAAGGCGGATTTTGAGCCTGCCATACTCACTACCTATCACATCCCGCACATAGATTTTCGTCAGATTGTGCATCTGAATAATCGGAGCGGGCATAGAAACCTCCCCGGAAAGTGATGGTGCACTTCAATTCTCCACAGGCGAATGTTCCATATGTCTCACAATTAGAGATGGTGGAAAAAAAGAAGATGAAATTTGTCGCACTTTACCCTCACATAGATTGAATGGAGTGTATTAAGCAAGGTAGAACAAAGTCAAGACAGAAAAGGGAGCAAATCCTATGCCACATCCATCCGGGAGGGCAGCCGTCGGAGGATAAGGATTCGGGCTGGTTTATATTCAAGATTAGGTATGAGTGAGACTTACCTTCGCTTGAAAAGGGTGACATAATTATGCCCGATGAGTTTATTACCGTGCGGGAATGATTTTATGGCGGAGTATTTTCCCCGAAATCCGTCAGAAGCCATAAGTAGCCTCCCGCCTTCGAGCCTCGCCTGAAGGTGCGTCCCCTTTCCCACCGGCGTGAGTGTGTATAAAAGGATATAGTCAGGTTTGCGGGAAAGGACATATCCCACATCGAACTTTTTATGCATTGCGCCTTTTGCGTGGGCGATGTGCGCATCCACAATTCCCAATAAATCGAGGAAGCGAAGCCCTGAATAATACGGTATAATACCCGCCTCTTCACCGGCAAGGAGCGAATTCGCCGGGACGTGCTTCCTCAACCAGAGTCCAATCTCTATATGCGGACGATAAAGCGTGTGCGTCTTGACAGAATACATAATCGGACGCGTGGCACGACGTTCCTGAACGAGGCTCACCACAATCAACATCGCACACAAAAGCCCCAGTGCATCGCGCAATCTGAAATGCGCATCTCGCATCTTTAATGCCGCCATAGTGTCGAACAGCCCCTCCTGAAACAGGAAAAACATAGCCGGCAGAACAGGTGCAACAAAGCGCCCCAGTGGCATCCAATCCCCTCCGCACGTAATAATGAATACCGCCTGTGCCCCGATAAGCACCGCCGCCGACCACCTTGTGATACCCCATCTCTTCCGCAAAAATGCTGGCAGAAAAATTATAGTAAGCAACCAGTATGGATTTCGCTTTACAAATGCCCACAGGTAGGAAACACCCACCAGTATCTGTATACCCAAGCCGCCGGTCGCCTTCGCATAGAATGAGTTCGGGAAAATCTGCCCGAAATATAAAAAACGCCACAGGTTATACACACCATACGGCAACAAAAATGTGATGAGCCAGGTGGTGAGATACCGCGCCGAGGTAGATTTCCGCAGCACCCGGATTATGGCATAAATTGCAAGTGCGAAAAAATAAAGCCCACCCTCCGGACGGTTCAGCGCAGCACCAAGCAGGCATAATGCCGAGAGTGGAAACCTCGCGCCCTGTGAGCGCATCTCCCTTGAGAAGAAAATCCACGCCCCCGTTACAAAAAATACCTCCAGCGCCGTCTCAAGCCCGCTAACCGCCCACAACGCCACATCACCACTCAGCGCCAGCAAAAATACAGCCAGCAGGTGCTCCCACCTGAGATTTTCATAATAACCCGAAATAAAAACAAAGAACAGAATCACGCTCCCCAGTGCAAACAGAAACCCATACAACTTGCTTGCGGCAAGAAGACCAACCCCCGCCCATTGCGCAGGTAATAGCATCACCGAAAATAAAAAATTGGAATACCCCTCGAGCCTCTCACCCTTGTTAAAGACAAAGCCGTCCCCCGAGGCGACATTCTTCACGTATCGGAAAGTTATAAAGGGGTCATCGTGAGTCCATCCCGCATAATAAAGGAGATGGACACCGGCAAGCATAATAAAGAAGCAAAGCCAGAGGGTTTTTCGTCTGTGCACCGGAGAGCCTTTTAATCGGAGAGAAAAATCAAGACCGAAAATATTTTATCCGCAGATTGCGCAGATTTCTTTAACGGTGGGAAAATTCTTAATCGGTAAAATCTGCGGAGACAAAAGAATACTGGTGCGTTTCGGGATTTATCTTCTTGCCTTTTCCTCACGGGGATAGACACGCAGGATTTTACCCATTCTAAGAGCCTCCCCTGTGCCCTTTTTTTCCTCGCGCAGGCGCAGGATGAGATAAAAGAGACCTGCCGTAAAAATGCCGCTCAGAATAACGGGCCAATAACTCCGATAATACTGGAGAAATGCCTTACGCAAAATGTGCATAATGAAGAACGTAACAATGTAAATTCCCATAAGGATGGGGATAAGCTTCCGGGGCGTCTGGAGAAGGAGTTCATAGATTTCAACCCTCACACGCCGACCCGTCTCTATAGGCTGGTCTTTTTCCAGAAGGACACGGCAGGGGCGCTGGCAGACGGGACACTGTTCATCGCAATCAGTGCCAGCTCGCTCCTCATCTATGCACCCAAGATAGAATCCCTCCCGCGTTCCCACAATAGTGGCGTCTCGCTCCATAGATAAATACCCATCGTGCCTGATATGAAATTTCTTTACAATTTAGAATTTGATTTGCACTATATGTGCCTGAATAAGCAAGTGAAAAAGTTGAAAAAAGGCTTGCATCTCCCTCCATCCGGTTTTTAGTTATATAGGCAAATTTACGCAGATTGTAAAAGAACGGTATCGTTAAAAAGCATTAAAGCCGCAGATGGAACATTCGTCCGTGGTGAATTGAGCAGATTTCACTCCGCCTCGGCGGTTAGACTTTTTACTGAAATATCAAAAGAGGGATATATATTTTATGGAAAAGACGGGTGCGGAAATCTTCGTGGATGCGCTTGCTCGCGAGGGTGTAGACGTAATCTTTGGCTATCCGGGCGGTGCAATCCTGGATGTATGTGATGCACTGTATAAATCACCGATTCGTTTCCTTCTGGTGCGACACGAGCAGGGCGCTGCACACGCAGCCGATGGTTATGCGCGAAGCACAGGGCGCGTCGGTGTGTGTATGGCGACATCGGGTCCTGGTGCAACTAACCTCGTTACGGGCATTGCTACCGCCTATATGGACTCTGTCCCCATTGTCGCCATCACCGGTCAGGTCCCGACCTCTATGATTGGCAATGATGCATTTCAGGAGGCGGATACCATTGGCATCACTCGCCCCATCACGAAATATAACTACCTGGTGAAGGACGTTAAAGACCTCGGGCGTATCGTCAAAGAGGCATTTTACATAGCATCAACGGGGCGCCCTGGTCCTGTGGTGATTGATTTTCCAAAGGATATCCAGCGGGCTGTATTGAAAAACTACACCCTCCCTGAGAAAGTGGAGATAAGGAGTTACAAACCGGTTTACGAGGGACATCCCAATCAGATAAAGAAAGCCGCCGCTACCATTGAAAGGGCGAAAAAGCCACTCCTTTATTGCGGAGGTGGCGTTATTGCCTCCGGTGCTGCCCCTGAACTTTTGAAACTCGCCGAGATGTGTCAGACCCCCGTCACCACAACTCTCCTGGGGTTGGGAGGTTTTCCCGAAACGCATCCACTGGCACTCAAGATGCTGGGTATGCACGGCACCCAATACGCCAACTATGCGGTGCAGGAGACGGATTTAATCATTGCAGTCGGCGCCCGCTTTGATGACCGCGTAACCGGAAAACTGGACGAATTCGCCCCGAATGCACGCGGGAATATTATACACATTGATATTGACCCGACCGCCATCTCGAAAAATATCCCGGTCTCCATTCCTATCGTTGGCGACTGCAAAAAAATCCTTGCCGAGCTCTTAAAAGTTGTGAAGCCCAAAAAACACCCCGCCTGGTTCAAACAAATCCAGGAGTGGAAGGCAAAATATCCGCTCACGTATAAGAGGGATGACGATAAATTACGCCCACAATTCATCGTTGAGCAAATCTATCAGGTAACAAAAGGCGATGCCATTATTGTTACCGAGGTGGGGCAAAACCAGATGTGGGCGGCGCATTATTTCCAATACACAAAGCCGCGCACATTCCTTTCATCGGGCGGGCTGGGCACAATGGGCTACGGCTTTCCTGCCGCAATAGGCGCACAGGTCGCTAACCCTGACAGGATCGTCGTTGACATCGCGGGCGATGGCAGTATCCAGATGAACATTCAGGAACTCGCTACAGCAGTCGTGAATAATCTCCCGGTCAATATTGTCATATTAAATAACGGCTACCTGGGGATGGTGAGGCAGTGGCAGGAGCTCTTCTACAATCGCGAATATGCATACACAAATCTTATGCGGGATGTATCCAAAACGGATGACTGGGAATGCCTCAAAAAAGACCCCACCTTTTTCATCCCCGATTTTGTGAAATTGGCAGAAGCCTACAATGCACTGGGAATACGTGTTACGGAGAAAAAAGGAGTGCTACCAGCACTGGAGAGGGCATTTAGCACGCCAAGAACCGCAGTGATTGAATTTCTGATTGAGCGGGAGGAAAACGTCTTCCCGATGATTCCCGGCGGCGCAAGCGTCAAGCAGATGATGGGAGGAATGGCTTAATGCAGCATATAATTTTGGCACTTGTGGAAAATCATTTCGGCGTTCTCGCCAATATAAGCAGTCTATTTTCGGCGCGTGGATTCAATATTGACAGCCTCGCCGTCGGTGAGACACACGACCCCTCTATAAGCAGGATGACAATAGTCGTGAGCGGCGATGACCGCATAATCCAGCAGGTTAATAAGCAACTCAACAAACTCATTGACGTCATAAAGGTGATTGACATAACCGAGGAAGAACACGTTGAGCGCGAACTGCTCCTCATCAAGGTGAGTCATAATCCTAAAACCCGCCCTGAAATAGTCCAGATTGTAGAGATATTCAAGGCGAGGATTGTTGATTACAACCCCAGGACCCTGACCATTGAGGCTGTCGGCACTGCCGACAAAGTAATCGCCTTCATAGAGATTATGCGCCCATTCGGAATAAAAGAAGTGGCGAGAACCGGGCGGATTGCCCTCAGCCGCGGATGAACCAGAAGGGTAAAAGTAAAAAGGCAAAAGGTAAAAAGGAGAAGCAATTATGGTAAAGGTGTATTATGACAAAGACGCAAATCTGAAAGTCCTGAAGAACAAGACGGTTGCCATTATCGGGTATGGGAGTCAGGGACACGCCCAGGCGCAGAACCTGCGCGACAGCGGCATCAATGTCATTGTCGCCGAACTCAAAGGCAGCGACAATTACAAACTGGCGCAAAAGCACGGCTTCAAGCCGCTCGATGCAGCCGATGCGGCAAAAAAGGCGGACATCATCCAGATGCTTGTCCCCGATGACGTCCAGGCGAAGATTTATGACGCCGCCGTAAAGCAGCATCTCACAAAAGGCAAGGCGCTGGTCTTCTCGCACGGCTTCAATATCCATTTCGGCTGTATCGTTCCGCCAAAGGATGTTGACGTCTATATGGTGGCGCCGAAGGGTCCGGGGCATCTGGTAAGGAGCGTGTTTGTCGAGGGAGGCGGAGTTCCGTGCCTGATTGCGGTTCATCAAAACGCCACAAAGAAGGCAAAGCGGCTGGCGCTGGCGCATGCAAAGGGAATAGGCGGCACGCGCGCAGGTGTCCTCGAAACCACATTTGCCGAAGAGACGGAGACCGACCTGTTCGGCGAGCAGGTGGTATTATGCGGAGGCATAACGTCTCTCATTTATGCCGCATTTGAGACACTTGTCGAGGCGGGTTATCAGCCAGAGATAGCATATTTCGAGTGTCAGCACGAGCTCAAGCTCATCACCGATTTAATTTACCAGGGCGGCATAGCCTATATGCGTTATTCCGTAAGCGACACTGCGGAGTATGGCGATTTGACGCGTGGGGGTCGCATCATCACCGAAGAGACAAAAAAAGAGATGAAGAAAATCCTGGGCGAGATTCAGAGCGGCGAGTTTGCGCGTGAGTGGCTTTTAGAAAATGTGGTAGGGCGACCGAAATTCAAAGCCCTGCGCAAAAAGGGACTCGAGCATCGAATAGAGAAAGTCGGCAAGAAGCTCCGCTCAATGATGACCTGGCTCAAGAAAAAATAACCCGGCAAAGAAACGAAAATGACAATTTGCCACCGGAAGAAACAATCCCTCTTCCGGTGTTTTTTTATCTTCGGGACAAAAATAACTAACAGGGTCTTGACATCATCTACAGTAGGGATTATTAAAAAAACATAAAGGTCTGAATTCACCAACTTTATCTCTGCACACAAGCGGTTTTTTAATCCATTCCGGCTTCGGCCTGGCAAAGCGAGGTGATAATGAGTAAATTTCTTAAATGGTTTTTGGGGGTTGTCATCATCGGGTTTATTATTCCTCTCAGCAGTCCCTATATTTCTAAATTGATATGTGGACGAGAAGTTGAGATTGCGAAAAGGAGCAGGGATTTCATCTGGACTTATTGGTATGTTATCTCGCCTGCCTCCATTGTTTTGCTGCTAATTGTATTCATAGTGAACCGGCGCGCTCAACAGAAGAGGATATTAGACCTTCTTTCGCCTTACTTCTTCCTGAAGCCCTGCGGGCACTTGAAACCTGATGACTTTAATCTCCTAAAAGACTTTTATGATGCCTATATTCCACGAAAGGCATTTCCTTACAAATCGCCCTACATAGTAGAAACAGAACAAAATGCCCCTGAAATCTCGCTGGAGCAAGCGCTGAGGGAAATATTGCTATCCAGGGACAATACCAAACCCCGATGTGCCCTCCTCATAGCCCGCCCCAAGATGGGTAAGACGCGCACTGTATTCCAACTACTCAAAGACCCTCGCTTAGCCAGAGTTAAGACACTGATTGTCAGAGCCGAGCCTCCCTCCGAGTTCCTTGCGCGCCTCAAGTTGCCCCGGCAGAAACACCTGATTGTCTTCATTGATGACTTGCACAAATTCTCCCACAACTTTGACTTCCAGACATTCCTCGGTAAAATCAGTGCTTGCGACCGGAACTATTGCATCATTGCCACTGCAAGAAATGGCGATGAATACAAACATCTCGTCAGGGAAATGCCCGATTATTTTCTTCGCCTCTTTTCTCCCTTAAAGATTTCCGACCTCACAACAGAGGAAGGCAAAGAACTGGCAGACCAAATTGGTAAGGACTATGAGAGTATCCCCTTCGACGGCTCGCCTGGCTCCATTACGCTCGGCATCGAGGAAATGATTCGCCGCTATCGGGACTCGAATTTAGAAGAAAAATGTATTATGAATTCCCTTGCATTGCTTTACAAAATCAGACACTTCTCGCCTGAACGCAAGGATATCGAACTTATCGCCGATAAAATCTTTGGACTTACACTGCCTGTATACAAATTTAATGAGTGTGTTAAGCATTTATACAGCAAGGGTTTACTCGCTCATTTGCCCGACTCTGAGAATAAATTCTTTTTCTCCAGAGATGTATATCTTGACTGCATTGCGAAAGGAGAAATCCCAGAGGGGACAATCAATCGTGTATTGCCCATTGCTGCAGAAGCAAAAAATACCAGGATTCTATTTAGTCTGGGCGGATATTACTACTATACTAAGGATTGCGAATTATCGCTGAACGCTTTGGATTTCCTTCTGAGGATAGACGCGAAAAATGCCAATGTGTGGTATAACAAAGGTGTTGCTCTGGTGGAACATGGCAAGTCCGATGAGGCGATTAAGTGTTATGACCGGGCAGTAAGGATAAACCCTGACGATGCCAAGGCGTGGGTAAACAAGGGTGGTGTTCTGGTGAAACTGGGCAAATTGGTTGAGGCGATTGAGTGTTTTGACCGGGCACTAAGCATAAATCCTGAACTTGCCAAGGCGTGGTATAACAAAGGCGTTGCTCTGGTGAAACTGAGCAAGCTGGATGAGGCGATTGAGTGCTATGACCGGGCTATAAAGATAAATCCTGATGATGCCGGGGCGTGGTATAACAAAGGTGTCGTTCTGGGGCAACAGGACAATCTGGATAAGGCAATTAAGTGTTATGACCGGGCACTAAAGATAAATCCTCATAATGCCGAGGCGTGGTTTAGCAAAGGTTTTGTTCTGGGGAAACAGGACAAGCCGGATGAGGAAATTAATTGTTATGACCGGGCACTGAAGATAAATCCTGACTATGCCGATGCGTGCTATAACAAAGGTGTCGTTCTGGGGAAGCAGCGCAAGCTGGATGAGGCGATTAAGTGTTTTAACCAGTCGCTGAGGGTAAATCCTGATTATGCCCGGGCGTGGTATAACAAAGGTGTTGTTCTGGGTGAACAGGGCAATCTGGATGAGGCAAGAAAATGCTTTGAAAGGGCGTTAGCGATTGACCCTCAGGGCGAGGCGGGAAACGCAGCACGGGACGCGTTAGCCAATCTGGTATAACCCCCGTATTGCTCCGTCAATGTTGTATTGATGGGTACGTTCTGTTTTGAGTTTAGAATCTTTTATGTGCTAAGGTGGATGCAAACATCCCAGTCATGTGCAAAAGGTGTACAGTTATTACAAGATGACGTAGTGTCCGTAGTGTCGTTGTGGTTTTTCTGACTCTTTTCCCACCACAACGGCACAACGAGCACAACGATATTCAAACGAAAAACTTCAAATACCTTTCATTAGGTGTTATCCTGCACATTAGACAATTTACACCTCACCACAACTCTGACAAAGCAGTAGTTAAAAGCCCGATATACGCGCAAGAGCGGAACTATAGCCCTTCTGCTATGGCGGATTGGCGTATAAAAAGTTCCTCCCTCAGGGGCAGCGGATGGTTTTGCCTTCGCGGCGGGCAATTTCGATGATGGCACTCGAATCATCTTCTTCCCACTGGCGCTCGCCTACGGCTATCGGCTCGATGCGACTGTCGGTCGCAACAATTGTTCTCCATAACAGCGCGACATCTTTATGTTTTATCTCGCCGTCAAATCGCGGAGAGATAACTAAAAGGTCAATGTCGCTCCACTTATGGGCTGTCCCGTTCACTTGAGAACCGAACACCACACCAAAACTCACGGGGATGCCGCTCTTATTTACCGCCCGTAAGTATTTCTGTGCCGATTTTACAATTGATTCATCAACCATTGGAATATTTCCTCGGTGTTATGTATAAGTGCATCCACTTCGGCTGACGTGAGCGTAATCTTTCTGACTCTGGGATAACGCCCCTCGATATTGAATTCATTCATCTCTGCCAGAAACTCGACCTGTTTTTTCTCCAGAGTGAGACCGGATAATTCCGCCAACCGCACGAGGTTGTGAATTTTCGGTGCCAGGTCTTTTGTATGACGGCAGACGTGCGCCTTTAAGAGATTTCCCAGCGCCAGATGCGCAAAGAAGAGTCCGGGGCGGATTATGCGGGAAAAATTTTGCCGATGCACTGAATGATTTTATCAATTCAAACCCTCAAGCCCACCCCCGGCACGGATATCTCAATCTTCTGCTCCGCCCCCGATGCTGCGCCGCTCCAATTGACGATGGCGTTCTCTATTGCCTCAACCCCATTTAGTATATAAAGGGGCTGAAACCCCTCGGTATGAATAACCTTCATTGTCTGGTAAAACTCTCTGAAGTGTTCGTTCACAATCTCTGCGCCAAAGGGGCGGTCGGGGCGTTTCAATGTGCGCTCGAGACAGATTTCCTCAGGGACATTCAGCACAATGGCAGCTGGTGTTGCTCTGTATTCTGCGGCAAGTTCGAGTATGCGATGACGTGCATAGTGCTGGATGTTTGTGGCATCTATTACGGTGGTGAGCTGCCTCGCCAAGCGTTTCCGGGTTACCAGATACAGAATTTCAAACGCGTCCCTTGTTGCCTCCATACAATTTTCGTTATCAGAGACGAGGGCGCGCAGGGCATCGCTCGTGAGTATCTGGGTAGGGCGGAAATGTCTTTTAGCGAAGGTGGTTTTCCCTGCGCCCGTGACGCCGACCAACGCCACGAGAGAAAATTCCGGCAATACGATGCGGTTGGCAGCCATTAGTTCACATAATGTTAGATAAAGGAAAGTTTGCGGTTATAATTTTCAATCCCCCAACACACCTTTTACAACTGACGCCCTTAAAAAGGAAATGCAAGATGATTTATACCTGGATGGGAAAAAGTGATGTGCTTCGCGTAATCCATCCCGAAAATTTCAACCACGGGGAACACGGGGAGCACGGGGAAGTCGGAGACGCGCCGTGGCGGGAAGGAAAATCCCTGTGTCCCCAGTGGTTAAAAACTATTTTCATCCTTTCGGGAGAGGCGAAATCTTCACGCCAAGGCGCATCTATGACACGAAGAATGCTCCGAAAATTAGTCTGCGAATGTGCGCTAATAAATATTCGCGTTCATTAGCGTAATTAGCGGATTATTTTCATCCTTTTGGGAGAGGCAAAAAGCCTTATGAAGACTACTCCAAAAGGGTGAGGCGTCAGCCTGTAATGATGCACATTTTTTAAGACGCTTATTAAAGCCTGTTTGTGTTATTGTGTGTGGCAAAACTCCGGGGAAGCCTCAGAACCCGGCAAAGAGAGGAAATGCGGCGTAAAAGGCACAGGCGGTCTTCAAATCTGCGATGCTACATTTGTCCTGGTTTGAGTGCGCAAAGCGTTCTTTGCTTGGTCCAAAACCGATTGTGGGGATACCAAGCCGCCCCATTGTGGTAACGCCGTTTGTGCTGAATTCCCATTTGCCAATGTAGGGATGTTTGGCGAAGAGTGCGCGGTATGTATCTGCGGCACTCTGGACTATCGGGTGGTCTTCGGGTAATACCCAGGTGGGGAAATATTTCTCCGCCTCGATGACCTTTCCGGTGTATGAGGGCTGTGCAAAGCGGAGTATCCCTACGTCTGCCTCATTAGCAGAGGGGAGTTCTCTTATCTGGCGGATGGCGAGTGCTTTGTCTTCACCTGCGGTGAGCCTCCGGTCGAGATAGATGCGGCATCCATAAGGCACGCAATTCACCGAATCGGTGTCGCACTCAATCTTTGTAACGGCGACTGTGCCCTTGCCAAGGAAGGCATCTGTCTTGAGGCGTTCGTTCAGCGCCTTAATTTCTTTTATGATAGGCACCATTTTATACACAGCATTATTGCCACGAGTCGGGTCGGATGCGTGGGCAGATATGCCTCTTGTTGAGACTATTATGTCCATTCTGCCGCGATGACCGCGATAGATATTGCAACCCGTGCATTCGCCCAGAACCACGCAATCAATCTTTTTGTGAAAGGTAGTTTCTATGAGGTATCCGAGCGCAAGCCCATCGCAGGCTTCTTCCTGAACGCTGCCGACCACAAAGATGGTGCAGGGCAATTTATCACCCGCGAGTTCTTTGAGGATTTTTGCACCGTAGACCTGCACGACGGGTGCGGCTTTATTATCTGATGCACCACGCCCCCACACATAGCCATCCTCGACCTTTCCCTTGAACGGGTCAAAGTCCCAGGCGGCAGGGTCAGCCACACCAACGGTGTCAATATGCCCATCGTAAAGTATGAGAGGACTGCTTGAACCGATACGTCCTATGACAGAGCCGTAGTCATCAAAGAAGGTCTCATCGAAACCGACAGCATCCATTTCCTGTTTGATACGTTGGGCGACAGCCTGTTCCTTGCCGCTCATAGAAGGCAGGGCAATCAAGTCGCGCAGGAATTTCACCATCGCATCGGTGTTCTCTTCAACCCTGGTGCGTAAAAGGGAAATGTCAATTTTCAACCCACACACCTCCAATAACTAATGAACGGGGAGGATGTATATTCCTGACGAAGCCAAGTAGGCAATAAAAAACCGTTTGGGGGGGGGGTTGTAGTTTTCCCGCACTGGCGACCACTTTAGTGTTTTCCCGTTCACCTTTTCTTCGTCTTCATCTTCGTCTTCACCTCCATTCCCTCTCTTTGCAACCGTCCCAATAACATTGTTTTGGCTGCCGAATGGTGGCTGGTTCTTCGTAACACTTGCACGTGTCAGAATCCTTCCATCTCATTTATGGTTCTTTAGATTTGCTGGCGCAAGGGAAGGAGCGGCTTGAGGGAGCACTGTTTGAACGCCAGCGTGTTATGAAGTGCCCCTCATTTTTGCAAAGGGACTAAACATAAGAATCTTAATGGTGAATCTCCTGCGTTTTTAAATTGATGAAGGGCATTGGGTGGCACAAAGACCGCATCTCCGGGCTTGAGAGAAATTGGATTTTCTCCCGTCTCTATCACTGCGTTACCTTCAATTATATAGACTTCGTGTTCATTAGTATGATGATGCAGGGGTGTATATCCCCCGGGAGCCACCTCAAACAGCCGCATAGCAAAATTGGGTGCACCTTCTTTTTCCGTGAAAATTTTCCTGATGGTGGCATCTTTGACACCTTGCATTTTTACCTCTTCTGCCGGCACTTCCATAGTTGAGCGCACAACCGGCTTCCCGGATGGTTTAGGCGCTCTCTCGCCAGCGCCCTGACTGATTCCGCTGCCTTCGCTAAAATTGCTCATTTTATACACCTCTGTCCTGACGTCGTTTTGTTGAAAAATAACCTTGATGGATACTTCAACAAATCATATCCTTCAACTTGTTTTTCTGACCAAGGACACTTTAGTAAAAAGTCAGATTTTGCGTGAACCAGGGTATTGACCTTTCAAGAAGGGGGTAACAAAATGCCGAGCATCTTTGTAGAAGGACCCGTAATCAAAGAGTTGGACAAGAAACGGAAACTTGCTAAAGATATAACCGAGGCAGCAGCGAATGCCTATGGCTTGCCTGAGGACGTAATTGTTGTTCTCATCAAGGAAAATTCTCCCGAGAACGTAAGCATCGGAGGGCAATTGCTCATAGACCGGCTTCGGCACAGCTCTAACAAATCGCTTTAGCAAGGACACGCAAGGGGTCATTCATAATAAGTATTCGTCAAGGAGAACGGGAGACTCCCCTGACGATTTTCCGATTTTCTTCCCCAAGCCTAAAGTCTTTACTCCTTGTTTTCACAACTGGTTTCTCCATCTCCTGGGTCAATCGCCCCGGCTACCCTCAGCCAGGTGATGACCACCCATTTCCCCCCTGAGGCGCATCCCGAGATTTGCTTTCACAGATTCTTTCACCACAATTGAGTATGATGCGGCCTGGAGCTGACGGTATGTAAATTTGACGCAGGAGGGAGGAAAAATGCCGAAAAACTAAAAAGACATAACCTTACTGAAAGCACTGGAGTTATGACCCTCTGTGTGCCAGAGTTGGATTGGGGTTATCGTAAAAGGGGGGAAACTCTGCATTGTGAGTGGAGAGAAACACCGGATGTGCCTCGCAACTCATTGGGAGGTGGAGATTCATACTTTTTTGCCGAGTGGGTATATTTCGGCGTAATCAGCGTGGTAGAGTTTCAGTTCAATGTATGGCTCACATATCTTTAGCTCCTCGACGTAATATTGGAAACGCTCGATGCCCTTGAAGTGGCGTTCTTCAAGGTCGTAACGTGTGGCGTTCAGGCAGTCGAGGCACGTCCTTTCGTCGAGTCCGAGTCTTTCCGATTCTACGCGGGCAATTTCTTCTAACGCCTCAAGCCCTTCTTGCTTTGCCTGCAAAAAGAGTTCTTCAAGGGCGGGTCCCTCGATTTCCCCCCTCACTGCCCACAAGAAAAAGACAAATGGCAGGTGTGTCCATTGCTCCCATTGTTCGCCGAGGTCTATTTTATAGGCAAAGTCAGTCGAGACCTTCAGAGCGTTATCGCCAATTATCAAAAAGGCGTCATACTCTGTCTCCCCGAAGGGATATTCGGGCGTAATCGGATTGGACGAAAGGACTTCCACCGGCTGCATACTCAACTTTATGCGAAAGAGGGCACGCAGGAGGGCGATGGAGGTGATGGAGCTGCGGTCAATCAGAATTGTCTTTATATCTGATGGTGCAACTTTGGAGTAGAGTATCGAATTTTTCACCACTCCCTCAGAGGCGAGAGATACGCCTGGCAGGATGCTTAAACTGGTCTTACGCAGCACTGTGAGCAGTGGTATAAGGGCGACATCAAGTTTCCCGTCAACAAGGAGACCTGATAGCTCCCTTGGTGTGGCATAAGTGAGCTGGACATCGGGCGCAAGTGCAGGCAACGCCCATACAAGTGGCTTTGCATTGACGTAAGGCGGTGCACCGACTCGCAAAATCGGATGTTCGATGGCATTTTCGGATGTTTCCATAATTTATTTATTCCCCCGAAAGATAGATTTGGGTATTGGGGCATTTGGTGTCAGGATATTAGGTGTTGGTTGTTGGGGTATTAGTCGGATGTCCCGTTTGCCCCTTAAGTCCGCCTATGGTGGATTTTGGGAGAGCCGAGAAACTTCACAATAACCCTCCCCAATTTGCAATTTACCACTTACAATCTCCAATTTACAATTTGCAAGTTACAATTTACAATCTATAGTCCTCCATAGAGGGAGGGTCGCCTTTTTTGCCGCCAGCAATCCAGCGGCGGCGAGCCTCAAGATAACGTTTCCTTCTTTCGAGTTGTGCAATCGCCCCCCGCGCCTTTTGAGCGGGCAGAGGTTTCTGCCCCGTTGCGGCTCCCTCGGCAGGTTCTGCGGCACTCTGTGCAGATTGTGCCTCTGGGGCGGTTACCATACATTCTGCGAAAACCTTTTCCAGTGCGAATCTCACCTCCGGCACCCTTTCAGCCTCAATCACCTGCCTTATGCGTGATTTCATCGGCTCCCGTGCCGGTTCTAAATTCCTGAATACACGTTCAATCTTTTCCTTAATCGAAAGGGATGCGGATTTCCACTCAATTATTAATGTGCAGAGGAATTTCTTCAGATTTTCATCATCCAAAGGCGGTGAATTGTATTCGAGTAGTGCCGAGAGTGCTGCGGAGGCGATGAGTGGGTCTTTGTCTGCAAGCACCGGGACAATAGTCTCTATGGCGTAAGGGGCTTTTGCGCCTCCGAGGATTTGGAGTGCTGCGATTTTTTTCAGCCTCCTTTTTTGTTCTCCCGCAAAGAAGTGGCGCTTCTTGAGCGATTTGATGGCATTATGGACATCATCGGGGGAAACAGGGCTTGACGTTTCAGGCTCGCCGGTCTCATTTATATCCTGCTGAATTTTCCCGATGCGGGTATGTGCGCGGAAAAGTAAGTCCCCGGTCTCTGTGCCGGGGGAAGTGTATTGTCCCGCCTGAATTTTGAAATAGACATCTTCAAGTATACTGTCCGCCTTTGC
>CAZGKP010000036.1:20010-22461 GCA_964526215.1 uncultured Candidatus Sumerlaeota bacterium
CCCCGGCTATTTTATCCAGTGCATAAACGAGCGAAGATGCTAGTTAATCCTTATTAAGAACCTTTCGCGCCTCCGCAGCACCATCCCAGTAATGCTCCTTTTCATACTTGCCTTTAGCCGAGTCATCAATAACGAGGGTTGCCGTGAGCAGTTTGTCAAGTAGCGGCACGGCACGCTCATCACCTATCTTTGCAAGGACTTCACCGATTGCCATATATGCCCCGGAGTAATGTATCAGGAAACGTTCAGCCATCTCAATTATGTTTGGGAGAAATTCGGGACCGAGATTTACCAGTGTATCAACTACTTGCTCGCGGTGTCCCAGAAATGTGCGCTGAGGGGCTGCGCCGGATAGCGGTCCCTTTGCGAAAGCGGGCGATGTGTCCTGAAGCCATAGTCCCTCGACGAGTCTCTCGACAGCCCAGGCACGGAATGCGGGATTTATCTCCTCGCTGCGCACCAGAAAGAAATTCTGGGCAGCAAAGACATTCAGTCGCCTATCCTTATCGCCCAGTATTTCTATAACGTCCCTGATAAGGGTATTGCGTTCCTTGGGAGAGAGGTTTTTATTCCGTGAGATTTTTGCAAGCGCCTTGAGGATGTGGGTAACCTTTTTACGATGCTGGGGACCGATTGTGCGGGATTTCAGGATTTCGCGCAAGAGTGTCAGGAGCTTTGTGCGCACTCTGGGACTTGCAAGTGTGCCGAGCGCTCCAACCGCCTCATCCCATACCGATTGCAATCGCCTGTCCTCTATGCACTGGATGACATAATCGGCAGATTCTTCGGCTTTTAATCCCCCCAGGAGCTCTATGGCGAGTTGATGATAACGATTGTGCTGATTCGCCCGGGCAAATTTTAAGAGGGCATTTACGACAGATTTGTTCTTCCCCAGCATTGTGAGCACACTGATGGCAACCCTTTTCTGTCTGGGAGTGAGGGCATTGAAGAGGCGTGCCTCAACGCCCGATGACGCCCCCGCAATAGATACCTCCCTTGGGCAGAATTCCACCAGTAAAAGCACAATGTCATACCAGTTTCCCCTATGGGGCGGGAGCAACAAACAACGCAGTATAGAACGAATGAGGGAATCGAACTTTGCATTGTCATCCGGTTCAGGCTTTCCTATTTCGGTCGGGAGCGGCAGGAACTGTTTCATCTCCACAGCAGTGGTCGCCAGTCCTCGATTCCATTCCACATTTCTACTCTCAAAGTGGGATTTATATATGAGCGTAAGGCGTTCTCTGGTGGCGCTCTCTATGAGTCCAATCATTTCGTGTGAAATACCCGATTTGGCGGAGCGGGCGTATAGACGCCGGATAACCTTTGCCACATTAGACTGGGCATTTTCGAGGGTGCCGAAGATGTTGCCGAGGAGTGCCGCAATGCGCCTTTGCCCTTCTGGAGTATTTGTCGTGGCAAAGAGAGCCTCGCAGCGCTCAATGGCGGCATCGTAAGCCTCGGTACGGATGGCATCGTGAATCTCGCGCGCAGTGCGTTCAGCAAAGAGGTCTTCGATTTTCTTCTTCCATTTGTGTGTAAGTGAGATGCGTGGCTCGATTTGTGCCTTTAAGGCAGCCGCCGCATCTTCGGGCAGCACCGAGTCTACCTGTTCTGCGAATCTCTCTACCGGTTCTACCAGAAACTGGTCATATAGTTCAGCGATAGCGGTGCCGAGTTTTTCAGCCACCTCGGCGGGCGCTGCAAAACCGCCCTCGACGGCTTTCTTTGATATGCCAAGCGCTGCATTCACATCCCCGCGGGTGAGATGACGCTTGAGATATGCGCACCAGGTCTCCAATGCAGAGTCGGTTTTCTCTATTTGCTCTGGGGAAGTCATTTTCACTTGAACCGCACCGGCATATTCCTTAATACATCTATGCACTTTTATTAAAGCATTGGACACTGAAGGCGGGTCTGTAAAGTCAAATTTCCAAAAAGGAGGTATTTCGATATGGGAGATTGTCTGTTTTGTAAGATTGCAAGCGGGGAGATACCGGCTAAAAAGGTCCTTGAAACCGAGGATATTGTGGCGTTTCGAGACATCAATCCCCAGGCGCCAACGCATATCCTTATTATGCCTCGCAAGCATATTCCCACGACAAATGACCTCACCGAAGAGAACGTCGCCCTTATTGGCAAACTCATCCTCGTGGCAAAAGACCTCGCCGCAAAGGAGGGAGTTGCGCAGGACGGTTATCGTCTTGTCTTGAACTGCAACCGGAATGCCGGACAGGCGGTCTTTCACATCCACCTGCATCTCTTGGGTGGGCGCACGTTCTCCTGGCCCCCGGGGTAGAGGGAAAGGTAAATGGTAAAAGGGTAAAGGGAAGAGGTACGCTCTCCCGGACCCGGGGTAGATACTGGATTAAAGAAACCATTTGCCGATACAGTTTTTATACACAGCGTCTTAAATAGTGTCTTATATTCGGAAGGGAATCTCGAATATAT
>CAZGKP010000037.1:0-22283 GCA_964526215.1 uncultured Candidatus Sumerlaeota bacterium
AACTAATGTATCGAGAGGCAGACACTATGCCTGCCTCTTTTCCCCTTTAGTTCTTTGCAACGTTCTCTTGAAGCCACTTTGTCGTAACCGACTTCGGGCGGGTGATTGGCAGACCAAGCCCACGTGCAATTACGGCTTGCGAACTTACTCCCAGACAACGCGATACACTGAAAAGCACGGTATAATACGGAAATTCCTTCAGTCCATAATGATAAAGCAGCGAACCCGAACCCGCATCAACATTGGGCCAGGGGTCTTTTATCTTCTTTATCTGACCCAGGACGCCGGGAACTACATCGAAGACCTTCGCCACTGTGTCAAACACGGGGTCGCCGGTGCAATATTTCTTGCCGAATGCCAGGAATGCCTCGTAGCGTGGGTCGGTAACCCTCAAAACGGCGTGCCCGTAGCCGGGGATGACATTGCCCGAGTTCAATGTATCCCACGTGAACTTCGTGAGTTGTTCTTCAGTGGGAACGCCATTGAATTTTTCAATTACCGAGAGCACCCACTTGAGGCACATCTGATTTGCCAGACCATGGAGCGGACCGGCGAGACCGTTTAATCCTGCGCTCAATGAGTAATACAAATCGGAGAGTGCTGAATTCACTACAGCGGTGGTATTGGCGCTCACATTTCCGCTCTCGTGGTCGCAGTGAAGCGTCAGATACAGCCGGATGAGATTTGCAAATTCATCATTCGGATTCGGCAGCCCCAGCATACGGGCATAATTACCGCCCCAGTCGAGTGAAACATCGGGTTCGATGCGCGCACCCTTATCGAAGCGCTTGCGATAAACCGCAGCCGCAACCACTGTTATTCTCGCGATGAGGTTCAGGGCGTCTTCAAGAGTTGGAATCCAGAAGTCCTCCTTTTTCAACCCCTGCTCGTAGCGCTTGAAGAAAACCGATTCCTTCTGCATAACCAGTATGGCAGTATCGAGCATAGCCATAGGATGCGAATCGGCTGGCATCGCATCGAGGACCTTCCAGACATAATCGGGGACAGATGCGCGTTTCCTGAGTTCATCCTGCAAGCCCTTCAGTTCCTGTTCCGAGGGAAGTTCGCCCGTCAATAAAAACCACAGAATCTCCTCAGGAATCTTATCGGTCAGTTCTTTGATAGGTATCCCACGAATGACAAGCCCTTTATCCGGCGACACTTCAGAGGTATCGCAGACGAGGGCTTTCACGCCACGCATCCCGCCATAAGCCTGGCGCACCGTTACCTCAGAGATTACGCGGTCGCCATACTCCTTGCGCAGGGTATTCACCGACTTGCGCATTTCGGGCATAATGCCCGCCAGTTTCTCCTGAATAGTTGCCATTTTGCTATCCTCCCGTTTTGATTTTTCTTGCCATCAAGGCATGTTACATTCAATTTAGACACCTGCTCAAATTGCCCCGCTCCTGTCAAGTCGCATTTACCCCCTGCGATATTCTGTAATTGTTACCAACTAAATTTGCAAGACACGGCACATTTTGAGGAAAACTTGTTCAAACTCTCATTTCCCACATTTCAGCCCTATTTTTATACCCTTTCGGGGCTTTGTGATGTGCGGAGCATCGGGGAATGAATCAAACTTTATCTCGCTCGCTGTTCCAATCTACTTTTTATATACATCGCCCCGACATCTGATTGCTTTTATTTTTACAATTTTATTCCTGGTATCAACCTCATAAACTATCCTGAGACTACCTATGGCATAGCGATATTTACCTTGAAGTTTACCCCACAGTTTCTTTATATGTCGCCCTGAAAGCGGTTCCCTGGCAAGACTCCCGACACACCTGTTTATTCTCTGTTTTGTATTCTTGTCTAACTTCTTGTAGTATCTTTCCGCCTCGCGAGATATAAGAACTTCATACACTTTCTATAACCTCAGACCACTTTTTGAAGCGCCCTTTTCTGAAATCCTCATCACCCCTCATAATACTTTCAAGGAAATCCTTATCACTGATGATTTCTTTTGTAGCCTCAAGTTCCTCTTTTACTTTTAAGTAGGCAATAAAATCAGCCACCTCTTTTTTGCGTTCTTTTGACAACTTTTCAAAATCATCATAGACTATTCTTTTAGCTACAGATGTCGTCTTATTCATATTGTCCTCCGATAATTAACTCTTTAACTGCGCAAAGTCCGTGAACACGAACCCGGATACGTCCCGCCATCGAAAATTGTGTTCACTTTAATGCCTTTTTTATGCTTCTAATAAGAGTGGGACATTGACCACCCTTTCTTTATCACTCATTCCAATAGGAATGTTATTTTTATAGTTATGAATGTAGTAAAAAGACAAAACTGAAGCAAGGAATTTACCACAAATTTTGCGTTAGTAGACGTCATATCGTGAAAAACTATATGCTCACAACTTCAACCCGTAGGTTCTGCTTTACCGGATGCTCCGCTTCCAGCAATCGGTCAATTGCATCCAGCGTCGCTGCGTGAAAGTAGCGCCCACCGCATTCTCGGCATACTTCTGCTTTTACATTTTCTATAATATAAAGCTTTCCGTGAAACCAATGATGCTTCTTCACCAGGCGGGTTTCAGTTTTACCCCCACAAAATTCGCAGGTCATTTTCTCACCTCCAATGCATATACCGTAATGATAATAAGTTCGCTCTTTTCACTGAACCGACAAACGATATGCATTGGTCTACCATCAATGGCAGGACCTTCTATTCTATATCTCGTCCCCGGGGCATCTCGTGTTAATTTTTTCTCAATTCTACCTTTTAGAATAGCGTATTCAACATCCTTCCGCTCCAGGTTATCTGCCCACATCTCCTCCTCAGTATAGGCTGATAGATAGTATTCTCTATCAACAATCTTTTATCGTATTTCCCGAAGAAGTCCCATATACTATATTGCTTCATCTATCTGCCATAATGTCAGCTAACGTTTTCAGTGTAGAAGAAGTTTTGTCCATTGTCAATCGGTATTATTCACAAAATTGCGTATAACTCATTCATATCCGAATATGTCGGATATACTTCCATATTGGGTAGATATGCGCGTATGTCATATATACATCCCTCTGGGCGACTGTGCCTTTCTACCTTTTTCTTTCAGTTATGTCTTATCCCCACTGTTCTAAAAAATCTGCCCCGCAGAATCTGTATCGTCAAGTTTGTTTTATACCGAAATTCATATAGGTAATGCAGACGATAACCTTTTATCTGTGTTCACACTCTCGTGTCTTCGCGGCACTACAATTGTGGCGGACTCTGTGAGAGACCATCAAGTGCTTGTTTCATTAGTTTTGGGATTTCGGGTGGTGTGGCGGCAACCGGTATTCCATTATCTTCAAATGCCATTATCTTTGCCTCTGCGGTGCCGGAACTACCCGATATGATTGCTCCAGCGTGTCCCATCCGCTTTCCCGGAGGCGCAGTGCGCCCCGCTATGAATGCAACAACCGGTTTTGGGAAATGCTCCTTTATAAATGTCGCCGTCTCTTCCTCCTCCGCACCGCCTATCTCTCCAATCAATACCACGCCCTTTGTCTGGGCGTCATCGGCAAAGAGCTTCAATAAATCAATGAACCCACTCCCCACAATCGGGTCGCCTCCCATTCCTATGCAGGTGGATTCCCCCAGCCCGCTTTTCGTGAGGTGATAAACAACCTCATAAGTGAGTGTGCCGCTGCGCGAGATTACGCCTATGTTTCCGGGCTTATGTATCTGCCCGGGCATAATGCCCAGTTTGGCTTTCCCAGGCGAGATGATGCCGGGACAGTTAGGTCCGATGAGGCGTGTCTGTTTTCCTTTCAGGTAATTGTAAATCTTTAACATATCAATTGTGGGGATGCCTTCGGAAATGCAGACAACGAGTTTCAATTCGGCATCAATTGCCTCCGTCATCGCATCGGTTGCGAATCGCGCAGGGACAAAAATGACCGAGGCATTTGCCCCGGTCTCTGCCTTTGCCTCCCGAACTGTATTGAAGACGGGTAAGCCCTCAACGCTTTGCCCGCCCTTGCCGGGCGTAACACCTCCCACGACCTTTGTCCCGTAGTCGCGCATAGACGGGGCGTGGAATGAACCATCGCGACCAGTTATCCCCTGGACAATCACCCGCGTATTTTCATCCACAAGTATGCTCAAAGTTCCCTCCTTTAAGCGGCGGCGAGTTCTACAGCCTTCTTTATCGCATCAGCCATTGTAGGCGCCGTAATCAAATCTGTCCCCTTTAACATCTCGGCGGCTTTCCGTTGATTTGTGCCCGTCAGCCTTATGGATATTGGCACGGGGATTTTCATCTGTTTGGTTGCCTGAATAATGCCCGCCGCAATGTCGTCGCAACGCGTGATACCGCCGAATATGTTTATGACAATGGCTTTCACTTTCGAGTTTGAGAGGATAATCTTGAGGGCGTTGAGAACTTTTGCGGGATTTGAGCTCCCGCCCACATCGAGGAAGTTTGCCGGTTCACCGCCTGTCGCTTTTATCATATCCATCGTCGCCATAGCCAGTCCCGCACCGTTCACGATGCAGCCGATATTGCCATCCAGCGCAACGAAACTCAACCCGTGTTTCTTTGCCTTTATCTCGTCCGAATTTTCCTGTTCGAGGTCTTGTAGCGATGCGAGTTCGGGATGACGAAAAAGGGCATTATCGTCAAAATTCATCTTGGCGTCGGCAGCGATTAAATGCCCACTTCCGTCCAGCACGAGCGGATTTATCTCGGCGAGGCTACAATCTTTCTCGATGAAGACCTTGTATAGTTTTGAGAGGATTTCGGCGGATTCCGATGCCAGGGCAGGTTCGGAGGGAAATATCTGATTGCCCATCTTCTTAAACGTTTCATCGGGGATGGGGACAGATGGGTCAACGTGAAGCTTATGGATAGCGGAGGGCTTTTCCCTTGCGAGTTCTTCAATCTCTATACCGCCTTCGGATGTCCCGATGAGGACGACCTTTTTGGCGGCTCTGTCAATGGTCACGCCGACATAAGTTTCACGCTTAATATCAATTGCTTGCGCAACTAAAACCGTTGTAACGGTAAGTCCTTTTATCTTCATCCCCAGTATTTTCGAAGCGACTTCTCTGGCTTCATCGGGGGTTTTGGCGAGCTTGACACCACCTGCTTTCCCTCGCCCTCCCACGTGCACCTGTGCCTTAATAACAACCGGGGATGCCATCTTTTCGGCAACCTTAAAAACCTCATCGGGTGTCTTTGCTACATAACCCTCTACAGTTCCTATTCCATATTCATCATATATCTGTT
The DNA here is from genome assembly GCA_964526215.1 of uncultured Candidatus Sumerlaeota bacterium. Taxonomy (GTDB): domain Bacteria; phylum Sumerlaeota; class Sumerlaeia; order MWCT01; family MWCT01; genus CAZGKP01. The sequence continues at coordinate 5,229 of CAZGKP010000037.1, forward strand.
TTGCTTGATATTCGTGAATCTTCATAAGTTTACCTCGCTGACAATTGCCATAATCCAGGAGTAACTTAAAGATATTGACTTTTTGTAACAGTCATCATGAGGCGGTCCGCCTCACCCGAAAAGATGAAAATTAGCCACCCTTTTATCCTTTCACACTTGCAGTGAGTTATGGTTACATAACTTCAGCATCTGTCAACCGGATATTGATTAAACTATGCAGAATAAAAAATGTAAGGATAAAGACATGAGTTTGGCAAATTAACCAATTCGCCCCGGGTGGTTAAACGGGCTGACGGCAAACGAGGCAACGGGCAAACGGGCTAAACGGGGCAACGAATATTTGGGGGTCAGACGCCCTAAAGTGTTCAAATAACTCTGTCCCCTTTATCTTCAACTTTCTTGAGGTTTTAAGGCAATGGGGAAGATCGATTCTTTTCGGACGTACCATACAATGAAAACAACCCGGTTCGCATTTGAGCATCAACAATTATTTGAACACTTTTGGGTGTTTGACCCCAAACACCCACGAGCAAACAACAACGAACATCCAACAATTTTACTCATCGCAGGTGATTTATTCAATAATCACCGGAACATCATCCCATAAACGACATACTACGAGCTCGGTTCGAACCGGATGATTTCCACTTCAGCACCGTTACGAACAGCGGTCTTAGCCCGCATCATCACTTCATCGGTAACGTCTTCATTTAATAGTATTCACCGAACCTTAAGAGAATTTGTAATCATTGCTCAATACTCAGCACAATTGCCAATGCAATGGTAATTTCTTGCATCGATGTGCTGGAAAGTTTACCCAATTGCTGGACAAATCTTTCTTGCGCCACTGAGCGTACCTGAAAAGCATCTGCCGCCGATAGCTTATCCAGACCGTTTTCTGCATCAGGTTCCAGACGACACATCCATGGTGCCACAGCATAGCGGTCTTTCCACTCGGTAATAGGGACTATTACCTTCAACGGCAAAACCCCAATGGCATCATCGTTCACGATAACTGCCGGGCGGGTTTTCTTGATTTCGGCTCCAACTGTCGGGGACAAATTTATAAACCAGACCTCGCCCCTACGCATGAAAATCCTCGCTATCGAGATTCGTGAAGATGACCAGTTCCCCACCTGCCGAGTAATCTGGTAACAGAGCCTGAGCCGCTGCTGCCAATTGGCTCTTTCTCTTTGTTCGGGCAAGTGACGGCTCCACTTGTTGAAGGTCTTCACGAACTAAATGCAAAGCAGCTTCGACAATTGCCAGTCGCTCAGTGGTAGTAAGTTTCTTAAGCTCTTCCAGAATCTCTCTTTGTACCATACTCTTTCCTTTGTTGAAAATACACCCAAATTTATTATGTTTTGTTCGCATTATTACTTCATCAGTAACATCTCCCGTATAACTTTAAACACAACGTATTTCATACCAGTCATGTATCCGCACAAGCAAGAACAAATCAAAAAACAATGTTTACAGTCTCCACCTCAGGAGAATTCATTGTTATGAAAAATCCTTATGTAAGGAGTAAAGGAAGCGCATGGGGTCAATCCCCCAAAATATACCAAATTATAAATGCTTCCCCTTTCGTCTTATCTCTTAGCAACGGCATTTCTGACAGACTCGAAAGCATCGACGACTATGAGGGTTAAACTCCATAACTTCCCCAACATATTGGGGGCCATACGTCCTATTTGGGGGCCATACGCCCTATAGTGTTCAAATAAATCCGTCCCCTTTATCTTCTACTTTCTTGAGGATTTAAGGCAATGGGGAAGATCGATTCTTTTCGGACGTACCATACAGTGAAAATAATGCGGTTCGCGTTTGAGCGTCAACAATTATTTAAACACTTTAGGGCGTATGACCCCAAATATTCAGTCTTTTTTTTCTTTTTTTCAACTCCTTGAAAGATCAGGGTGGGGTATGTAATACAGGGGTGCATTTCCCGAAGTCATTGTAATATTGATACTACGTTGTGCAGACAATTGAATCGTTAGGAGTATTATTATTCAGCAGATTAGTGGCGGAAACGAGATGGTCATTTGAGTTAAAAGAATAATTCCAGATATTATACGAGCTATCATGGTAAGTAGATTTTTTTAGATGGGTATTATCAAAATAATTTTTATCTTTCTCTAAGGATTAGGATCGATTTTGATTGAAATCGGGAAATCGTTCGGCTTATTGTATATTGTTTTTGGCTTCAGTTATATGGCGGGAAATGTCAATGCCACCTAAATGGAATGGGGGATAAGACTCATGATTAGGAATATGGCGTTAAAATGTCGTTTTTCCTTGGTATGGGCGATAGTTTTATTGAATTGTGCGGCCTTGCCGTCTAATAACCGATCATGGTGGGGTGTGAATCCCTGGACCGGAGAAACAACCTCGTTTCCCGCAAGCGGCCCGGAAGAACGCCCCTATTCCGTGGAATTCAAGCCCCGTGACAATGCGCAAATTTACGACCAGTACGCCCTCTCCTTCCCCGCGGATTTCGATCCTCACAAATCCTACGCCGTATGGATCAAGTTCCTTCCCTTTTTCGGCTCCTTTACCGGGATTTATCACGACACCTTCGCCTCGAATTACTGCGACGCCAATAACGTGATTCACGTGGGATTTGCGGCCCGCGCCGGAGCGGGAGCGGGAGAGGCAGGCGGCGAATGGCTGGGAGACAACAGCGATTCGGGCATTTACTACGGCCCCATGATACGCAACGACCTGAAAGAACTCATGAACGAGCTGATGCGCCTCTTCAAGGTCAGGTATTTTGTGTTCAACGGCAGTTCCATGGGAGGGTACTCTTCTTTCCGCATCGCCGTGGACGTTCCCCGGGATTATGTCGGCGGCGTAATCACGTCCTGCCCGGCCATCTTTTATCGTGACGAGTGGCCCGTGGGCAAGGAACTCATCGAGCAGAAAGTGAAAGACGGCTGGTTCAACGATCGACTGGTTTTCCTGATGCACGGCACCCTCGACGACACCGTTCCCATAGAACAATCCGATCGATTGACCAGCGGGGCGCCCGACATCGAGTGGTGGAATTACCACAGGATTCCCGGAGAGGGACACGAGGAATTCTTCATGATATGGGACCCGGTGGAGGAAAGAGAGCATTGGGGAATGGTCAGGCCCGTCGTTTCAGACAATCCCAACCTGATATGGGAGAAGATGACCGAGTGGGAAAACGAGATCACTTCAGTTTCCGCCACCATACTCTCCCCCATGCCGGGCTGGGAAATGCCGGCTGCAACCAACGACTGGTATATCCCGCAAGACCTCGTGGATTGGGCCCTGGCCCAACAAGTATTACCCACGCCTACAGCCACGGTCACGCCCACGCAGACCCCATCGCCTACGACAACGCCGACTTCCACTTTCACGCCTACGCCAACGGCCTCGAGCACGCCAACCCCTTCGCCTACTCTCACCTCCACTCCCACTCCCATAATCACGCCAACTCCTTCTCCCACCTCATCCCCGACGCCGTCAGCGCAACAGCCTTCTCTCACGCGGATTCTCAACGCCTGCCAATACCTCGAGGATGGAGACATTCCGGTTGACTTCTTTCTTCCTCCGCCAAACGCCGTTTACGTAGCCCAGAGCGGAGGAAGCGACCTCGGAGAGGGAACCATCGACGATCCCTTCGCCACCCTGGACCAGGCCCTTATGTTCGCGGGTGATTCCGAAAATAAAGCCGTCCCTCTCACAATCTACCTGCGCGACGGCGTGCACTATTTCAAATCAAGGGAACCCTATATCACGATCAACCGCGGGAATCTGTACATCACGGCCTATCCCGGAGAAACCGTGACGATCCGACCTTATTACTGGCCCGGGAATCCCGCGGACTGGGGAGACGAACTCGCCATCGAATTTCACGGCTCCTTCCAAAACCTGGTCCTGGACGGCCTGAGATTCGAAGGCTGGTCCCTGATCGTTTACGGCGGCTCCGAAATCGACACGCCGGCCATCTCCAAACTCGTCATAAAAAACTGTTCCGCCGGGAATTTCACCCGCAGAAACGGCGAACCCGACTGGACAACGTCGTTTCTCGAGACTTGTCTGGTCGCGGCCGACGTTTATGGAGAGGGAAAGCAGATTTTCGACAACCCGGATACGGCCCATTACCAGATCAAGGGTTTGATCTTATCGAATATTTCCGTTTCGGACGTGGACATTGCCGTGAATATCGGAGATGAGAACGATGCGAACGTGAGGGGGCTTCGCATCACGAATTTCACGGTGAACAACACCGAGGCGCATCCGGGCGCGAGTTTCAGAGACGCCTTCGCCGTGGTGAACAGCTCACGGGTCTTGATCGATCACTGCAAGCTCTTGAATATCGACGACGACGGCGTGGACACCAAATCCTTCGACGTTGCCGTGGTGAATTGCTTCATTCAGGGCACGGGACGCAACGCCGTCAAGTTCTGGCGAAACGGCGAGATGATCAACACCATCCTGTACGACGTCACGGATATCAACGACGGGGCCATTATATCGGAAGAAGGCCCATTTCGCATGGTGAACAGCGTATTGCTCCGTCACCCCGTTGGCTACGCTGGGACCATAGCCGCGGATAATCCCACCACCCAACCGCTCCGGATCGTCAATTGCGTTTTCGGCGAAGTGAGGGATTTCTGGGTGAGAACCACGGATTTCGGAGCATTAAACAACCGTTTCTTCGACATTCTTGACGATTCCCCTCTGGTGAGCGGCCATTTTTTCGCGCAGGATGATATACAGCTCAACGCTCTGCCACATTGCGACGGCAACGCTACGTCCACCAACCAGTTCATCAATCCTGACGGCGGTGATTTTTCCGTTCCACCCGCCAGCGAGTGGATCGACGCGGGAACCTCGGCCACGTCTCCCATGCCCGATTTCGACTACTTCGGCAATCCGCGTGTATCCGGTGACGCCATCGATATCGGACCCATCGAATATCAAAAGGTATCCCCGCAGGCCGCCTCCGGGTGGATGCTTCACTGAAGTTTCCATTTATTTATCCTGACCCCTTTCGACATATAAAGGGAGACAAAACCCTTGATCCACCTCTGCTCTGCAGCGTAGAAAAGTTTATCTTATGTAACTATTCAGCACCCATAAATTAGTGGCGCATCTTTTTTATATCTTTACACTGATTTATCTTCTTATCGCTTCCCAGATACTGTCCGCCGATTATTTCTCCTACGAAGGTTATGTCAGTTAAGATGTCAAACGCGACCGCATACTCGCTATCAGTGAGGATTTTGCCACATTGCGTTACTATTGCACCGAGGAGAACATTACACCTTCCTGCTCTGGCGTCACCTGTCCCCATCCCACAGTGGGCTGGAAGACGGGAACGAAATATTGCTGGGGCGGCGAAACTAACACAAGGCAATATCTCGAGGGAATATCACTTGGATTGTGTGCAGGGAACAGCAACACCGATGGCGGTTCGAGTCAGGGAGAATGCGCCGTTGGAGCGGATTGTTCCGGATTTGTTTCAAATGCGTGGACGTCCCCGAGGCGCGCAACCGCCGGTTTTCCCGGCGTCTCCGATGATATTACATGGGAACAACTTCGCCAGGCAATTGGGAAGAGCGATTCTTTTCGGACGTACTGTACAATGAAAACAACCCGGTTCGCATTTGAGCATCAACAATTATTTGAACACTTTTGGGCGCTGACCCCAAACACGTCTCTCGGGCGTTGCCGCAACATAACCCTCCACCGTCTTTATGCCATACGAATCATATATCTCTTTTGCCTGATATTCGTGAATTTTAATAGGTAGATCCCCTTTTTATATATGACGACATAAATACTCGCGCAAATCTTGACTTGTCCGTATCCTTTATCAACGCGGTAAATTCAGTCTATAAGGAAGCCAGGAAATCATGAGACATAATCTTATATCCTGCATTCCTGGTTTCCTAATAGAAATACATTACAACTATTTGTTACTATGCGCTGTTGCTTATGACGCTATGTATAGTCATAGACGCATAAAGTGGCATCAACGGGGGCGGAGAGATTGGAGCGGGAATAGGAAAGCCGTCGGCTGCATTAGAATATGTCAATAACACGAGCAAGAACCGCCTTTCCTCTATAATCCGGCAGGAGGATGGGAGCCTTGCGTTCTGGTTTTATACCGGCGTCTTTCAGCATCTTTATGTATCTATTAAGGTGTTCCATTGTGAGTTTGCGGGAGTTTTTGGCGGACTTTACATATTTAGCGGCACCCATTCACGAGCGTCTCCCGAATACCATACAATCGAGGGTGGAATTTCCCATTAGCCTGTTTTTGCCGTGCACGCCTCCGGATACCTCGCCTGCAACAAACAACCCTTCAACATTTGTCTTGCCCCGCGGGTCGGTCTCCACACCTCCGTTTTGATAATGCAGTGTCGGGAAAACCAGCACGGGGTCTTTTACCATATCAACACCGAAGCGATTGAACATCCTGACCATCGCCGGGAAGGCTTTTGCTGCCGCACCTTCCCCATTTATGATGTCAATAAGCGGCGTATCCAGCCAGATACCCTTCATTCCGGTCGGTGTCGTAATTCCATTGTTGCGGATATAACATTCGCGTATAAAGGCGGATGCCTCGACGTCTCTTGGCTCTAATGGGAATACAAATAGCTCGCCGTCTTTATTCAGTGGTTGCGCACCGCTGGTGCGGAGCTTCTCTGTTAAAAGGAGTCCGATTATTTGCTGGGGATATGCGGCGCCTGTCGGGTGATACTGGACTGTATCGGTATCGCGGAGTTTAGCCCCGACACGATAAGCCAGCACTGCCCCATCAAAGGTGGCGCCGTAATGATTCGTAGTCGGGAAACCGCGGATATGGAGTCTGCCGAAACCGCCGGTTGCAAGAATTACGGCTTTTGCACGGACTATTTTATATGCACGTGTCTCTGCGTTGTAAAGGACGGCGCCGGTCACCCTGTTGCCATCTGTCAGGAGCTCAACTACCGGGTAGTATTCGAGGCAGGGAATTTGTCTGCTCCTGAATTCGTCTCTTAAAACACGCAGTTCCTCCAACCCGGTATAATCCTCGCAGGCGTGCAGCCTGCGTCTCGATGTTCCACCCCCGGTGAGCTCAACGAAGTTGCCATTCTCTTCCTTATCGAAAAGGGCGCCAAGCCCCTCCAGCCATTTTATGACCTTGGGGGCATCCTCTGCGAGAGCCTTTGCTACATCGGGTTTGTTGGCGTAGTGTCCACCGCCCATAATATCAATATAATGGCGAATCGGACTATCTTCGGGTCTATCGGCAGCCTGAGTTCCACCCTGTGCCATCATAGAATTGGCATCGCCGTGGCGGAGTTTGTTTGTAAGCAGGATTTTACTTTTCGGGATGCCAGAATCGTTTGCAAGGAGTGCTGCAGATGTCCCTGCAAGCCCACCACCTACTATGAGGAGGTCAACATCGTAATCTATGTGAGAGAGGTCGAGCTCGCCCGGCTCTACGAGGGGATAAGCCTCGAGCAAATCAACAACTTCATTAGGCCCGATGTCGCCCTTATTCTGCCCGATTTTCAATGGGCGTTTTCCGCCCGGAGTGTAATCGGGGTGGCACTGATTTAGAACTTCCTCACTCTCTTTTGGCGTCATCTGGCGTGGGAGTTTATCCTTGCCTATCCTATGTGGTCTGGTCTTTTCCACCAGTTTGATGGATTCCCGCATATATTCCGGGTAGCCGCCTATGAGTTTGAATTCAGGCATCCTTACTGTCTCCTTCGTTAATAGATCTCACGTGTTTGCTGTTGTTTTATATAGACCTTTTGAAGTTCCTCTTTTCCCAAAGCCATTACCTTTTTAAACTCATCCTCAAATTTGCCGCTCTCAATCTCCCCCACACGTTTCTGGAGGTTCTTTTCTTTTGGTCTGCCATATTTCCCATACATCCTGCGGGCGAGTTGTGCTATATGATACTGGACAATCTCTGATGGGCAACGCATTGCGCATAATCCGCACTGGATGCAGTCAAAGGACGTTTTTGCAACTGCCTCAAAGTCGCCCCTTATCATTGCCTGGATGTAATCCATTACCTCGAGGTCTTGCGGGCAGGACTTTGTGCAGGTATTGCAGGAGACGCACCTTGCCACCTCCGGGTAATGCTTGAAGACCGTTGAGACATCGTAATCTTCTTTATCCAGGTCGTAGCTTGCCTTTTCCGCAGGGGCGAACGGAATCTGCACAAGATACATACCGTCCTCAACGAGAGTCTGGCAGGCAAGGGCAGCCTGGAGTTTGTATTCGCCCGATTTCCTGAAGACAGTTGCACAGGCACCGCAGAAACCCGCCCTGCAACCGCACGACCTGATGAAGCGATAGCCTGCATACTCCATCGCCTGCATTATGGTAAGCGTGGCAGGCACTTTATATGCCCGCCCCATAATGTAGATAGTTACCCAGTGGGCGACGGTGCTGTCGTCAACGCCCTTCACGACCGCCTTGTTTGCGTCGGCGATTCGTGCCATCAGGTCACTTTCGCCGACCTGCGCCTCTGGCGCCTCTGCTACCTTTGTTTTTGTTGCCATAGTTCCTCACCCTATAATTTTTTTTCTTTCAATAGTGGTCTTGGGTCTATATAGTTCAAATCGAAGCCGCACACTTCTTCATTCAGCCCGAAGGCAAGTGCCATCAGTTGAGTGAAGTAAAAAACCGGCATCGGTGTAAAATCTGGGTATTTTTCAACCACTTCTCTTTGCCGGTTGTCAAGGTTAAAGGCACAGAGCGGGCAGCTTAATGATATTGCATCGGCGCCCTCTAACCGCGCACGACTGAGTATGTCATACGCTAAATCGGCAACAACATATTTATCCCGCACCGTTTGATAGCTCCCGCAGCACCGCTTACCATAAGCATTGTCAACATTTTCCGCGCCGAGTGCTCCGAGGAGGTTCTTTTGAACTGTGGGCTCCTCGGGGTCATCTATACCAACTTCTTTGGGGCGCAACAACATACAGCCATAATAAGGCGCAATCTTTAATCCGCCGAGAGGCTTTTTTACCTTCTCTTTGACCTTGTCAAATCCTATTGTGTCCCTCAACAATTCCAGGAAGTGGATAACCTCCACTTTCCCCTCGTAATCCTCTTCCAGATACATAAAGTCATTGATGGTCTTGAGGTCATCGGGGTTTTCCTGCACACGCAAGTTTGCCCTCTTCAATGTGTGAAAACACATAGAACATAAAGTCAGGAGGCGATAGTTATCTTTAACCAATCCATTCTTGTTCATCTCCTGAACGCGCACCAGGTCTCTTATGGCGGCGACGTGATGAATCAGGTCGTCGGTCGCAAGCGAAGTAACCACACCGCAACAGTTCCATCGCGGTAGTTCCACCATCTCCACGTCCAGGACTTTTGCCGAAGCGATAGCGGACGTCTCAAAGTTCTGCGCCGACGTCTTCAATGTGCATCCGGGGAAATACGAAATCTTCATTTCTTCTGCCTCAACCTGTGAACTTACGCATCCCGCCGACAAGGGCAATCTGTGGTAATCTTTTTATCTCATCCTCAGAGAGGTTATTTATATCTATCCGGTCAATCGCCTTTCGGAGATTAATCAACCTGAGCGCCTCGGCTACCTTGGACAGGTCAAGCCCGCGGGGACATCTTGCAGTGCAGGCAAAACAGGATGCGCACAGCCACATCGTCTTTGATTCCATCACATCTTCAATCCCCAGCTGAACCATCCTCATCAAATTTGATGGCGTGATATCCATTTCTTCCACCATAGGGCAGCTGCCGGAACATACGCCGCACTGGTCGCAAACGATAATGTCCTCGCCGCTCAATTCCTGAACCTTCTTCAGGAATTCAATATTCTTCTCCGAAACCACAATTTTATTAACCATAGCACACCATCCGAAAATCAAAGTTCAAAATTCAAAATTCAAAAATCGTCTTTTTTCGAATTCGCTATATTCACAATTCTCAATTCACAGTTCACTATTCAGAATTCGGCGTTTTTGCCAAAACCGCCTCACCCAGCGCTGCGAGCTTCTCCACCGGTATCGCCCCTTCTTCTCTGGCCAATTCCGAGAGGTTATTTATGTTTTTGATAAGCCCCGGCAACATTATGGTAACAAATGTTGCGTAACGCATTCTGCCGGGGGAAATCCCAGCCGCCTTCAATGCCTCTCTGACAATTGTCAAATTGTCCTCTATTGCCTGCACTGTATTGCGGAAAGGCGCAGTTTTCTGTTCACACTCACCAATGAATATGCCATCCGCCCCCAGCTTAAATGCGTTCAACATTAGTTTTGGCGTAACCCTTGCGCCGCTGGGAACCCTGATAATGCGTGAATCTGTCGAATAGGCAAGTTTATTTGTCCCGACACTATCCGCAAGCCGATATGTGCAGGTATCGTCGGCAAAGACCAGAATCCTGACTTTGCCATCCTTTTTATCCGCAAGGACGGCTTCTACTTGAGCCTCCATCTGTTCATTTGTGTAGCAATGCAAGTCGAGGGCTTCCTTCGGGCAGTATGCAATACAAATGCCACATCCGGTGCATACAGAATCATTCACCACAGCCAAACCATCAGAGATGCTTATTGCCTCGAGGGGGCAATGCTCGATACATAATGCGCATCCATCGCACAAATCCTCATCCACAAAGGCGGTTATGGGCGGGACGTCAATCACACCTCTATTCATAAGCCTGATTGCCCTTGCAGCGGCACCGCTCGCCTGCGCCACAGTATCGGGAATATCCTTTGGTCCCTGTGCGGTTCCCGCAACAAAAATCCCGTCAATGAGTGTATCAACGGGTCGGAATTTCGGGTGCGCCTCCTGAATAAAACCATCGGGGCTTTTGGCGAGCTTCAGCACCTCGGCAATCTTATTCGTTCCTTCGCTCGGCTGTAAGCCAACCGATAACACTACAAGGTCGAATTCAAACTCCAGCAACTGGCGCGTGAGCGTATCCTCTACGCGTAGCGTAACCTTTTTTGTCTGGGGATTTTCAATTGCCTCTGCCACTCGCCCCCTTATGAATTTTACGCCTGTGCGCTGCGCCCGCTTGTAGTATTCCTCAAAACCCTTTCCATAAGCACGTAAATCGGTGTAAAATACATAAATGTCCCGACTCGGGTCTCCCCGCTTCAAGAGCTGCGAAAGCTTTGTGGCATACATACAGCATATACGCGAGCAATACTCCCTGCCGATTTGCTCATCTCTGGAACCCACGCACTGAATAAAGGCTATCCTTTTGCCGTGGGTTCTTATCGGTTTGCCTGCTGTGGCATTCGCTATGAATCGCTCCATTTGCAACGATGAGATGACGTTTTTGTATCTCCCATAACCATACATCGGTTTGTTTCTTGCATCGAATACGTCGTAGCCGGTGGCGACAATAATGGTGTCAACGGTTATGTTCATCTTTTCGGGTTTCTGGTCGAACTCGATGGCATCCTGCGGGCAAATCTTCTCACAGAGCCGACACCTCCCTTTCGTGAGGAAAAGGCAATTCTTCTCATCAATGATATACTCGTGCGGAACTGCAAAATCAAATGGGAGATAAATCGCCTTTCTGGGGAGGAGTCCGACCTCAAAATCTGCCTCACTCACAACCTTTACGGGGCATTTTTCCTCGCATAACCCGCAGGCAACACACTTGGTTGGATTGACATAACTCGGTTTTTTATTTATCGTAACCTGGAAATTTCCAAGATAGCCCGATACCTTTTCAACCTCGGAGTTTACGAGGAGATTTATGTTTTTATTGACAGGGACATCAGCCATTTTGGGGCTTAAGATACAGGCGGCGCAATCCTCGGTGGGAAATGTGCGACTGAGTTGCGCCATCCTGCCGCCTATGCTCGGGTTCTTCTCAACAAGATAGACCTGAAAGCCGGCATCACCAAGGTCGAGCGATGCCTGAATACCCGCCACGCCTGCGCCGACCACCAGAACACGCTTGCCGATTGGCTTTGTTTTACGCTCCAGAGGCTCAGCGTAGCGCGCCTTCGCAATCGCCATCCCGGTCAGGTCTTTTGCCTTTTCAGTTGCCTCGGCTGGCGTATCGAAATGGGGCCAGGAACATTGCTCGCGAATGTTCGCCATCTCGAGCACATAAGGACTCAAACCCACATCCTCAAGAGTCCTCATAAAAGTTATGCCCTGAAATTGAGGCGAACAAGCGGCAATCACAATTTTATCAAGTTTGTGCTCCTTGATGTCGTCCTGAACCATCTTCTGCCCGATTTCAGAACACATATGTTCATAATCGCGCGTCAGGACAACATCCGCCTGCTTACGGGAGAACTCGGCTACCCCCTTGACGTCAACGACCTCGGAAATATTGCCACCGCAGTGGCAGACATATACACCAATTTTCACTGCTCACCCCTCTTTACTTTTTTAATTATATTAAAAAACTCTATCTCGCTTACGACCTGAAATTGATATTTGCAATTACGTGAATTATGCGGGCTGGCTATTAGAGGATTGGTAAATAGGGAAATTTGAGCGGGGATTCCTTCTTTCCTATAATGTGTGGTCATACCAATGTAAAAAAGAGATAAAGATAATTTTGTAATTGTGGCTTCATTCGAAAATTTACAAGTTACATTCCCGTGAAAAGAAGATGCGTCAAGGAAAAAATCAATAAAACGCCATATTCAGATATTGCAAGATTTGAAAGATGTTTCCGGGAAATTACCCTAATTCTTCAACTCTTATTTTTTTTCGCCGACTGTCTCACTCTAAAAGAACTACATAATAATCTTCTCTTAGGGCAGAGCTGTATTCCTGCCGCTCTCGCCTCTCCCAAAAGGATGAAAATAATCCGCTAATTACGCTAATGAACGCGAATATTTATTAGCGGAAATTCGCGAACATTCGCGGATTTATTTTCGGAACAATTTTAGACAGGCTTACCCGCCTGTGGAGGGATTTCACGGATAAAAAACCATCCGTGTCAATCCGCGTTATCCTGTCAAAAAATAAATTTTCGGAGCAGATTTAATGTTTTTGCCTCGCCCCATATCTTTTTAGCTTATCTCAATCGAAATTGTCTGCCCTGTTATTGCTTGAAATATTCGGGGAGGAGATATAGTGATACCGATGTAATGAGACAACACCTGTTTTTCATTTTTCTATTTTCGATTTTGATTCTTTTCGGGCTTGAATCCTGTATGCCTCCGAGAGGTGAACAGGGGAAAACGCTTATTATGTTCTGGGACTTTCCGCGTATGCCTGCCGTGAGGCGCTGGCTCGAAGATGCCATCTCTCGCTATGAACATATCCACCCGGATGTAGACATCCAATATACGTGCCTCTCCTGGTCAAAAGGGGGCGAGCGTCTGGCTATCGCCGCCTTTGCATATCGTCCACCCGATGTCGCAGGTTCTGTCCTCGACCCGAAATATGTCCAGGCTGGGCTACTTGCCCCGCTCGACAAATACCTCGATGAACCCATCCCCGGCGACCCTACCGGCAAAACCTTCCGCGAAGATATTTATCCCGCCATCCTCCGCGCCGCCCAGTGGCAGGGAACCACTTACGCCTTCCCCTGGTATAAAGAGGGAATGGTGATGCTTTGCAATACCGACGTCTTCAAAGAGCGCGGCGTGGCGCTCCCGAAAAACGGGCACTGGTCGTGGAATGAATTCATCGCAAAAATGAAACGCCTCACTTTTGACGGCAATGGAGACGGCAAGCTTGACGTCTATGGCGTGGGCTTTAATACGGGCAATGAAAAGTGGGAGGCATATCCCTTCCTCTTCGGCGAGGGGATGAAGATTATGAGCGATGATGGACGCCGTATGCTGATTGATTCTGCCGCAACCAGACGCGGGATTCAGCATCTTCTGGATATGGAATACACATATAAGATAAGTCTGCCGGGTTCCGGCGGTATCACGGACGCCACCACCTGGACAGCGTTTTCGGGCAAACAGCGCAGAGTAGCCGTTTCCTGCCAGGGACTGTGGGCTGTCCTTGCTGTCAAAGTCCAGAACCAGCGCAGGCTTGAATTTATCAAACAACACCCGAATGCCAAAGCACCTCCTCCCCTGAACGTTGCCGTTGTCCAGTATCCTCAAATGCCGGGACACAAGCAGATAATGGCATCATACGGTGTCGGGTCATATATGGTTTTCAATCGCCCCGATGACCCAGGGCGGACAGATGCCGCAACGCGTTTTGCCAGATGGCTCACACTCGAGGTGGGGCAGGAAATAAATCGTGAAGCGGGCGTCCTACCCAGCCGGATGAGCTTCAAAGACATCTTCAAAGATGACCCAAACTACAAATATATTGTTGACACGATTCCGGCTGCCATCAGTCCACCCGTTCACCCCGCCTGGCACAATATTGACACCGTCATAAGTGAGCAGCTCCAGCTAATCTTATTGCGGCAGGTGCCCGACAAAAATGGGCATATCATCAACCGGCATCAGAGCGGTCCGCTTGATGAATCAGACAAATCTGCCCTCAACGTTGCCGTCAAGAGAATGCAAGACAATGCCCAGCTCATATTAAATGATTACTGGGCAGCCCATGGGAAAAGAAAGTAGCGCACCGATGTATCATTTTTGCAAACTACCTACTGTTGACATTTTAAGCTCTGCCCGTTGCGGCTACAAAACACTATCTGATTTTTTATTGACTCCTGTACATCCACTATCTAATTATTTTTTCACTTGAATATGTTAAGAAACCATTCTTTACTTTTCTCCGTTATGAGGGAATAACATAATGATGCCTGTCACACCAAAGATAAGCGATTTTCCGGGCGCACTCATTGCAGTAGAGGGTCTGGACGGTTCGGGGAAATCAACACAAATTCACCTCCTGAAGCGGTGGCTCGAACTTGAGAATTGCAAGGTCTACTTCACTGAATGGAATTCGTCGGTTGCGGTAAAACCGGCTACTAAAAAGGCAAAAAAGCGACATCTTTTAACCCCGACGACCTTCTGCCTTATTCATTGCACCGATTTTGCCGACCGCTATGAGCGCCAGATTCTGCCCCTTTTGCGCGCAGGTTACATCGTTCTCTCCGACCGCTACATTTATACCGCCTTCGCCAGGGATGCTGTACGTAATTGCGACCCCGGCTGGCTGAAACGCCTTTATAGCTTTGCAGTTCGTCCAACAATTACATTCTTTTTCCAGGTGCCACTCGGGGTTGCCCTGCAGCGCATCCTCTCTGCTCGCCCCACGCTTAAGTATCATGAGGCGGGGATGGACCTCCACCTTGCCAATAGCCGCTACGAGAGCTTCAAAATCTTTCAGACAAAGATAAATGAGGAATACTTAAAGATTGTTAAAGAATACAATATGGTTGTGATTGATGCCACACAGCCAGTCGAGAAGCAGCAGGAACAACTGCGCGAGATTGTCCGAAAGCAAATTGAACTATCTCAATACAAATGGAAAAGTGCAAAATGACGCCGAAAAAATTTTACAACATTGTACCTCCAAATGTAAATCCTGATGAACTATCGGGACACCTGTTAGTCATCGAGGGAGCGGATGGCTCCGGGCGCTCCACACAAATCGGCATACTGACCCAGTGGCTCGAACACAAGGGCTATGCGGTCGTAAACGTTGGACTGAAGCGTTCAACCCTCATATCCAAGCAGCTCATCGTTGCGCAACAGAGCAAGGTTCTGGGTCCCATCACGCTCGATCTCTTTTACGCAACGGATTTTGCAGACCAGGTCGAAAACGTAATCATCCCGGCTTTACGTGCCGGATTTGTTGTCCTTGCCGACCGATACATATATACACTGATGGTGCGGGCAATTGTCAGGGGTGCCGACCCCGCCTGGATCAAATCATTATACAGCCTCGCCGTTATACCGGATGCCGTCTTTTATCTGAAGGTCAGCCCCCAGCTCCTCATCGAGCGCAATTTCCAGAAAAAGGCAACGCTTGATTACTGGGAATCGGGTATGGACATCGGTCTATCGCCAGATGTGTTCAAGAGCTTCTTCAAGTATCAACACAGGATAAACAAACAGTTTATGTTGATGCAGAAGGAATACGGTTTTCAGGTGATAGACGGAAATCGCAAAATCCGCACAGTTGCCAGAGATTTAGAAAGACGCATAGAAAAGCTACTCCCGTAGTAATTCATCACAGACCGGTTGACGAACCACGACTTTCAAACCCGCAACCGGTATATGAACTTCGCGCTGTTGCGTGGAATTTGCATATCAATCATTATGATTCGCCACGGACCTCTCCCAAAACTATAGAAATGATTCCGCAATCCGCAATTGCCAACAAATTACTTGACGTGAAAGACTTTATTCCTGAACCTATCCGCTAGTTAAACCAATAAAGGGGCTAATTCAAATACCCATTCGTTATGCGTTTTTTGAGAACAATCTGACCACCTGACCCGCACGATTATGCCCCGCAGGTCAAAATTATCGCATCGGTTGACTTGGAGGGAAGGAGAATTAGGATGAAAACTATATCTATTGATATGCCGGATAACCTCGCCGCTGCCATAGAAGGCTACGTGAAGGCTGGTTTTTTCAATTCTGAACTGGATGTCTTATTGGCTGCACTCTCTGAATTTGTCCGGCGAAACAGGATTGAACTGATAGAACGTTTTGCACGTGAAGACATCGAATGGGCGAAAAAGGAAGCGCGGAAAACCAGATGAACATAGTCGTTTGTGACGCAGGACCCATTATTCATCTGCATCAGGCTCGTATCTTATCACTCCTGAAGAATATGGGTGAGATTTTATTGCCACATAGCGTGTCAATAGAGGTTCAGGCTGTCACCGATATTGCCCTCAGTTGGCCTGAATGGCTTCGAGTAGTTTAACTTGCTTCTGCCGAACAAAGAGAAGCCGAGATGTGGGCAAGGATAGGAGACCTCCATAAGGGTGAAGCGGCGGTTTTTGTTTTAGCCAGGAAGAAAAAAGCCACCTGGTGTTATTTTTCCCAACGGAGAACGTTTTGCGTTTCTTTACTTTCGCCTTCCATTCGCCACCACAACGACACTACGTAAATCACAACGTTAATAAAATTTGGTAATTGACAAAGTATTGGCACCTGATTTAACAAGGTGCTATGAACT
>CAZGKP010000038.1:0-22270 GCA_964526215.1 uncultured Candidatus Sumerlaeota bacterium
ACGGGACGGGGCGGGGATTTATTTATTTTTACGCCTTTATCACGCAATATGTCTATTGAACATCCAACATTCAACGACAAACGGGCTCAACGGGCTAATGGATTAACGGACTAACCAATTCCATTATTTTTTTTCAAACTGCCAGATTGCTACCGATTACTTAATTTAGCGCTTTTATTTATAGACACCGGTGAGGAATATGCGCATCACTATATCAGAAAAATCCGCCAGTCTGCCTTCGTAGTTTGTGGCGCTCCAGTAGCGGATGGCACCGTGAATAATTCCGCGTAAGAGATAAGCGCATTCGAGCGGGTCGGTTTTTCTGAAAATGCCCTCGGACTGTCCCTCTGCTATCAGGCGACCGATAATGGTGGTGTTGCGGCGATAACGGTCAATTTGTTTCTTTGTGAGGAGATTTCGCAACAAAAGGTCTTCATTATCCAGTGTCTCAAAGTTGATTGAGACCAATTTGAAAAGGGGGGCGTGCACTTCGTAATCGGTGAGGAGAGCTTTGACAAAGCGCGATATCTTCACATCGGCTTTACCCCGGGCAGTTACGCTTTTTTCCAGCAGCTCGGTCACGGCATCAAACCCACCAGACATCAGGGTGGTGGTGAGGGCATTGATGTCGGGATAAGTCGCCTTGATTTTTCTTTCCGGTATGCCGGATTCGTGGGCCACATCTTCCAGTGTCATTTCTTCAATGCCGATTTCCCCGAAACAGACCCTTGCAGCTTCCCATACTTTTTTCTTTTCTTTCTCCGAAAGCATATTGTCCCTCGTTAAAAATAACTCTTTTCGCCAAAGGCAATTGCTATTAGAATATGAGGGGTTTATGTTTGTCAAAGACTTTTTGTATCTGCTCTGAAAATTAGTCGGTTTAGTCAGTTTGGTCGGTTTGTCCGTTGAGTCCGTCTGTGGCTGATGTTTTTATCCTTTTTGGAGGTGCCGTAGCGAATTATGAGGACTGTCCCTGTGAATTATCACCGGGGGATTTGTCAGGCGGCTTCACCTCGATTATGTCCTGGCGTTTTACGGTATGCTTGTTCTCATTGGCATCCTGGAGAACGAAAGTTTGAGTTATGAGGTTTCTCTCAATCACTGTTCCCTCCGTGTTATCTTCCGTGCGGACGTATGAGCCCAGAATGGGGGCACCTTCCGCCAGTTGTTTATATTGCTCTTCTTCGTAAGCCAGACAGCACATCAAACGACCGCATACACCGGAGAGTTTCGTGGGGGAGAGGAATATATCCTGGTCTTTCGCAAGGCGAATAGTAATGGGTTGAAATTCCTTTATGAAGGATGCGCAGCATAGGCGATGACCGCATACGCCCATACCATCAATTTGTTTTGCCTCATCGCGCACACCGATTTGCCACAGTTCAATCCGTGAGTGAAGCGCGGTTGCCAGGTCGCGCACCAGTTCGCGGAAATCCACACGCTTATCGGCTGTGAAGTGGAAGATTATCTTATTTTTTTCATCGTCAAAGTGGACATCCGTAATCTTCATTAAGAGGTTATGCTCCTGTGCCTTTTGTTTACAGATATTGATAGTTTCTCGCTGGCGCTGTTTGAGTTTTTTCCATTGTTCAATCTCGTCCGTCTCTGCCTTACGGATGACCTTGGGATATTTGCTCTTTTCAGTGAGCTGGGAACAACGAGACTCCCTTGAGCTCACGAAGCCAACCTCCCGGCGTTTGTCCACCGGACACATGCAAAAATCTCCCTCCCGGAGATCGAGCCCATTATCGTCATAATAGATAGGCATAGAGTTTTCGGAGAATTTTATTCCCACAACTTTTAGCATACGTAACAAAGACCAACCTCTTTCAACCGGGTTTGGTGCTTAAAGCCCCAATGTCTACAACATTTTGTTGATGTTGCGTTCCTATCAAGTTAAAATTTAGCCAAAGATATTTGAAATTTTAAATCAAGCCTCATCCGCCTTAGGCGGACAAAGGTCGCAGAGATTAGATTAGGAACTGATTTCTTGCTCTGCGCCCTCTACGAGAGATATTTATTCCTTAATAGTGTCAAAATTTTGCCTCTGGATTTAGGCATAAGTAAAGTAGTAAATACAAACTACAGTGAGCTAATGTCAATCTTTTATAGAATTTGCCTACCGGTTGTTTAGGGCGGGGGCATCTCCCGAATTCGAGAGATGCACCCGTTTATGCCAACTTTCGCAAAGGCACTACAAAAAACACGAAATGCGAAAGTTGGGTTAGGGCTTGCAATCTTAGAAGCCGGTTTAATATAGAAAGGGATATCACTATCGAAATGGGAAACTGTTTATGCGGAATATTTACCTATTCATTATCCCGGTGGTGTTTCTGTTTGCCTGTGCCGCGCCGAAAACACCGCCTGTCCTTCGGGAAATGACCGAGGTGCCACCGGGAAAGAAATCCATTTCTGAACCATCCAGTGCGGTAAAGAATCCACGCCTCTTAGAGGGTGAACTCATCATTCGCTACCAAATAAAAAAAATATACCGGGGAGCTGAACTTGCAAGACTGAGACAAAAGATGGGCATAAAAGGCGGGCAGGAACCCGTTCTGTATCTCTGGTGCGCTGAACCGACAGACCAGTATAACCAGAAGATAAAGGGTATCCGTTATTCTATCCCTCCCGCCAACACTTATACAGATGCCGAAAATGGAAACCGTATATCTTTTTGGAATCTCACGAGCCGGTTACCAATCTCTGGCAGGGGCACAATTGAGTTGCGGCGGTGTATCTCGCTTGTCCGCTATGAGACTGATTTTCAGGTGAATCCCCACAAGGTGGGTGGATACGACACAACCAGCCACCTTTACAAGTTTTACACAAAAAATGAGCCGGGGATTGAATTGACTGAAGAAATCCGCAACACGGCACACCGGATAGTTGGAGATGAAAAGAACCCACAAAAGAAGGTGCATAAAATCTTCGAATGGGTGCTCCGAAATGTCAGTTACCAGTATCCGCCAAAGAAGCGGGGAGCGACTATTATTTTCAAGACACGTAAGGGCGATTGCGGCGAGTACACGTATCTATTTTGTGCACTATGCCGGGCTGTGGGGATTCCGGCACGCTTTGTGGCTGGCTTGTGGTTTGCCGACAAAACCGGCTTTCACGTGTGGGCTGAATATTATCTACCGGACGATAAGTGGATTCCCGCAGATGCCTCAAAGGCGGATTCTGCAGATGGCATATTCAAATGGTATTATTTCGGTAAGCTGGAAAACACACGCCTGACGGTCTCAAAGGGGAACAATCTCCCCATCAAGAATACCCCGCCCTGGGCAACCTACAAAAACTCCGACGTGGAAAACGGCAAAACGCCCTTTATGCAGTTCTCAACCACCGTCGCCTTTGGCGTTGACTACAAGGTTGAGCGCCAAATTAAAATTACGCGCAACGAACTATTGGAAAGAGAAAAGTGGACATCTTTTGATTAATCCTCAAAACACACTGAATAGCGATAGCAGTTCCCTCCAAAGGATGCGTAGCAAAAACCAGCACGATGCTCCCGGTAACTTAGACTATCCCGAAAATTTAATTGGGGGTTGGGTATCAGGTTATGCCCAGCGCCCCTTCCCGTTCCCGATGCGATTTATGGAGTGAATGAGCAGCTCATTTTCACCCTTTCGTGAGCGGCACCGCGGCGAATCATAATGACTGCTCTTTAACAACCCCATACCCTTACTTCCAAGACCCATCAGATATCTCAATAAGGCTACGGCCAAAATCTCCTCGAGCCATCCCATTCATTTTCGCGATTTCTATTTGACAGAGCGACGGGATGTTTCATAGGATACCGTTCTGTTAGTTGATACACACAAACAGGAAAGTTCTTATGGTCTGGTTCAGGAAACGCAAATACACTATTTTGCCTCCCCCGCAACGCCGGGACCGCATACCGAATGGGCTATGGCATAAGTGCAGTCAGTGCCTTAATATTGTGTATACCAGAGACTTTGAAAATAATATGAAGGTCTGTCCAAAATGCAATCACCACGAGAGACTCACCGCCCGTGAACGTATCGCATATACCTTTGACCCCGATTCCTTTGTCGAGGAGAATACCTCTCTTGCGTCTGCTGACCCGCTTGAATTTAATGACTCGAAAAAATACACTGAACGCATCGCATCTTATCAGAAAAAGACCGGTCTCAATGATGCCGTGATTACGGGAACCGCACTCTGCGGGGGGTATCGTGTGGCAGCGGCAGTTATGGATTTCAACTTTGGCGGCGGTAGTATGGGGTCGGCAGTGGGGGAAAAAATTACGCGCGCCTTTGAACATGCGCTTGAGGAACACCTCCCCGTAATTGTGATTTCAGCTTCGGGCGGGGCAAGGATGCAGGAAGGGATTCTGTCTCTGATGCAAATGGCAAAAACCTCGATGGAGATTGCCCGCCTTAATGAAGAACGCCTCCCATATATTAGCGTTCTGACAAATCCCACAACCGCCGGCGTAATGGCAAGCTACGCCTCACTGGGCGATGTTATCATTGCCGAGCCGGACGCCCTGATTGGCTTCGCCGGTCCGCGGGTTATTCAACAAACCATCAATCAGATATTGCCAAAGGGGTTTCAAAAATCGGAATTTGTAAAAGAGCACGGCTTTATTGATATTGTGGTGAACCGCAAAGACCTTAAGCCTGCTTTAATAAAATTGCTTTCATTCTTTGTCCCACGGGCAAAAAAGGAATCTGAAAAATCTACTTGATTTCCAAAACGGATTCTTTATACATACAACTCTGAATGGGGAAAAACCAAAGAAGGAGGTTTGAGGCTATATGGCAGAGGTAAAACTTGACAGTGTTACCAAGGTTTTCCCCGGAAACGTCGTGGCTGTTGACGATGTCTCACTGGATGTCAAAGACAAGGAATTTCTGGTGCTGGTCGGACCATCCGGTTGCGGGAAATCCACCACATTACGGATGATTGCCGGTCTTGAAGAGATATCTCAGGGGGAGATATATATAGACGAACGCCTGGTGAATGATGTCCCCCCTAAAGACCGCGACATCGCTATGGTCTTTCAGAATTATGCACTCTACCCGCATATGTCGGTGTATAAGAATATGGCATTCGGACTGAAGCTGCGCAAGTATCCCCGGGCGGAGATAGATAAACGGGTTCGGGACACTGCGGAGATTCTGGGGATTTCAAATCTGCTCGATAGAAAGCCAAAGGCGCTTTCGGGAGGTCAACGCCAGCGGGTCGCGGTCGGCAGGGCAATTGTGCGCAAACCAAAAGTCTTCCTCTTTGATGAGCCTCTCTCCAACCTCGATGCCAAACTCCGTGTCCAGATGCGCACCGAGATATCCAAACTCCACTCTCGCCTGCAGGCGACTATGATTTACGTTACCCACGACCAGATTGAGGCAATGACTATGGGAGACCGCATCGCTGTTCTTAAAGATGGCATAATCCAGCAGACAGACGAACCTATTACGTTATACGACTGCCCCCACAACAAGTTTGTTGCGGGCTTTATAGGCAGTCCACCGATGAATTTCATGGATGGTCGCATCATTAGCGAGGGCGAGAACATAGTGTTTGATGAGGGAAATATTAAGGTAAAAATCCCGCCTGAATTTCGCGAGGCTCTGGCTCCTTATACCGGCAGGGAGATTTTTTTCGGTATGCGTCCCGAACACCTTTATGAGCCAGATGCGGCTATACGTGAGCGACCCTCGATGGAACCCATCAAGGCAACGGTAGAGATTGTCGAGCCGATGGGTGCGGAAATTTACGTCTATCTCACCACCGGTAAGACGCCTTTTATTGCCCGTCTTGACGGACATATAAAAGCGGAAATTGACGAGACGAAGAAACTCCTCATTGATATGAAAAAGTCCCACTTCTTCGACAAAGATACACAAAAGACAATCGTTTGATAACCGCAATTGTGCGTGCCTTCTTTTTTTCAAGCACCTCTTTTGCGACTATGGGCACCTCCTTTGCCCTCCTGCCGTTCCCCAGAATACCTGCCACTGACTCTTGAATGTAAAGCCGTCATAGTCCCACATATCCTTAAGCCAGAAATGCATACATTGCCCGCAAATTATTGTCCCGTATCAGGCAGTAATAGAATGTCCCGGTCGAGGGGATTCTGCAAGCAGTTTTTCAAGGCGGAAAGGATGCCTCATAATGAGTGGTACACTTTTGTATTTTGAAAAAACTATTTCCCGGAAGAGGGGATTGGTTTCTCAGAGGCAGACTTTTTTTCTGTGTGCAGAAAAGAGTCAAGACGTTTAGCGAGCCTGTCCAGCCGACTGCCGGCATTGGACGCCTTTTCTTTCAGGGCAGCAACGCTCTTTGTTACCTCCCGTTTTAAGTCGTCAAAGGCAACGTGCGATTTTATGCCCCATTTCTCTTGATAGCTTTGCAAATCAGATTTCAGTTCCTCAACTTTCTTAAGCGCAGCATTATAATTTTTTCCCCCTTTCAGGCGAGAGCGTGCCTCCCGTATCGTCCGTTTAAGTTTCTCTAAAACCTTTTGTCGTTCAGGAGATTCTTCGGCACCGGTCTCTGCGGGAGCGGGTTTGACCGTAGATTTTCTCTCCCGAAGGCTGGTGCGCACCTCATCAAGCACAATATGGGCATTTTTCACCAGTCTGCCGTTATCGTATGTCAGAAAGAGCGATACAGCGCTCATTACAAATGCCGCCACCGCCACGAGAAACGTAAATACCTGAAATGCCGAGATGCGTTTTCTGTTTTCTTTTCCCATTTCTGCCCTCCTCTCCTCAGATTGACTCAATCCTTATACCATTCACCCAATCTGTCAAAAGATAATTCGAGGAAAACCGATTGACTTTTCAACGTAACTCCCCGAACCCAAAGTTCCTCTCAAAATGAGATTCTGGCTAAATAAAACACCTCAATCCAGTGTCTTATAGCTGGATTCGGGTCAAAATGTAAAAGCTTATCAAAGAGCTGAAGTGTCTGGATATCTCAATGGCTGGTGGAGAGGCGACGGGTCTGGGCGGCGGCATTCTTCAGGTCTTTACTTATATTGTAATAGAGCATTGCCTTCTGCTTATAGTAAGCCGCCTGTTCGGCGTCTCCCTTTTTCTCGAATTCCTTCGCCAGCTCGAAATATTCATAACCGAGTATAAAATAGGCATCCGATGCGGTGTCGTAAAAATTGAGGACGTCCTGGCGGAAGTGTTGAGCGACTTTTTCATAATCTCTGAAAAAGGGCGTCCCTGCGCATCCTGTGAAAAGGAGCACTAAAGCGAACATAGCCGCGATGATGTAAATTTTGCCTCTCATCATTTCCCCGCACCAATTATGAGACAGTCAGTTTATCCCCTCTGGGCGTTTTAATTTATCGGCGGGAAGTGAGGTATATGGCTTGAGCTCTAAATGAGGAGGCACAAGTATCCCGCCGGATATTATCATCTTCATCGCCTCTTCCATTGTGAGATTGACATCCCAGACATCCTCTTTCGGGAGCATAAGGAAAAAGCCCGTTGTCGGGTTTGGCGTTGAGGGAAGGAAGATGTTGACAAAGACTTGATCCTGACCTTCAGGGCGGACTTGTCCCGTTACGAAAGCGAAACACCTTATGCCCTTTCTTGGATACTCGATAATGACGACCTTGTTCATAGACATCTTCTGCATCGAGGCAACAGCGTCTATGACCTGTTTAGTTGTGAGATAAAGCAATTTTACAAGCGGTATCCTCGCCAGGATTTTCTCCCCGAAGCCCATCAGGCGCCTTACAGCCAGAAATGCAGAAAGTAGCCCGACTATATATATGACCAATACCGCCAGCAAAAAGGCTATAATCGCCTCCAGTGCAGAACTGTGTAAGAAAGGAAAAAACCGATTCAGCACAGGGCGAAATAAATCCCGGAAGATATTAAACAGGCTCCGCATAACCACATACGTAACCGCGATCGGGATGATGACGATTATGCCTGCAATAATGCTGTTCTTTAATGAGGTGAGTGTTTTGTGAAACATCACTTTAGTCCTTTCGAGGTCAGGATTATGGTATCATAATAGTTAGCACGTTGAGACGGCTAATTGCCATACGCGGTTTCGGTGTTGCGTTCATAAATGCCGAACACCGAATTTTGAACATCGAACATCCAACTTTGATCTCTGAACTTTCGCTCTTGCCCATTTGCCAGCGCGGACGGACCATCTCTTTTCAATCCGCTAACAATGAGCAAACTATGAAAGATAAATCCCCTTTCGTCTATAAAAATCAACCATGAATAATTTCCCCCGCTAATATTCTTGCAAAGAAGGTTTAGATGTTGGGCGCATTGGGCGTTGGGTGCCGGGGATGGGGGTGTCCTCATGCACGATGCGGACTGACAGGCAAAAAGGGTGAATGTCGAATCCACCACAGGCGGAAACTTCCAACTTCCAACCAATAAACCGACAAACCGGCTATATATTAACCTTGACTTTCCTCTGGAAAAACAGGCACTAACATTAAGATTTTTGCCTATAGCCAGAACGTATAGATGCCCCAATCACACTTTACGCTTCCGGCGCATTGATACAAACAGGAGAAAATTATGATGTCACAAAACCCTGCAACACCGCCGGTCCCGCAAATATTTGAAAAGTGCATGAAATACACCGCTCCGGATGAGGCGAGGGCTGCCGGGCTATATCCATATTTCCGCGTAATATGCTCGCCGCAAGATACCGAGGTTATAATTGGCGGGAAAAAGATGCTTATGCTTGGCTCGAATAGCTATATGGGACTCACTAATGACGTCCGTGTGAAGAAAGCTGCCATTGAGGCAACCGAGAAATACGGCACCGGGTGCGCCGGTTCGCGCTTCTTAAATGGCACACTCGAAATCCATATCAAGCTCGAGGAGCGCCTCGCCGAGTTTATGGATAAAGAGGCGGCTCTCGTCTACACCACAGGTGTGCTGACAAACCTCGGCACAATCTCTGCACTCGTCGGCAGAGATGACTATGTCCTCATAGATAGGGCTGACCATGCCAGTATCATTGACGGGTGTCGCCTATCCTTCGGCAAGACCATTAAATTTACCCACAACGATATGGAGAGCCTTGAACAGCGCCTCAAGGATTGTAGCAAGGGCGGCAAACTCATCGTTGTTGATGGCGTTTTCAGTATGGAGGGAGACATTGCCAAGTTGCCCGATATTGTGAGGCTGGCGCAAAAATACGGTGCGGCAGTGATGGTGGATGATGCGCATTCAATCGGCGTTCTGGGGAGTCGCGGCAATGGCACCGCAGACCACTTCGGTCTAACCGACCAGGTGGACATTATTATGGGGACGTTCTCAAAGTCATTTGCATCCATCGGTGGGTTTATTGCCAGTTCACAAGCGGTAGTGGAGTATTTAAAGCATCACTCACGTGCGTTAATATTCAGCGCAAGTCCAGCGCCGGCTGCTGCGGCTGCCGTTTTAGCGGCAATTGACATCATCGAAAAAGAACCGGAGCGACGTGAGCGCCTCTGGCACAATACACACAAAATGCTGGACACTCTCAAAGAAATGGGGTTTGACACCGGTGTCGCCGAGACGCCCATAATCCCGGTGATACTCGGAGACAATACGGCAGTCTTCAAGATGTGGCGATACCTGCACGATAAAGGGATTTTCGTAAATCCGGTAGTGAGTCCAGCCGTCCCGGCGAACCGAGCGCTTTTACGCATAAGCGTTATGGCGACGCACACAGACGAGCAGCTCGACCGTGCCCTCGACATCATCTACAAAGGCGCAAAAAAATTAGGTCTCATAAAATAAATCGTTGGCATTTTCTTCGCACAAAAAATATCATTTATTGTAATAGCTTACCTGTTTGAAAAAAATGTTTTTTTTGACAGGATGGACACGATATTCAGGATGATTATCAATCCCGTCTAATCCTGTTATCCTGTCTGACCTCTATCAAAAGGAAAAGCCTATGATTTCACTGGTCAAGTTCGGAGGTCTATGGCAGGGGTGGAACGTAACCTGTGACGGTTCCATCATTGTGGAAAACGGTCATCGGAATATGGGGTTTTATGAACTCCCCTCTGATAGCAGGACAAAATTGTTCATAGAGAGATTGAAATTTTGCAAGCCGGTTTTCTCTCTGAGCCGGGATTACTCACTGGTCGTTTCTGATTCTGACCTGCGAATTAACCCCAATGGCTTTCATGTCTTCGATTATGCTCAATTGGAAGACGAAAAAATAGACATCAGGTTTTACATCGAATGAGGGGATTTTCGCCTTGGCTCTTTAGTGATTTCTGGGGGGCGCGTGTTTATGCCGCAGAGGATTGCAGATGAACT
Source organism: uncultured Candidatus Sumerlaeota bacterium (assembly GCA_964526215.1). Lineage (GTDB taxonomy): Bacteria > Sumerlaeota > Sumerlaeia > MWCT01 > MWCT01 > CAZGKP01. The sequence continues at coordinate 10,281 of CAZGKP010000038.1, forward strand.
CGATACATTTTCCGGCAACCGTTTCCTCGTCAGAAGCTTTGATGCTGACAGAGCCGAACCAATACAGTTATCAACGCGCTTCAAGATTGTGAGACCAGCCCCCGAAGACGTCAGGGAAATATTACTGGAGATGGAACGGGAAAACTGGGAGGAGGCAGAAGAAACAAATAGAGCAAATACCTTTGATGACTATTTACAGACCTCGAATGTAAACCAGGAGATATATGAATACATCAGTAACTATTGCTTTCCAGATCTCCCCTTAAAGATACCGGCGTAGACGGTAGAGAGAAAGATATGAATAACCCCCTCGATAGAATTGCATGGAGAAAGAACGAAAATGCAATTGAGATAGGTTTCGAGTTTTACCTCGACCTCGTGGAAAAAAGAATAATGGGAGAGAAAATCTCCCTTGTTCAGAAATTGCGAAAGTTCTTTGATAAAGAGTTAGAGATTCAACTGCGGGAAACACAGGCTCGCGGCTTAATGCATAAGACATCTTCGGTTTTTATTGAATACGTCAAAGGAGTTACGGGTGAAGATTTCAATCCCACCAGTGAATATTGGAAACAACAGGGTATCGGCAAATTTTTGGAATGGCGGGAAAGGTGGTCTTTGTTAAAAAAACAAGAAGCCACGGATTTGCACGGGGAGGCACCATCCGCATTGGGTAAGGCTGATAAAACCAGAATCTTGATGCGAAAGACACTCACCGTGAACAGAATTATTCGCGACAATGCACTCAGCCGCTTCTTAAAGGCTTTATATGATTCACACTGCCAGATATGCACCTCAACTTTTATGGTTCCCGGTGGAAGGAAATATGCCGAGTCCCATCACCTTCGTCCTCTTGGAATGCCGCATAGTGGAATAGATAAAGAAACCAATATGATTGTGCTCTGTCCCCTTCATCATGCTATGTTTGATTATGGGGTAATTGCGTTGCATCCCACGAAACTCACCCTTATGAGCATTGATAACACCGTAAGTGGCATCGGGGAACCCCTGGCATTGAAGAAGCATCCGATTCATAAAGAGTCCCTCGAATATCACCTCGAGATGATTTATGGGAAAGTGGGTTCTTATTCGTAGCAACGGCGCTTAGATATCTGCATTGTTATTGCCCAATCGGGCATTGGTACCTCATTTAATATGTCTGTAACAATTCGTCCTGTAATATCAAAGAAAGACCTCCATCGGTTCGTTGCGTTCCCGCACGAGTTGTATTGCCATAACCCTTTCTGGGTGCCTAACCTTATCTCTGATGAGAAAAAACTCCTCACCGCCGGTAAACACCCTTTCCACGAACACGCCGATGTGCGCCTCTTCCTTGCGGAAGATAACGGTCGCATAGTTGGCAGGATTTCTGCTCACATAAACCATAACCATAATAAATTTCATAACGACCGCATTGGCTTCTTCGGGTTTTTTGAGTGCATCGAATCGCAGGAAGTCGCTACCGCACTCTTCGAGGCGGCAGCCGATTTTGTCCGCTCTAAAGGTATGGATACACTACGCGGTCCTATGAATTTCTCCACGAATGAAACCTGTGGTCTTCTCACAAATTGCTTCGATGAAATGCCTTATATTATGATGCCCTACAATTATCCATATTATGAGCGACTCATCGAGGATGCAGGATTCTCAAAGGCAAAAGACCTCCTCTGCTATCACCTCGACAATACAATCTTCACATATAGCCGAATATGTAAGGTGGCAGAGCAATTGCAAAAGCGTTCCAATGTCAAGCTACGACAGGTAGATTTTCGTCATCTCGATTCGGAGATGCGCATCATCCGCACGATTTACAACTCCGCCTGGGAGAAGAACTGGGGCTTCGTCCCGATGACGGATGCCGAATTTCAAAAGACCGCAGAAGAGATGCGCACCATCGCCGATGCACGCCTCATTTACATCGGCGAACACAAAGGCGAACCCGTCGGTTTCATACTTGCGCTCCCCGACTTCAATATCGTTCTGAAGAAATTGAACGGGCGACTCTTTCCTTTTGGGATTGCAAAGGTGCTCTGGATGAAGCGCAAAATCCATCGCATCCGCATAATCACAATGGGGGTTGTGAAGGAGCACCGGCGCACGGGGCTCGACCTATTATTTTATTCAAAGATAGCGCAGGTCTCGCCAGCCATCGGTTATCCCGAAGGCGAGCTGGGGTGGGTGCTGGAGGGCAATGCCCTTATGAACCGCGCCGCAAGAGATATGGGTGCTCGACCCACAAAACGCTACCGCATCTACGACCGAAAACTGCTCCGAAAATAGAGCATAAGTGCATAAGTGCACAAGGCTCGTGCTTGTGACATTTTCATTCTTTTGGGAGAGGCGCACATCCGCCTCATGACGACTGCCATAAAATTTGCAAAGAAAAAACATAACTACTTTACATCCAACCATTATGGCGGATAGAACGGCGGATATTCTCTCTTGAAGCAAAGAGGTGAATGATGAAATCTGAGCCATTTGCATTTGTGGAAAGGGCACTCTCGTCTGCTGGTGGCGATGAGGCGGAGGTTTTGTTTACTACATCACAAAACGCCCTCACGCGCTTTACGCAAAATTACATCCATCAAAATATGGCAAGCGAGAGCTCGGAGATTCAGTTGCGCGTGATTGCTGAAGGAAAGGAGGGTTGTTTCACGACAAATCGGCTCGATGATGAAAGTCTGAAGAACGCTGCTAAATCCGCCCTCGAGATTGCACTCGCCCAGCCGCCCTCGGATTCTTTCCCCGGTCTGCCTCGCTCACGCAATCCAATATTGTTTGAAAACGCCTCGCCGACAACCGAACGCTGCACACCCGCAATGCGCGCCTCAATGGTGAAAAAAATCATCTCTCTCGCAAAACGAAAAGAAGTAGAAGCCGCCGGTGCGCTCTCTACACGCACAACAATCCTCGTCATTGCCAATACTGCCGGAATACGTGCCTATCAGCGCACAACCACAGCCGAACTCAACCTCGTTACATCCCGCGGAGAACTCTCTGGATATGCATACTGGGTCGGCGCAGACATAAAGCATTTGCCACTTTTAGAGTTGGCGCGTGAGGCGATTGAAAAAACCACATTCCCCGCCGAGCCAGCATCTATCGAACCCGGCGCATACACAGTGGTGCTTTCGCCGTATGCGGTTGCGACACTCATCAACTATCTGGCATACATCGGTCTCGGGGCAAAGGCGTATCTGGAGAAGCGTTCATTTATGGCAAACCTGAAGGGCAAAAAGGTTGCGTCCGAAAAAGTCAGTATCTACGATAATGGCAATGAGCCTACCGGTTTGCCGAGTGCATTCGACTATGAGGGAGTTCGGAAAAAGAAAGTTTATTTCATAAAGAGAGGGATTGCCGCCGGGGTTGTTCACGACTCGCGCACCGCCGCACTATCAGGGGAGAAAAATACAGGGCACGCACTCCCTGCACCGAACACGCTTGGACCCTTCGCCACAAATCTCTTTGTCGCAGCGGGGAAAACGCCCTCCCCCACACTCCTCGCCGGCATAATGCGCGGGCTTTATGTAACAAGGTTTCATTACGTAAATATTGTAGAGCCGGTCTCCACTGTGATGACGGGAATGACCCGAGACGGCACATTCCTCATCGAGGGCGGGAAACTCACAGTGCCGGTAACGAATTTGCGATTCACGCAGAACATATTAGAGGCGCTGGCGAATGTGGAGGCAATAGGGAAAGAGCGGCGTCGCGCAGAGGGATTTGCCGGTGCCACAACCGCCCCGGCAATGCGGATACGCAACTTCCACTTCACCGGCGTCTCAAACCTCTGAGCAGTCATCATGAGGCTTTCGCCTCTCCCAAAGCAAGAAAAATTAGCCACCGATGAACGCCGATGTGCACCGATACATCTGCCCACCGAGGGCGTGCCTTCGGCATAATCCTACTGCGGTTTACACGCCGGAGGAGGGGGATAAGTCTATATCAATCTGCGGTTTATATTCTAAATCTTCGGGATAGATTTTGTAGGCGAAATAGATAAAAGCGTATCTTATGGCTCATAATCGAGGTCGGTGCCGCGCTTCGTGCCCTCTACCGAAAAGTTGGGTCCGTCCAATTTAAATCCACCGGTGCACTCAAAGGGCTTAAGTAGATAAACAGAATCGAGGTCGCAATGCACAAAATCCCCTAACCCGCAAGCCAGATGCACCGATGCCGCCAGTCCAATCTTTGATTCCATCATACAACCAATCATAAGGCACTTGTTTGCGGCGCGGGCGATTCCGGCAATATCTAAAGCACCCATAAGCCCGCACTTTGCGACCTTGATATTTATGACATCTGTTGCATCCTCACGAATTATGCGGATGGCGTCTTCTGGCGTGAAGATCGACTCGTCCGCAGCAACGGGGATGGGGCAATTCTGCCGCACATAACGCATACCGGCGATGTCGTCTTTTCTCACTGGCTGCTCAATGAGGCTGATTTCAATTCCTGCTTTTGTGATTCTGCGCACAAGTTCCACAGCATCCTTCGGGGAAAATGCCTGGTTAGCATCGAGAGATATTTCGGCATCAGGTGCAGCCTCCCGCACACGCTGGATGCGTTCCGCATCTATCCCCACGCCCTGACCGACCTTCACCTTTAGCTTCCTGAATCCCTTCTGAACCATTTTTTTTGCGGCAGCGAATGTCTCATCAGGCGTTCCCAGTGAAAGTGTTATGTCTGTTTCAACAGAGGTAATTGCGCCGCCGAAAAATTGATACAGCGGCAAACCGATTGACTTTGTGAATGCATCAATGACGGCGAGCTCAAGTGCGCTATGTGCACCGACGTTAGCGCGAATGAGCCGCCGCGTCTTTGTTAATAGGGCGCGCCACTTGAACACATCCTGCCCCAAGACCGCCCAGCGGATATGATTCAGCACAGCAATACAGGTTTCCTGTGTCTCGCCAGTGGTATATGGAGATGGTGAAACCTCGCCAAATCCCACCGTCCCGTCATCCAGAATAACGCGCACAAGGACATTATTAGCCGCATCCTTTCTGCCGGTAGCGATAATAAACGGCTCTTTCAATGGCAGGTCGAGCCGATCAACCTTGAGTTCCTTAATCATTGCACGCATAGCCATAATCCTTTCTGTGAATTTGGGGGAAACAGGAATTCTTCCCTGCTGTGATAATTCATTTCTGACAGGACTCGCAAGATTAACAAGATTTCTCCGCCTGTGGATTGATAACCATCCTGAAAATCCTGTTCATCCTGTCTAAAAGCTGATTCCATTTTCAACCTGTTAGGGATTCACCAGGTTATGAAACCTGCACCCGGGCAGCTCCAGGATGGCGTTTGTGCTTCTTTTGATAATTGGAGAGTTCATATTCCTGAAACAGCTTCCCCCATTCGGTCTTCATAATTTTCTTCACACGCTTCTTGCCTATGAATCTGAACCAGTAAGCATCATAATAAAGACGCGATGCGGCGTAAGACCAGGGGACAATCGGGCTACGCAACAGGAGTTTCTCCAGCGGGTGAAGCCAGCCGTGATATATGAGTTTTTGTCCGCGTGATGCGAATGTTTCCTGCTTGCTATGGAAGTGGAAATTGACGTTTGAAATATCCTCGCCGACAATTTCGATTTCGCGAGGGTCACCGATGCCGAGACCGTCTTCATAAGCGCACCTGATGAAGTCGAGGCTCAACGGGTCAAAGCCCTGCATCTTGGCGCTCACGGCATCAATAGCCACCTGGTCGGCGCTTGCAAGGATGTAATTCTTCACATAAGGAACCATTGCGCGCGGACCGGGACCATCACCCGCAATCGCCCCGTCCATCACCGCAAACAGCCCCGAATGGATTTCCTTCTGTATCATAAGGAGGTCAACGACCGTTTCGTGGATGTCTCTGTGAGTCCAGTGGCGCCGTTCGGACAGCAAGCCCCCGAAGGCGTTTTTCATCGCCCCGGTTATGGTCGTGAAGACATGCGTTTTTACTGTTGGAAGCTGAATTATGTTTTTGCCGAAAAAGAACCCGGGGATTTTGAAACCCATTGGATAGACCTTATCCAGCACGCGCAATTTACCCTTCGGGTGATAAATTTGCCAGTTTATGGGCGGGTCATCTTCGTAAAGGTGAACCGGGTGCAGACCATATTTCCAATCAATCGTATTCAGGTGATTATTGACAATGCCGATTTTGTCATTAACAACTACGGTGCGGTTATGCGCAGGGATGATGTGTTTCGGGTCATAGCCATCCTCGACAAGAGTATTAACAACGCCATCGTATTGCCAGGGCGAGGTAGAGCAGGCGGGGTAATAGTGATGCCACGATATATTTACCTTGAGGAGTGTATCGTGGTCTTTGGGAAGATAATTCTCATAATCAGCCAGGCGCATCAAGCGCCCGAAGTCCTCGACAATAGTATCAGAAGAAGTCTTCAACACCGCGACCTTAGATTTCATAAAAACTCTCCTCTTTAGAATAGCTTTAGTTGCCTTTGCTCGGTTTCCAATCGCTCTTTGGCAGTCTTACAATATTCCGCCGAAATATCTATCCCGATATATCTTCTCTTTAGCTTATATGCTACCAACGTAGTGGTTCCAACGCCATTGAACGGGTCCAGAACAACATCATCCTGATAGCTGAACAGTTTTAATAATCTCACCACCAATTCTTCGGGAAACATCGCCGGATGGTTATATTTTTTCATATTGCTTTCCGGTGCAATATCCCATTTCGCATAAACCCATTTCTTAAACTCGTCTCCACTTATGTCTATTTTATCAGCAGCACCTTCTTTTTTATGAGATTCCTTACAAAAGACCTCGATAAATTCCCAGGTATATTTCAGATAAGGCATACTGGGGCTTTTCCAGCTACCCCAGGCAGTATATTTACAATTATAGTTATGTTTTTCCCAGAGGATTTCGGCTTTCCAGAGCAATCCCAATTCCAACAATTGGTTTGAAATAATATGATGTGTCGGCATATAATCAGAAAACAGCGGTTGGATATTCACACAGATTCTCCCTCCCGGTTTCAGGACACGACAACAATCTTTCCAGATTCTATTCAATTTATCAAAGTAATCCTGCCAATATAGTGCATCCTTATTTTTATCATCCTTAATATTCCAGCCCAAAATTATATGGTGGGGAAGTAATAATAATGTCAATAGAGTTATCCGGGAAATCCTTCAAAATAATCTCGCTATCACCACAAATAATCCGATTTATCAAACTTGATATATCTACTTTAGGAATCTCTTTTGTCTCCTTTAAATGTTTGGTTCCTCCGCGAATTTTCTCCTTTTTTTCGCGTTCTAATACTTTCCTTTCTCGATTCAGGAGTTTAGCATCGGGATATGTGTCTTTAAGCATTTCTTGATAGCACCTTAAATTACTCATCCTTACCTCTCAATCTATGTCCCGATGGGTCGGACAAGAATGTGGCATCCGGGTTTTCTGGAAATTCTACCTTTGTCTAAAGCGTGGGTGAACCCTCACAAAATTGCTTGTCTATGTAGGCACAGTTCCTCTTCATTTTTTATGCTAATTATTCTTTATTGATGATGTCAGAAATTGAGCAGCCCACGGATTCTCAGGGTGAAATAGATGCCCACAATGCCCAGGGCGAGGATGACCCATCCTGCCTTCTTCCCCCCCGGCAGGGCGATTGCTGCACCTATTATTATGAGGGCAGCTTCTGCAAGAAATTGATATAACATCGGCGTCTCTTTTATGAAGTGTTCCATATCTCGCCTCCTTCCTAAAAAATTTATATTCAACCCTCAAGCTGTCGGCGAAATGGCTCGGGCGGTCGCCCGGTTGCCTTTAACTTCAGACGTGCGTGAAATTCCTCGCGACATTCCTTGCACAGGTCGAAACGGTACCTCTCCCAGACCTGGTCGGTGAGTTCCTCGACGTCCATTTTCTCCATCTCGGTGATGAGTTTTTCCATCTCGGCGATATGATCTTTTTCGAGGTCTTCGGGGGCAATCTCAATAGGTCCGCCCTTTGCATAAATATCTATGCGGATTTCATAGAGTATCTCGCCGGGAGGGACAAGACGCCCACAATTTTCACATCTGCCGCCGCAGTTCATATCACAAGAAACCTCCGCTCTTTTTTTGAGAGATGTCAATCCCGCGCGCCTGCGCAAGTACCCTCTCAACTTCCAAGAGAAGCGTTACAGTGTCGAACGGTTTGGTGAGGAATCCCTCGGCGGGGGTGGCTTTTCTCCAGAAACCGTCCGGGAGGTGGCTATCGGTGGTAAGACCCGTTATCAGGATGATGGGAATATGTCGGAGCGTGGGGTCGGATTTGAATTTCTCGGCGAGTTTGAGCCCATCTATCTTCGGGAGATAAATATCCAGAAGCAAGAGGTCGGGGGTCTCGACGGCGACTCGCTCCTCCGCCTCTTTGCCGTTTCTTGCAAGGAAAACTTCATATTTATCCTTAAGCGTAAGCCGGCAGAGCTCGAGAATATCTTCCGAGTCATCCACGACGAGGATTTTTGCACAGGGCATTTTGCTCTCCTTGGGATATCTCCTGATTAATGTATAAGACAAAAGGAACTCAAGCGGCAATAGAAAAATCAGCGTCTGCCGAATCTGACGCGCTTTGGTCCTTTACTGCGCTTGTGCTTCTTCCCGGGCCAGTTGTAGGTTGTGGCATCCCATTCTTCTATACACTCGTCGGGTATCTCGTAAAAGAAGATAGAGGGGAGGTTCCAGTTTCGCGAGCCGTAGAATATGCGCGAATCCGCCCGCGTGATGAATAGACGGTTTTTTGCCCGCGTCATTCCGACATAAAAGAGGCGGCGTTCTTCCTCGTCGCTGCCGGTCTCATCCACGGTGCGCTTATTAGGGAAAATCGGGTCTTCCATACCGACGATGAAGACCGTATCGAACTCAAGCCCCTTGGCGCAATGAAGCGTCATAAGGGCGACGCTATCACCCCTGCCCTGCAATTCATCCACTGGTGCCGTCAGTGCAAGCGATTCAAGGTAGTCCTCAAGAGATGCCTCGGGATTCATATCGAAATATTCCTGAACGGCGTTCTGTAGTTCCTGGATATTTTCCTTTTTCGAGATGACCTCGAGACTTTTGGGGTCGCCGAGTGCCTCGACGTAGCCGGTGTCCTCGATTATGCGGCGAAGGAGGTCAAAGGGGTGTTCTTCGGATGCCGTGCGCCGCCAGGTTTTTATCTGCCCGAGGAATGCTGCTACTTTTTCCCCCGTTCGTTTCGGGAGGAGTTTTTCCGACGTTGCAAAGGCGAGTGTCTGATAAAGTGTGAGGTTTTTTTCTCGCCCCAGGATGAGCAGCTTCTGCACGGTTCTGTTACCTATGCCGCGCCTGGGGACGTTTATGATACGCTGCAGGGCGAGGCTGTTATTGGGATTTATGCATAATTTGAGATAAGCCAGCAGGTCTTTCACCTCCGCGCGGTCGTAGAAACGAATTCCGCCGACAATGCGATAGGGGATTTTTCGCCTGCGAATCTCGTCCTCAAATATGCGGCTTAAGCTGTTCTGGCGATAAAATATGGCAACCTCCTTGAAGGGGACGCCGCCCAGGTGATGAAATTCGAGGAGTGTCTCAACGACACTTTGCGCCTCGTCCCTTTCATCATCAGCCACTATGAGGAAAATCGGGGCGCCCGATGGGCGCTTTGTCCAGAGCGTCTTGCCAATTCGTTCATCATTGTTTGAAATAACGGCATCCGCCGCCGTCAGGATGTTCGGCGTAGAGCGATAGTTCTGCTCGAGTTTGATTAGTTTGGTTCCGGGGAAGTGTTCTCGGAAATCGAGTAGATTGGAGATTTTTGCCCCGCGCCAGCTATATATGCTCTGGTCTTCATCACCCACGACACATAGATTGCGAGATTCTCCCGCAAGTATTCGGATGAGTTCATACTGAAGAAAATTCGTATCCTGATATTCATCCACGAGGATATACTGAAAGCGTTGCTGGTAGTATCTGCGAGTCTCGGGATCCTTCTTAAGCAGTTTCACAATGTAGAGGATGAGGTCCTCGAAATCGGCGGCATCGCTCTCCCGCAGGCGTTTCTGATATGTACGATACACCTCGGGGATAAATTTCCAGGCGGAGCCGTGAAATTCCTCATTGAGGTCTCCAGGCTCCTGGAGATTGATTTTCGCCAGATTGATTTTTTGCTGGGCATATTTAGGCTGGCATTGTTCCTTCGGGATTTCCAGCATTCGGAGGCAATCCTTGACGAGGGCGAGCTGGTCTCTCTCATCTGCAATTGTGTAATGAGGGCTGAGTCCAACCTTTGGTGCCTCGCGACGCAGGAAACCGGCGCATAAGGAATGAAACGTTGCGACGTTCAATCTCACCTCTCCCGGCAGATTAAGCAGGCGAAGAACACGCTCGCGCATCTCGTTAGCGGCTTTATTGGTAAATGTGGCGGCGAATATCCGCCAGGGTGGCACCTTTTTCACCCTGATGAGATAGGCTATCTTATGCGTGATGACGCGAGTCTTCCCACTGCCGGCGCCAGCGATTATGAGCTGGGGACCATCGGTCGTCTCCACCGCCACGCGCTGCACCGGATTCAAGCCATCGAGGATATCGGTAGATTCTTTCATCATAACACTTAAGCGATTGGCATAGTAATCATACTCGAACCCACCAATTCAATACTGGTAAAACCCCCGGGTTATTCTGACAGTGTCCACGTCATAAGCCCGCGGAACTCGAAATTGAAATCTATGATGTGGGCGGCATTTTCTTCGAGCGCCTTGCGGACTTCGTGCTCGCGATTGTCGTCACAGTAAAATAGTAAGCATCCGCCGCCCCCCGCTCCGAGCGCCTTGCCTCCTATTGCCCCGCTTGCATAAGCCACATCGAATAACCGGTCAATCTGGGGATTGGTGGTGGATTCATCAAGGAGTTTCTGATTGCGCCAGTTTTCGTCAAGGAGTGCGGCAAATCGCTTCATATCTCCCGTCAGGAGTGCCGATTTCATCTCCTGTGCAATGCGCTTCAGGTTCAACAGGGCATTTGTGGTTTTTTCCTCACTACGCTCGTAAGCGCTCATCACCTTTGAGATTATGTTACCCGAGAGCCGCGATTTCCCCGTATAACATAAAACAAGGTGCTTTTCCATCTCGGCAATAACGCCCTCGGGGATATTCAGGCGGCTGTTGCTCACGGCGGGGTCCTCAAATTCGAGATAATTGATGCCGCCAAGAGCAGATGCGTAATAATCCTGTTTTCCCCCTGCGATGTGGAGTTCCTGGAGCTCAAGGACACGGCCGAGCTTCGCAATCTCGTGCGGACTCAGTTTCTCTCTCTGCAACGTGTTGAGTAGCCCTATCAACGCAACACTGATAGAGGAAGAGGTGCCGGTACCTGAGCCGGGAGGCGCATCGCAACGCACATAGATGTCCATCCCCTCCTCAATTCCCAGAACCTTGATTGCAGCCTTTATGAGGTCGAGGTTGCCGTCGTATTCGAGCTGCTTGAAGTCTTTAACTTCAAGGAATGTATCGAAGTCGGCAGAGATAATGCGTATGGTCTTATCAGCACGCGGCAGGAGCGTGGCGTAGGTGTAGCGATTTATTGTGGCATTGATAACTGCACCGCCCTCACGTTCCGAGAATGGCGGGACATCCGTCCAACCGCCGGCGAAATCCATACGAATCGGGGCACGAGCACGAATTTGCATAGCCTCACCTCCCTAATTTGAGATATAAGATTTGTTGGAGACCGAAAAAAAACCTCAATACGAAATACTCCTTAGCGGGATGGGCAGAAAAAATTCGCCCGCCATCATTGCTAATTTGCATCTCTCCCTTAATTGGCAAATAGATATATCGGAGGGATTTTACCAAATCAAGCACTTATCTGGAAAACTGTCAGGTGCGGGCGCATCTTTGCAAAGCTACCAAATCAATCAGGGCTTTTCACTACACCAGCATTCCCCGTCATAACATAAATAACTGTAACAACTGAAATGAAGAATGGAACACGGATAACACCGATGCTACGGATATACACGGATAAA
>CAZGKP010000039.1:0-22030 GCA_964526215.1 uncultured Candidatus Sumerlaeota bacterium
GCTAATGAACGCGAATATTTATTAGCGGACATTCGCGAACATTCGCGGACTAATTTTCAGGGCAGGTTAACAGTAAATAGTCTTTGTAATCCGCCTGTGTCTGACCGAGGCGGAGTGTGAAATCTGCGGATTTGTGAGAATCGGATTTTTTACCTGTGCATTATCCCACTAATTTCGTCTGCTTGCTATTCACCGATGGCGCGCCTTTGGCTTTCTGCGTTGGGTTTGTATTTCAATCTTATCACCGCGCACACGCATAGTTATAGCGCCATCCTTATCGGTTCGATACACACGCATCTTGTGTGCCTTCAGGCGCTTGAGGACGCTCGGATGTGGGTGTCCGTAGGAATTGTGTGCCTCGACCGAAATCACAGCCGCCATTGGATGGACTGCTTCAAGGAATCGCTCACCGCTGCTGAACCTGCTTCCGTGATGCCCCACTTTGAGCACTGTGGCGCGCAAATCCATACCGGAGGCAATCATAGAGCGTTCTGCCTCAAAAGCCGCATCGCCCGTAAATAGAAATGCTGTGTCTCCTTTTTTCAGCCGCAGGACGAGTGAGCGGTCATTTGAGCCCCATTCGAGAGGCGTCTGACGCGGCGGATTGAGAAATACGAGCTCGGCACCGGGATAGCCCTCGATAGAATCACCCCGCGCAGCCAGTTCCTTTACTACTCCCCACTCCTTAGTTTTCCTCTCGAAATCTCTATAAACTTTTGAGTATGATTTTGAACCACCCTCAATCACATAATTAACAAAAAAGTGGTCAAGGACATAAACCAGCCCACCGATATGGTCGGCATCGGCGTGAGTTGCAATGACCACGTCTACGGAATCAATGCCCCTATTCCGAAGGAAAGGCGCAATTATACAGCGTCCCATATCCCGAGGATAATTCCGTCCGCCATCAATGAGTAGATTCTGCCCACCCGGAAATTCCACATAGATGCAATCGCCCTGGCCAACATCGAGGAAAACGACCTCGAGCGCCGACTTGCCGCCCCGGAAAATCGGCAGCCACACTAAAAGGGCAATAATGACGCCGATAGCCATTGCAAAATGTATCGCACGCCTGCGCTTCCATTCCTTCTTCTCTAAAATCCAGTTGCCGCCCAGAAGTGTGGCATAATAGCCCGCGACTACAAACCAGGGCAATGGCGAGAGGTGTATGGCTGCTAATGGAATTTGCGAGAATAAATTCGCCACGCCACGGAGAATTGTGAGGAGTATCCCCGTTACCCACGCTAGAAAGGGAATCAGCACCGGAACCGCCGTCCCCAATATCACCTGGAAAAATCCCGCAGTCAGGCAGCAAAACGCTATCGGCACCGCAATAGGGTTTGCTATAAAACCCGCTAATGAAAATCGGTGGTAATAAAGCGCTAACAGGGGAAGCAGGGCTAGCTGGACGGAAATTACTACGTAAAGTGGAAGGAGAACATAACGATTCAGGTTTGACAGGCGTCCCCGTTTCTCAGGTTTGGCACGCTGTATATCGAAAGTGAAGTGTTCCCTGAAAAAAGGCATCAGCGTCATAATGAAAAATACAGAGAGGTATGACATTAAGAAATCTGCCTGAAAGAGGCAACGCGGATTGAAAATCAATACCCAGAATGCGGCGAACGTTAGCATAGATATACCATCTATGTGGCGCCGCATCCCCGGAAGCCAGTATGATGCAAGAAGGCACGTTACCATAACCGCCGCCCTTATCACCGGCGACCTGAAGCCCGTGTATGCGGCAAAGAGCCATACTCCCGCGATTGTGAGGAGCGCCACGCTGCGGAATCGCAACCGTGCCAGTCGCAAAAGCATAAAGAGCAAAACCGCCATCATACCGGTGTGGAGACCGCTCACGGCGAATAGATGCATCAGACCTGTGCGGAGGAAAATCTCGCGGTCTCCGGGGTCGAGCTGATGGCTCATTCCAAGCGTTAGCGCTTTTATAAGTGCGGCATTTCGCGCTGACAGAGAGGTGTCAAAATTATTTTCACAACGCAGGCGGAAGCGATGTATTTGTAAAAGAATCCGTGCAAATAATGAACGCCCGTTTTGGGGAGGCTTAATCTCCATCTCGTGTGCATACTTCAGCCTGAAGATTAGGTGGATTCCTTTTTGCGCAAGGAATGCGCGATAATTCAAAAGCGTTGGATTGTGCGGCGAAGAGGGGATGCGCGCCTCTCCATAAAGGCGGACAAGGTCGCCGCGGGCACCATCGGCGCTGCGCACCTTTTTCGCAGCCTCACCATACACATACACCAGAGCCTTTGTGGGTAGGGGGATAGAATTGCCATCCTCGTGGAGAGATAAGTCTTTCACCAGGAGGCGTGCATATCCATTTCGTAAAAGTGGTTCGCGGGCGAGTCTTCCGCTCACAGAAGCCGCCACATAGTGCGTTAAATGTTGAGCTGCACGGACGGCAAGCCTGTTATTTTCCACAAGTGCACGTTGTTGATAAAGCCCGATGAAGAGAACCGCTAAAAGTAAAAGATTCCCGCTCTGTGGTGGCGTATCTCGAGGGCGGCGAAAAAGCAGGTATGCACTACCGAGGATTAGATAAAAGACCGCAAATAACAGAATCCACGCAGGGATGGGGAGAAAGGTGCCCAGAACCCGTCCGGCAATCAACACCATAAGGGCAATAAAAGCCGGACGTTTCATAAGCAAACTCCGGAAAGTGTCTGGAGCGCAAAACTACACCATAGGAATATCAGGGCGATGACTAATGACTAATGACGGATGAGTGATGACGGTTGCTGAGTAATGTTTCATAAACCTCGATGGTTTGCTCTGCCCTGGGATGCAAGGCGAACATATCTTCTGCGCGTCTGCGTGCCGCCTTTCCCATTTGATGTGCACGCTGGCGGTCTGATAGCATCTCGCAAAGACGCTTCGCCAAAAGCGTTGCATCGCCTGACGGAACGGTGAAACCGGTGATTCTATCCTGAATAATCTCCGGTACAGCACCCAGTGCAACTCCTATCACCGGGCGTCCGGTCGCCATTGCCTCCATCACTGCGCGACAACTCCCCTCTGACCCTAATGCCAGAAAGACTGAGACATCCATCGCCGCATAAGCATCGGGCAGGTCGTTAGAGCGATAACCCGCCATTATCACACGTCCCGCAAAGGGTTGCTTCTGGACAAGGCTTCGGAGTTTATGTTTCAGTTCACCTTCTCCGACCAGCACTATGCGACTATCGGGCACTTGCTCAAGAACCCGTGGTATTGCGGCAAATAACCAATCGAATCCCCGGTCTTTGCGCAGGCGTGAAACCACTCCAGCCACTGGCGCATCGGCCGGTATTCCAAGTTCTCGCCGCAGTGCCAAAGCATCAACACCCGGATGAAACCGTTCCTGATTCACACCGCCATAAATGACAAACAGACGCTTTCCTAACTGTGGATACGCAGTCTCAACGAGGCGATGCATCGCCTCCGAGGGCAATATGATGCCATCCGTCCGTTTACAAAACAGCCAGCGATGGAGCGGGTCTTTATATGGTGGGGCAAAGCGGTGCATAGTGTGGACGATGACGGGGGTATCTTTTCGCCGATACGTCGCTATCGCCGCAAGCCAGTGGTCGTGCAGCAAGTGGCAATGCACTACATCGGGGCGGATGGTGTCCAGAAGGCTGCGCAAACACCGGATATCCTTAACTACCTGAAATGGATACGGGCGGCTGTTCAGTCGGAGACCTGCGATAATCCGGAGACCCCAGGACTTAATATATCTCTCAAGTGAGCGCCCCGGCGTGCAACCGACCCATACTTCGTGTCCGAGTGCCTTCTGGTGAAAGGCGATATTCAACATAGGTTCAGCGATGCCCGACCAGCGTTTGGTCGAGGCGAGGTGAATTATTCGTAAATGCCCGGACATCTTCCCTCCTGAAAAAATCCCGCAAGCGATGCAGAACATTTTCCACTTACACAGCGGCACACTATTTTGTCTGGTTCGTGTTCTTCAAGGAAATTCTTCTTAGTGATTAAGAAGCCGAGAGCTTACGTGCCAGAGCCTTTGGCTTTACCAAGACAAAAGTCTACAGGGGGCTTTGTCCCCCCAGCGGGGGTGGGCAATTCGCATCAGGTTGTAAACGCGCTGTGGCGGGCGGGCTGCACCCCAATTTTGCTTCCGCAGAATTTTTATACCTTGAGTTCGGTGCTCTTTTTCCAAAGATAAAACGTTATCTAATAATCAGGGATATTCACACCCTGTATTAACCACTCAACCAGCACATCCCCAACGTACAAAGCACAATAGATATCTCAACAGAGGTGGGTCAGGATTTATCTGTTCCGTACCGTTGCAGTTGTATTTTAGGATTGACACAGGGGGGGCACAGTGGTTCAACTTAAGTATAATATCAGTAGGGTTATCGAAAAATTTTCATCATTTTGTCCAACCGTCCAAAGGAGGTGATTAGACCAACAAATGAACATCGCCAGTATTCTCGTGACGGTAGTCATAGCGCTACCGTTAGGAATTCTTGGCGGTTATGTCCTGTTCAGAGCCCTTTCAAAAAGGGAGATAAAATCAGCTTCGGAGAAGGTAGAAAGGATTCTTGCCGATGCGGAGAGGGAGGCGCAGTCAAAGCTAAAAGCCGTTTCCCTTGAGGCAAAAGAGCAAATCTATCGCGGTAAAAAGGCGTTAGAGAGGGAAATTTCACGTAGAAGACTCGAACTTGAGCGGTCCGAGAAGAAGATTCAGCGCCGTGAGGATACACTCGATAGAAAGTTTGAACTCCTGGAAAAACGCGACCGGAGCCTGTCGTCGAGGGAACATCAGGCCGAGGATAAATTGAAGAGGCTTGATGAACGCCTCAAAGAGATTAACGAGATTAAGACAACCCAGTTACGCCGCTATGAGGAAATCTCTGGAATGACGGTCGAGCAGGCTAAACAGGCACTTCTGAAGAGTCTCCAGGACGCGGTAAAACAGGACGCGGCTGTCTTAATAAGGCGTGTAGAAATGGAGACGCGCGAAATAGCCGAGAAAAAGGCACGCCAGATTATTACGCTTGCTATTCAGAAATGCGCCACCGACCAGGTCGGAGAAAGCACCGTATCGGTTGTGAATCTCCCAAACGAGGAGATGAAGGGGCGGATTATCGGACGCGAGGGACGCAATATCCGGGCACTTGAGTCCGCCACGGGTTGTAACATAATCGTTGATGACACACCCGAGGCTGTAGTGCTTTCCTGCTTTGACCCCTTGCGCAGAGAAGTCGCCCGTCTAGCTTTGCAAAAACTGATTTCCGACGGACGTATCCATCCCGCCCGCATAGAGGAGGTCGTGGCGAAGACGGAAAAAAACCTCATCGCCCACATCGTTGAGATTGGGGAACAGACGGCTTTTGACGCCGGTGTCCACGGTCTCCATCCGGAGCTGATAAAACTATTAGGTCGCTTGAAATATCGCACCAGTTATGGGCAAAATGTACTGAGGCACATCATCGAGGTTGCCAACCTGTGCCAGGTGATGGCTTCAGAACTCGGTGTGGATGAACAACTTGCCAAGCGTGCCGGTCTCCTCCACGACATTGGAAAGGCCGTATCTTACGAGATGGAGGGGACACACGCAATGATTGGTGCCGAACTGGCAAAAAAGTATAACGAGCCTCCCGCAATCGTCCATGCTGTTGCCGCACATCACGGGGAGGAGGAACCAAGGACAATAATAGCTGTTCTCGTCCAGGCGGCTGACGCAATCAGTGCAGCCCGACCCGGCGCCCGGCGCGAAACGCTGGAGTCTTACGTAAAACGGTTGGAGAAATTGGAAAAGATTGCATCCTCCTTTGAGGGGGTTGATAAATCCTACGCCATTCAAGCCGGTCGGGAAATACGCATAATGGTCGAACCCGATAAACTGAATGACCTGGAGTGCGCCAAGCTTGCCCGAGACGTGACGAAGAAAATCGAGGGTGAACTCGAATATCCCGGACAGATTAAGGTAACTGTCCTGCGCGAGACCCGCGCCGTCGAATATGCCCGTTGATACTTCGTCAGAGCATGACATAACCAGACCAGGAAAATAACAGAGAGCCGGGGGCGGGACATAAACCGTCCCCGGCTTTGTCTTGACTCCCCCCACCAATCTGCAATATCCATCAGGGATGCGTCGGCGAAAAGTGTTTTAACCACCCTAACATAGGCGACAAAAAAGCACATCCGTTTTTTCACCCGATTTTCTTTATACGAGTTTTTATATAGCGGCGTCTTAAAAGTCTCGTATTATCGAGTCCAACGATGATGGGAATAGATAAGAAAAATACCCTCCTTTACGGTCTGACGGTGGTCATCCTTGTATCGGGTCTGGCGGTTCTTTTGTATCTTGAGCGCCGTGTGGTATCAGACCGCCGCGCCGCCATTGATAATGCAAAAGACCTTCTCGGCAAGGAGCGGATTCTCAAGGCGAAGGATGATGTGAGGATTTCCTTTTCCGCCATAGAGACACTCGCCCGCTCTATAAAAAAGAGCCCCTTCATAAAAGAGATATTTGTCTCAAAAATCCTTTCAGGGCGTGGTGAACATATCGTCTATCCCTTTTACTACACCGCCCTTGCCACCGGTAGGCGCCCGAACCTCTCGGGTCTGAGGCGCGAAGCACTCATTGACGGCGGCGAGACCCTCGGTTACCTATACATCAATCTCAACAACCGCATCATCACGGGTGTTCGCGTCGCAACGGCGTCATTCGCCATATTCCTCGTCCTCACACTTGCATCCTTTTATGCCCGCGTCCACACCCAGGAACGCGTTATCTCCGCCACCACAATCGAACTTGAGGAAAAGCGCAGGGAACTCATAAGACTGGAGCGCTTGGCACTCGCCGGTCAGCTCAGCGCAAATATACTCCACGACATAAAGAAACCTATACTTAACATCAAGCAGGAGGCGGCGGAACTGGAGGAGAATGTAGCCGGAGCGGAGTCGCACAAAGCCGTACAGAATATACACCAACAGGTCAAACTCTTCTTCAATATACTGCACGAACTCGGGCTGGAACGCTTCGTTAAAGCAGGCGAGGGGGGTGAGGAATATGTGGATATAAATGAAATCCTTGAGCGCGCCTGTCAGCTTGTGCGATATGAGCGAGGCGGCATCGAGGTCAGGCGCAATTTCGCAAAAGACCTCCCACTTATCTTCGCTCACCCATACAAACTCATCCAACTCTTCTCAAACCTGATTCTGAATGCATATCAGGCGATGGGAGGGAAAGGGAAACTCATATTGAAGACGGCATACAACGAAAAATATTTAACCATTGAGATTGCAGACACAGGACGAGGAATTCCACCGGAGGCAATCCCGCATCTCTTCACACCCTTTTTTACAGCCCGAAAAGAATCCGCATCAGGTGAGGAAGGCACGGGTCTGGGACTTTACATATCGAAGAACATCGTAGACGAGCTGGGAGGGGAGATTTCGGTAAAGAGTGTTCCCGGTAGCGGCACAACATTTAATATTTCTCTCCCCGTAAGCGAAAAATCAGAAGACTAAAAACTATGAGCCGTCATTATGAGGCGACACGCTCCCTCACCCGCTCTGCTGATGAAGGCTATTGGTTTTTACATCCATTGGTGTCTTCATCCGGGGCGGGTGTAATTATATCGTTTCCCTCTTCAACTACGACAAACTAAACACAATGACAATTCAAAGATGCACCGTGGCGCGTAAAACGGACAACGGACAAGGGTGCATCTCCCGAATTCGGGAGAAGGTTTTAGAAATAATACTTCTCGACGAGTAGCAAAATGTGGTTTCAAGACGTTTAAAATCCTGGAAATAGTCTTATATCATACACTTGGAGATTTACCAGAGCCAAAATTTACCCACACATTTTTTTGAAGAGGTTTTTTTTACCTTGATTTGACAATGCCGGGCAACCCCAAAATAAATTTGATAGACGGGACATCTACTTTCGATAAAAGAATTTTATTTGGCGGACAGATTGGAGAGAAGGAAATGACTTCCGGCGATCGTGTAGATGTAACCTTGGCTTACGGGGAGAGTGGTTTACGCGTATCCCTGACTAAGACTCCGGGATTTGTGGGAATACTGCGTGTAAGAGATGCCCCTGCCCTTTCCGCTCCTGGGGAGGCAGTAGAAAATGCCCTGGCGAACCCTATCGCCTCTTTGCCTCTGGACGAGGTAATTCGCCGAAAGGTTGCCTCTCATAAAGACATCACCGTTCTTCGCGCAACCATCGTCATCAGCGATATTACGCGTCCCGTCCCTAATAGACTCATCCTGCCCCCCATCCTTCGCACACTCGAAAAAAACGGTGTCGGGCGGGAACAGATTACTATCCTTATCAGTACAGGTATACATCGCCCCAATGAAGGGAAGGAATTGCGGGCGCTCGTGGGCGATGAAATCGCTCTGCGCTATCGCTGCATAAATCACCTCTCAAAGCACAATGAAGACCAGGTGGATATGGGGCGCTCAAAGAAGGGGATTACAATTAAGATAAATCGCCACTATGTTGAGGCGGACATCAAGATTTTAACAGGCTTCATTGAGCCGCATCTATGGGCGGGTTATTCGGGAGGACGCAAGGCAATCCTTCCCGGCATCTCTTCCGTTGAGACAATGCGTTATATGCACGGCTATGAAATGGTGGCTGACCCTGATACCTGTTATGGGCTTCTGAAGGGTAATCCCTTTCACGAGGCGGGTCTTGAGGTGCTGGAGATGGTTGGCGCCGATTTTCTCGTAAATGTGACACTCGATACGAAAAAACACATAACGGGCGTATGGGCAGGCGACCCCGTTGAGGCGCACCTTGCCGGTTGCCACTTCCTCGGAAAATACTGTATTGTGTATGTGGATAAACCGCTCGATTTTGCAGTTACGACAAACGCCGGGGCGCCCCTCGATTGTAACCTTTATCAGACGATTAAGGGCGTCGCCGGAGCGGCAATTGCAGTGCGTCCCGGCGGGGCAATCCTCATTGCATCCGCCTGTCCCGAGGGAGCTGGCAGTCCCGAATACACAAGGCTCATTGAGGGCATAAGGTCGCCGGAGGAATTCCTCGAGCGTTTGCAGCGCCCCGATTTCTTCGTTGTTGACCAGTGGTGCGCACAGGAGACCTGCCAGGTGATGCTCTCCCGCGAAATAATGATAAAGACAGATGGACTGAAGCCGGATTGGCTGCGGGCGCGAGGTTTCTCTCCAGTTGCGGATGTCGGGAAGGTGGTAGATGCTTTAATAGAGCGTTACGGAAAAAAGACACGCTGGGCAGTGATTCCCGATGGACCCCTTACAATCCTGCGTTGCTCTGAGAAGTAGCTTCGCCCAAAAACAAACGCAGCAGGTGAGCACTGCAAGAAGAGAATAGGGTAAAAGTAGAAGAGCTGTTATGAGAGTTTTACCTCTTTCCTCTTACCTCTCACTTCTATTCAGCAGACGGTAAAGAAACGATTTGTGCAGGCGTACGGCATTGTGCGGACACATCTCGTGGCAGCAATAACACCGTATACAACCCTTCCTGCCTATATGGGCTTTCTTTTCGCCGTTTTTATTCTGACGCAACTCTATAATCTTTTCAGGGCAGGCACGCACACACGCACCACAACCAATGCAAGCCTCCCCGTCAACAACAGGGCAAAGCGTTAATGCATAATTTACCAGCGGGGACAACACGCGATGCACCAGTGCGAATGGACCGATGCCGGAGCCTCCGTAAATGGTGGCGGGTGGTTCAAACTTTTTCTCAAGCGATTCAACGGACACCGGTGCTCGAACTTCAATCCCGGAGAAATCTCTCGGGCAAAGCCCCTCGCTCTGCGCAATCGCTAAATACGGGACTTTTTCCGGCGGGAATTTGATAAGCCTGCAAATCACCAGGTCTGCCAAAATTGGGTCAGCCGATGCGAGCAGGACTCCCAGGTTCTTCGGTTTGCCACCAGAGGGACCATCGCCCTCCATTCCGCGAATACCATCAACGATTGTGAGTGCAGGCGGTACCTTCTCCACTACATCCAGGAGCATTGCAGCGAACCGCTCGGGGGTTTTTAACTTTGAGTGATACCCCACTTTGAGAAAGCCCGGAATAGCACCGAACATATTCTTCACCGCACAGGTGAGAATCATAAAGGAATGCGTCTTCACCTTTGGCAGGCTAATAATCACGTCCGCATCGAGTAGGGGCTTTATGACCTCGATGCGTTTCGCTATGCGGGCATCAGGGAGGGAAAGATAGATATACTCAGCATCGGTATTCAGCGGAACGCCCAGGTGGAGGAGCCCGGATTTTTCATACACGCGTAAAAGTGCTGTTTTTTTATAGGGAATTGCTGAGCCAGGACTATCTATGATAAAAGGTTCGCCGCCCGCCTCACGCACCAGTTCTGCCGCAGCAAGCACAACCGCCGGATGTGTGGTAACGCATTTATCAGGCGCTGCGCCCTGCAAAAGATTCAATTTAAGCGCCACGTGCTGCCCCGGCTTCACAAATGTCCTCATTGTGCCGAGCGGCTCAAGCACCGCCCGCATTGCATCCCTGACATCCTGCGGCTCATAATCCTCACAGGGAACAACCGAGACAATTCGATTATTCTCAAAAGGCATCCCGTTTTCCTTCTTCACGATATACTGGGAACGCTTTGCCCGAACAATCAGTAATAATCAAGATTTATGAGCGGTCTATAAAGAAAACTTGACCTAATGTGCCAGTATCAGGAGGATATTTTTTATCAATTTATAGAAGCCAGTAGAATTTCTCTCTTCTATTTTTACTCCCTGTGGCAAAAATATAGAGAGGGCGCAAGCCATAAACCGGGAAACAGGGAGGCGATAAAGATGTTAAGTAACTATACCGCAAAATATACAAAAATAAGTTCGGGTTACATAGGGCAATTGGTGGAGTAGCCAGAGGTGATAACGGAGGGAGAGACCCTTGAAGAGTGCAGGGAACTACTCAGGGACACCCTTCACGAGATGATATTGGCTTATCGCCGGCAAGACAAAGAAATCCCTTGAGGAAAACGATTTTCATTTATTACGTGAAGCCAAAAAACACTCTATATACACGAACGATGAAAGGACTATACCAATCAAGAGGCATCGAACACTCGACAGGATAACGGTAAACGAATTATGCAGCCGGTCATAAGTGAAAAGATAATTCTAAAAGGTAAAAGATGAAGCGAACACTTGATACAAATTCTCCTGATATGTTTAATCCCTGGGTTTACAAAAGTATACGTCTATTTGCAGAAACACCGTATATGGATAATATTCAGAAAGTTTATCCTTTTGAGATAGGGCGTCCAAAAAGAATAAATACTGCCCTCCGCCGAAAGATAATAATGGCTCATCAGAGTCGGGATACCCGGAAGTTACTCGAGCTTCTGAGTAGCCTCCAGAAGTTTCCGTATGATGATCCTGTGTGGTATCTTTTGAAAAATGTAAGAGGGTGTTTGGAAAATAATCCGAATCAAGTCCGTAGAATCGCCGAAACTCTTTACTTGATGACGGCGGAGGAAACGGTGGTAAGACTTGAAGCAGCACCCAAGTTGAATACCCAGATTGGGCCAATGTTCGGGGCATGGGTACAAAAGACTTTTGCCCTTCTATCGCCCAAGCCATTCCAAACATCCAAGAAAGGGATATTTGTTCTTGATGCCTCTGAGGAAAGCAGTAAAGAATTTGTCCAGAATGTTCTGGGACAAAGCTTAAAAAAGCGTCCCGATTTCATTGCAAAAGTGGATTCGCAATATGTTATCGGTGAGGCTAAATGGATTGGGCAACCCGGTGGGAATCAGGGAAAACAGGTAGTAGAGGTTCTCGCTTTCTGCAAGAATCAGAGAGGCAATGTAAAAAGAATCGGTATCGTAGACGGTTTCCCTTGGTCATTATATAATAGACACGGCAATCTAATTAATGACAAAGTAACTGTAATGATTCAAGAAACAGAGTATGATGTCTTTGGTGCACTACTATTGAGAGATTATTTAGAGCACATTAAAAAACAAACTGTAGGTTGATGTCAAAATGACCCGGATTTCACATTCATACTTTTACCCAAAATATCAATACGACTCTAACTGGAGTGGTGAATTTTGTGCATTTTACTTTGGCGATAACATAGAGGGACTCCGGGAACTTTGTAATAACCTTGGAGTGAAAGGGAAGGTCAAACTTATTTATATTGACCCACCCTATTCAACAGGTCAGGATTTTATCGGTCGTAACTATGAGGCAGCATATAGCGATAGATTCAAGACGGATGAAGAATTTCTAACATTTTTAAAGGAACGCATCATACTTTTGCGTCAGTTGCTTTCTCACGATGGCAGTATTTACCTGCACATTGATACAAAAATCGGGCATTACGTAAAAGTTCTGATGGATGAGATTTTCGGGAAGGCAAACTTCAGGAATGAAATCACCCGAATAAAATGTAACCCGAAGAATTTTGAACGCAAGGCATATGGTAACACTAAGGACGTGATTTTCTTTTATTCAAAGACAAAGCCAGATGCAAATGACCCAATAATTTGGAATGACTACCGAAAACCACTAACCGATGCGGAGATAAAGAGACAATTCCCGAAGATTGATAAACACGGAAGGAGATACACCACAACCCCTCTTCACGCAAAAGGCGAAACCCGCAATGGTCCCACCGGTCAGATGTGGAAAGGGCTAAAACCACCAAAAGGGAGACACTGGCGGTATTCACCAGATGAATTAACGCGGCTGGATGAGGCGGGACTCATCGAATGGTCTTCTACCGGAAATCCGCGAAAAATTATCTATGCAGATGAAAATCCCGGCAAGAAAATCCAGGACGTGTGGGAATTCAAAGATAAGGGGTTTGAAAACTCAGTCTATCCGACGGAAAAAAATCAGGATATGTTGGACCTGATTGTTTTACAGTCTTCTAAAGAAGGGGACATTGTCCTCGATTGTTTCGCTGGGAGTGGAACAACCCTGTTGTCGGCGGAGAAATTCAACCGCAAATGGATTGGGATGGATAATTCCTCGGTCGCCCTTTATGCGACAATGAAAAAACTGTTTTCGCATCCCATAAAGTCAAACATTCAGATTCTTTATCCTACCCAAGAGAAAGAGGCGAAATCTGATTTAGACGTTAGCTTTGAATGCGTTGAAAAAGTCGAGACCCCTGACGATTTATTTGCACAGAAAAAAAAGGTATTGGAAATCCGCTTTATCGGGATGCAGAATGAAAACAAATATAAACTGAATAATCTGGGGCTGGTCTTCTCTGGATATAAGAAAGACAACACAATACATATACATAAATTGGATGTGAACTACAGAAATGGCTCTTATTTTGCCCGAATAGATAAGCAGGTCTACCCGAATGATAATCTCTTGATTTTCTTCGATATCCACGGGAATGAATGTATCCGCGAGATAAAGCCATCCACGAAAATATTACGAGAGCATCTCCATACCTCGGGTGCGGTCCGGTAAATCCTGCTGTGACCAAAGACGGGGATTTGTTATGCGAAAAAAGTTGCGAGGGCACGTCATCCCTAATTCGCACATTGACCGTGAGTGGACGCTTGATTTCCCCAAGAGCCGCTCACTCACTGTAAAACTACTCGACCGCCTCCTCGAAATATTCCCCAAAGTGCCGGAATATACCTTCCTTTTAGATTCGCAAACAATCCCTCTCGAAGACTATCTCGCCATCCGCCCTCAAAATGAGGAAGCACTAAAAAAATATGTCCGTGCCGGTCGCCTCAACATCGGTCCCTGGTATACGGCTCCCGACTGCAATACTTTAAGCGGCGAATCCATTGTGCGCAACCTTCTCATCGGACATCGCACCGCGAAGCACTTTGGCGGCGTGATGAGGGTCGGTTACTCGCCATTTGGGTTCGGACAGGTGTCGCAATTGCCACAGATTTATGCCGGTTTCGGCATTGACTTTATCTTCTTTTATCGCGGTATCACTGAATACGAATCGCCGAAAGCCGAGTTTGTGTGGGAGGGCGCAGATGGCACACGTGCGCTATGCAGCCGATTCGGGGCGCGCTCCCGCTACAACTTCTTTATGGAGGTATGGCGACCGGTTGTCTTTGGCGGCGGGATGTTTGACCGCATATTCGATTGGGCAAAAGGCGGCGTCCCCTTCAAGCGCTCCGGCGCGCCTTATGAATATGAGCATTATTTCATCCAGCGCCCACACCTCGAAATAGCCGGAGAACGCATCGAACCTGCATTCCGCAAAATGCTCTCACTCGAACTCCCGCATTACACAACGCACGTAATCCCCCTGATGCAGGGAATGGACACCACAATGCCCGATGAACTTGAAGCGGAACTGGTGCGCCGGTTGCAGAAGTATCTCGCACCGGGCGAGGAGGTCTTCTTCAGTACGCTGCCCGCCTATGTGAAGGAGTTGAAGCGCGCTCTCAAAGGTAAAAAATTAAAGGTGCTTACTGGAGAGATGCGCCGCCCAGGAGCGCCTTCGCCAATAGTTACGAATCTCGAACACACATTATCTGCGCGTGTGCGCCAGAAGGTGAAACAGGCACGCGCCGCAACCGCACTCCAGAGGCTCGCCGAACCCCTTGCAACTCTTCTTTACATCCTCGGCGAACCGTATCCGAAATCATACCTCGACCTTGCGTGGCGATATTTGTTGCAGTGCCACCCGCACGACACTGTGGCGGGCTGCGGGCTTGACCAGCTGGAGCGCGACAGCCATTATCGCCTCGAACAGGTGCTGGGTATCTCGAATGTGGTGATTGACGAGGCACTGGGGCAACTCCAGGCACGAATTGATAATCGCAGCGTAGCGAAAGGCGAAATCGTCATCACGATTTTCAATCCCTCGCCGCACAAGCGCACAGAAATTGTCGAAGCGTTCATTGATACGCCGCATTCGCTCGATATCCCCGATTTTACTCTGACCGATGCAAACGGCAAACCCGTCCGATGGTCATTCGTATATCGCAAACCGTCCGAAAAGACCGTCCGCAATAATGCAGACCTTACTATGGCGCTTGTGGGGTGGATGGTGAAACTCCACATTGCCGCCGAGAATATCCCACCTTTTGGTTACCGGACTTATATCTTGCGGCGTGGCGAAATCCCCGGTGCAAAGGAATGCATCGCACACTCCGCAACGCGACTTGAGAATGAATTCCTCCGCATTGATTTCAATGGCGACGGCACCCTCGACATAACCGAGAAAGAATCGGAACGACGCTATTGCGGGCTACATTATTTTGAGGACAGTGGCGAGGCAGGAACCGCCTGGGAGAGCCGCCCGCCCGCCATTGACCGCATTATCTCCAGCAAAGGCTGCCCGGTTGAAATATCCCTTGAGGAAAACACGCCGCTATCTGCCACGGTGCGTGTCCTTTACAGGATGCAGATACCCAGCGGCTTGATATATAACGACACGCATCATTACAGCCGGCGCGGGGATAAAGAGGTTGACCTTGAGATTGAGACGTTTTTCACATTGCGGGCAGGTGCGAGGCGACTTGACTGTGTAACGCGGTTTGAGAATCGGGCGAAAAATCACAGGCTGCGTGTGTTTTTCCCAAGCGGAATTTCATCTGCGGAATTCTCAGCAGCGGAGACACCCTTTGATGTCGTCCTGCGCCCGATAGAGCGCGGACCCGAACACCCATACAGCAAGGCTCGAAATCCGCAGTATCCCTGTCTGCGATTCGCCGATGTCGCCGATGAAGAAAATGGTCTCGCTATCCTCACAGAGGGCTTGCACGAATACGAGGCAACGGATGACGAGGAGAGGGCAATCGCAATTACGCTCCTGCGTTCATTCGAGGTAACGTTATGCACCGTCTCATATCGCTGGGAGCGACGCCCCGACCAGGAACTGTCGCAACAGCTTGGCAAGCACGAAGTGCGCTATTCAATCTATCCACACAAAGGCGATTGGGATGAAGGCGAAGTGATGCAGGAGGCAGAACACTTTACATTGCCGTTAGAGGTATCTCAATCCGCTCCGCTTCATTCAGATGAAGTCGCAGGAGGGAAATTCCTGCCACAAACTGCCAGTCTCTTCGAGATAAAGCCCGCCGAACTTATCCTGAGCGCACTAAAGAAAGCCGAGGATTCTCGCGGCGTCATTGTTCGCCTTTACAATCCCACAGAAACCGCCATAAGGGGAACACTTACTTTCCTCACAAAAATAAAGCGGGCACGCCTTGTGAATATGAATGAAAAGCCCATCAAAGGCGGCGCACTCAACCCCACCGGAAAAGCCATCACCATAAATATTGCCCCGAAAAAGGTCTCCACTCTCCGCTTGGTATTTTAACCCCCGGACAAGAGGAGAAAGGGAACACCAAAAGAAAAAAAATTATCTCCCGGGTTCTTAATTTCCCTTGACGCCCCAGAACCGAGAGTTTAAGCATAATAAATTGTGAATTTAATGGAAAGGTCAACAACAGGCTGCCTGAACTAAAATGGGATTGTATGGCTGTGAATTTTGAAAACAACATATCCCGACTCCCGGCATATTAGTTGTTATTTCTTACTAAATCAATAAATAGAGGAGGTGATTTATTATGAGAAAAGGAAGCGTATTGCTGCTGATGGTCGGATTGGCAGCCCTTTTAACCGGTTGTGTCTATCTGCCCGGTGGCACGGATCTAAGCGATGTGGCAGATGACGTGGGTCTCACGAACATAACTACGGGCGACGGGACATTCGAAAATTACACCGCTACCGGACACTTTACGGGGACGGAGCTCGGTATTGCTGTCGGACTGCCCGGGATTGGCAAGTTTTTGGAACTCTATCCCGTTCAGAGCAATGAAGAACTCTTAAAGAAGGTGGCACAGGACGCTAAGGATGATGGGGCAAAGGCTATGATCAATGTTACCCCACACAAAGAGCTGTATACTGGTTTCCCCTTCTTTTTCATCGGTGTCTACGTGGATGTATGTAATGGCACAGGTATAAATACAAAGTAATTATTCATTGCCAGAGGAATACCTTATTTTATTAATGTGGCGTAAGAAGCCACATTTTTTTTTGCCCTTTGCTTCTTGTTCTGATAGACAATGATGGCATAGAGAGATTGAGACAGGCACAAGGGGTCATTCTCCATTTGTAACCTTTTCCCGAAATCGCGGGACGCACCCTTGATGTGCCTGCCGATTTGAAAATTATTGACGATGATGACTTTACTGTGGAAAAAAACGCTACTCGATTGAATATGGACGATGCGACAAATTTGATAGATGTGCAGGTAAAAAAATAGGAGGGCGGAATTATGAAATTTGACACTATCATTAAAGGCGGGACTCTGGTTACGGCTACGGATACTTTCCGAGCGGACCTGGGGATTATGGGCGAAAAGATTGCCGTAATCGGTGATGACCTTGTGAGTGATTCACCATACACAAAGATTGATGCGGGCGGCAAATACGTTATGCCGGGCGGTATTGATGTCCATGTGCATTTCCAATTGCCCTTTTGCGGCACGGTCAGCGCGGACGATTTCCTCACCGGAACAAGAGCCGCTGCCCGCGGTGGCGTCACAACAATCATTGATTACGCAAATCAGGATGTCGAAAAGGGATTGATGGCTGGCATAAAGGCTCGTATGGAACAGGCGGATGGGCGCGTATGCGTGGATTATGCCCTGCACTGCATCATTGTGAAATGGAGCGAGGCGATAAAGGAAGAAATGCAGGAGGTCATTGCATTCGGCATCCCGACATTCAAGATGTTTATGATTTATGAATCTGAAGGGTGGCAGTCTGACGATGCGGCATTTTTTTCCGCGCTGGAGGCGACAACTGAAAACGGTGCACGCATTATGGTTCACGCCGAGAGCGAAAAGGTGATGAATCTGCTCATCGCAAAATATCTAAAGAAGAAGGATGAGGTCGGGGCGTATGGACACGTGCTTTCGCGCCCGAATTTTATCGAGGCAGAAGCCGTGCGGCGCGTTACCACCTGGGCAGAGGCGACCGGTGGCAGGCTTTACATCGTGCATATGTCAACGGCGGAGGCTGCCGAAAATACACGCGATGCGCGCCATCGTGGCGTAAATGTTTATGCCGAGACCTGCCCGCAGTATCTCATCCTCGATGACGAACTCTTCAAAGATAAAGAGCGCGGACACCTGTATGCCACCTGTCCCCAGCTGAAGAAGAAGAAAGACCAGGAACGCCTCTGGCAGGCGCTTGCCGAGGGTGACCTCTCCATCGCCTCCACCGATACTTGCACATTCAATACCGAGCAGAAGGCGATGTGGAACGGCGATTTCACGAAGATACCATATGGTATGCCCGGAGTAGAGACGCTCCTGCCCGCAATATATACGAAAGGTGTTATGGCAAGGCGATTTGATTTGAATCATTTTGTGGCGCTCATAAGCGCAAACCCGGCGAAACTGATGGGGCTTTATCCACAGAAAGGGACGTTCGCGGTCGGTTCAGATGCCGACATCATCATAGTTGACCCGCGCAAATCCAGGGTGATTGATTACAAAGAGCTCGCAACGAATTGCGACTGGTCGCCCTATCAGGGAATGGAGATGTCGGGATTTCCCGACATAACTATCTGTCGTGGCAAAGTGATAGTAAAAGACGGCAAATTCATCGGCGAAGTAGGTTACGGCAAATTCATCAAGCGTCGCCCCGGCGGGGAGGTTTGATGCTGACTATGTCGGGAGCAGTTATGTCCAACAATAAAAAACCTGAAAACCGCTGGAAAGATTTCCACGCCGAGCACGAAGAGCGGCGTGAGGCGGGGATTGTCACGCGTATATTGACCCTCCTCTTTTTTACACTTGGCGGAGCAACGGTCGGAGGTGTGCTCGGTTTCTTCATAACCTTCGGTCCCAGACACAGGCGGATTCAGCATCTTATGGAAGACACTCCCGAGAAAATAAAGTTCCGCGTCATTGTGGGAGCCATTATAGGTGCTATTGCCGCCATCATATTTGTGATTAGGACCTGGCGCTCAATGAAAGACTAAACGGGTATCTTTCCAGCACCTGAGGTCAATTTAGACCCCAAAACAGTACGATTCTTAAGACTCGGCCCTGGACTCAAACACAGAACTTCACATTTCAAGACCTGACCCACCGGTCCATTTTGATAGTTGTTCTTTCATATACTCGCTCCTACGATTATTCATCGAAGAGATCAGACTCTATCGTTTTTGACAAGTCTGAAGTTTCAGGTTTAAATTTTATTAGTTGCTTAAGCATTCCTTCATACGTTTCTCTATCTTTGAAGTTGAATGTCCATCCTTTCTGAGGTTCATAATTTATATTTTGCCTCAATGACTCATCTAAACTGTTTTGTATGTTCCAGAGAAAGTCTCGTACTAACCTCCGAATATGTTTTTTTGCTTCGTTATCTTCCCAAACTTCATATACTCCGAAGGTTGCAGAATTCAAAAGTTCTTCGGTTGTGAAGGTTATTGAAGAAGGAATGGTTGCTCCACCCATTTTGCTTATGATATAACTTAATATTCTCTCAAACAATATCCTTCGGGACAATTCTTGCTCTTCTTTTGTCTGTCGTATATTTGGGTCATAAGGGATAAAATATAAAGGACGAGGGTCTGTGTCTTCTTCAAGACTCAGAATCTCTACAGGTGCATCTTTTATGAGACTTAGAAAGTTCTTAATCCTTTCAGAATACTCCAATAATATCGCTGATTGAGACGGTCTTATTCCTAAACAGCCATAATTTCTGGTCTCAGAGTTTACTTTTTCTGCTATTTCCTTTTCAAGGGATTCAAGTGTGGTTTTCATCATTTCGATTTGATTTGAAATGGTGAAATAACAAAGTATTCCTTCACTTTTTGCCCCTGTAGGCAATGCCAAAACTTCAGAAAGAATTGGGCCTGCCATTAATAATAATGTTCTTGCTTGAGTTGCCGTTGAAGAATCTGGCCCAAAGGAAGAAGCTTTACATTCTAAAATACAAAACCTCCTTTTTTTATTTGCCTCCAAGACTAAATCAGGCCTTGCTCCATTTTTACAATTTAATTTATCTGAGACGGCAAGTATTATATCAGGAGGTAAAGCAAGTAAGGGTCCTATAGAGTAAAGGCTTAACCCTGATGTATAAAAGAGCGGGTAAATGTGGGAATGCTCCATCTGTGACTGGGTAAGCCATATTGCTAAGTTCAACTGAAACAATGGGTCCTTACAGAGTTGACTAATATCCAAGTTCATATTTTACTCCTTTTGAAGATTGCTCAACCATAACCTTATATTCCATATCTCCAATGTATGCCTTTGCCGCTGGGTCAATGTACCTCTGTATATTGCAAATAAGCCGATGAATTGTGTTTCCACACGTGCCTTTAGGAACAATAGCAATCAGGTGTTTATCTGTTAATTCCAGAAAGATAGGTTTCCAGAGATGTTTGTCAACCCCGTAGACATGAACTTTTTTAGGTCCTAAAATGATGGGATTCCCCCACAATCTGAACCGGTTATTCACCCGTCCAAAAGTTGACTTAATCCAGTAATCAAAGGTTTCTTTACTTAGAGACTCGTTAAATATTATTGAGACAGGAGCACCAATTAATTTTTGAAATTGACCTGGTATTGTTGCAGTCTCTTTATGCATTGAATACCAAGCCTTTTCCTCAGTCATCTTCATCAGTTCGTCATATATTCGCTGAACGTATAAAATATGGCTTCTATGGTCTCTAAAATTTCCACTCCTATTTGTGACCTTTCCATTATCATAGAAATCATGCCCTCCCCGTCCAATGGGAGATGGGAATCTTAACCGACTTATTGCATAAAGAGGAGAATAATCGGCTTGGAGTTTACTTAATGTTTCTTTCACAATTGAAATTTTATCTACCAGTTTAAATTTAGATGCCCTTCTTTCCACAATTTCTATCATATCGCCTTCATCGAGAGACAGAGAGATTTCTTCCTCTTCATCTTCTCCATAAATCTCACTATCAATCTGATATATACTCTCATGCACAAATACTATTGTCACATACCGATTAGGTTTGCTTAACTGCGAAACTCTTTCCCATAAAACATTAAAAGTCAGTCCACTAAGCCAAACATGGTCTAATTCTGGCGAATTAAGCACCAGTTTTTTCGCCCATCTATCAGCTTTTTTGCTTGGATTAAGAGTATAAAATACAAAATATCGAGGCGTTAAAACTTCTAGAAAACCCATATATTCTCCGTTCTCTCTCAAATCCAATATGCGATAGAGACTCTCATCAATCTCTTGGGCTTCTATTCCAAAATCGGTCAAGAGTTCTTTTGCCTTTCTTTGCCTTCCAGTATCTCCTACGTGTTCAAGCATATAACTTTTAACCAATGGTCGTTTGGTCTTCCGTTCATCAAGTTCTTCAATGCGTGCAGCAGAATACCCATCAAGATAGCGAATCATTTTTTCACGGGAAGTAATCGATTGTATCTCTTTTGAAATAGCCTCATCTATCATTTTCTTCCTCCATATTCATGAGTTGATAAGTTTTAAGCCTTCCAATTTTTTTCGCCACAAGCCCTTCAAAGATAAAGCTACAAAGGTAGGTAGAATATCATATAAGTTGTTTATATCCGCAATATTGTGGATCTCTCCACGACCTTAGGGTATATGTATAAGATTCTCTGGGGTCATAGCTTGATATTCAGTAAGGGAATCGGAGGGCGTTTTGGTTGAGGCAGATTAACAAAGCTTACACGCCCGCCTCACCAAAGTCTTGACGTTTCAAATTCATTCTCCAATGTCGGTCTGCAATTTTTCGCTATGCCACTTTACATGCTCGCGCCCCTTGAGCAGGGGAGAAACATTGTGTTACTTTTTGTCTGTCTTCTGTTTCAGTCCGAGGCGATGATGCATATCTTTGCTGGAGATACCACCTTCCGATTTCTGACGTGCACGCGAGCGCTCAATTATGGCAAGAAACCGGGGATTAGTGCTCAGCGTCAGTGTTTCTAAATCTGCATTTTCAATCGGCACCAACGCTGCCATCGCTCTTCCCTCCAATGGCCAAAAAATCACAAGTTCTTTGTTCATTCCTCCCATATACCTAAGAAATAATGTCTGGCTTCTTTTAT
>CAZGKP010000040.1:0-21288 GCA_964526215.1 uncultured Candidatus Sumerlaeota bacterium
ACTGGAGGAACTTACGAGCCGCATAACCTTCTCCCGAATTCGGGAGATGCACCCATGAAAAACTCTAAGGCTTACAAACGGGCAATTTAACCCGTCGCGTGGCACAGGAAAAAGCAAGATACGGAGATGAAGATGGAGATGGAGATGAAGAGTGAAGAAGATATGCACACAACTTATGACGTTGCATATAAAAATATATCCAACATAATAAAGCGGATAAAATCATCAGGAGTATTCTATTCATGGGCAAGGATTCAAAGCGGGAAAGCGGGCGAGTTTATATAGGACGGTTTTTTGTTTTTTGACACTTGCTATCTAAAGAGCCATCTGAAAAACCTTGAGAACAAACCTCGTCTCTTCGCAAGCTTTCCATAATCGCGTATATATTTCCTCAAATCCCCTCCCATCCTGAAAAAGGCATTTGCCCCATAACCGCTTATGATGCCTACATAGCCCATCTTGCCCAACATAGCGCGGTTCATCCAGTAAGAACTCATCATACCCGGCGATGTGATTTCGTAAACCAGCACCTTTTTCTCGGCAGATGCCGTAGAGTAATGATAAATGTAGTCGCTTGCGCCTTTGACTTCCGCCTCAACAAGGGCAACTATCTTCCCTCCGCCTGCAACGCGCTTGATAAAGACGTTGTATTGCGTGAATTTGTTGAAGACATCACCAGTCGGCTTCGGACTCATTTTTCAAATCTCTGTGTATACAAACTTGCCCGCCAGTGCCGCTGCATAAATGTGGGCGTTCTTCCATATATCGGGAGACTCAACTATCGGGTCGTAATCTGTGAGAACGAAATCGGCTCGCTTGCCGGGCGAGAGGGTGCCTTTTGTGTCCTGTTCACCCACAATGGTGGGCGGCTCTGAGCAATATGCGCGCAGCGCCTCCATTGCCGATATGCGTTCCGCCGGATACCACCCTCCTGCGGGATTTCCTTCGAGGTCTCTGCGCTCTACCGCTGCATACATCCCCCAGAAGGGATTCACCGGCTCCACCGGACCATCGGAACCGAATACGAGCGGCAAGCCTGCATTGTGAATGGTGCGAAATGCGTAGGCGTATTTTGAGCGCTTGCCCCAGAAACGGTTTGCCGCCGCCCAGTCGCTGAAGATGTGCACCGGCTGCATTGAGGCAACCACGCGGGCTTCCTTCATCTTTTTCAGCACACCCTCGCTCAGGAGCTGAAAATGTTCTACACGATTCTGTAAAATTTGCAGGAGGTGTGGCTCGAGAGAATTATTTACGTCGGCATATACGTTGAGTATTGTATCAACCGCCCTGTCGCCGATTGCGTGAGTCATTGTGCAGATTCCGGCGTTATTTGCGCGCCGCACCGCCTCAAGAAGCGCATCTATGGCAATTACAGGTATTCCGGTATTATGAGGTTCGCCCTCAAATGGTTCAAACATCCAGGCGGTGCGTCCACCAAGGGAGCCATCTACAAAAAGTTTTATCCCGCCAAAGCGTAAAACATCATCTCCGAATCCGCTTTTGATTTTTGTCCCAATCAGCGTATCCAGCGATGAGTGTGGTAAATACATAAGAACATTTATGTGTAGAGGCGATTCGGTTCGCATCTCCTGAAGCAGTGAAAAAGTCTCGGCTGAATCGGGGGTGTGGATATTCAGGATTCCAAAGCGGTGGAGATGGCACGCTGCTTTCCAGAGCAATTCTTTTTTTTGATGTGCTGGGATAGCGGGAACTGCCCGCCAGATTATGTCTACGGCGTTTTCCTTGAGTATGCCGGTGGGTTCACCTGTCTGGGGGTTGCGTTCAATCCGACCACCGGCGGGGTCTGGGGTTTCAGATGTAATACCTGCCGCCTTCATCGCAAGGGCATTAGCCCAGATAAGGTGTCCGCACCTGCTGGGGAGAAATACGGGATTATGTGGGAAGGCGGCATCGAGATTCTCTTTTGAGGGGAGAGAGGAGGGGTTCCACATATTATGCCCCCAACGCGAGCCTTGAACCCACTCGCCCGGTAGGATGTCCTTTGAGGCATCCTTCAGGATGCGCACAGCCTCATCTTCGGAGCGGGCTTTGGATACGTCAACCGTGCCCAGCTGAATTG
The DNA here is from genome assembly GCA_964526215.1 of uncultured Candidatus Sumerlaeota bacterium. GTDB lineage: Bacteria > Sumerlaeota > Sumerlaeia > MWCT01 > MWCT01 > CAZGKP01. Next base: position 2,081 of record CAZGKP010000040.1, read on the forward strand.
CGAGCTCCATCAGGTGAATATGTGAGTCGGTGAACGCCGGTAGCATTATGAGGTTCTGACAATCAATCCTGCGAATGTTGCCGAATCCGCTGATATGGGGGTGTGGCTCTTCATAGAGCGAATAGACATAGCCACGATGGACGAGCATTGCTCGCGCGGTATGTTGCGCATCATCAAGTGTGCGTATCCGCACATTCTCATAAAGGGTGTAAGTATCAGACATTTGTGGTCAGATTTATTGGGGAAGTTAGTCCGTTGTCCATTGTGTCTGTTCAAAGTTTCCGCCTGAGGCGGCTTCGATATTGAATGTTCAACTTTCTCTTTCCAGAGACTATGCCCTTATGGTCACCAGCAAGCAAACAGGCTCGCATGCTTTTCCCGGCTGCATTAGTGATGGATAATATGGTCATCGGCGGTGTCAGGAGTACCATTGTTTGCGATGGAGCAAGAGGGGAGCTGCAACGGTCCATTTAAGTGATAGACGCCACCAGAGGGACATCTTGGGATTTCCTTTAGTCCCATCTCAGGCAGGACATCATTCCAGGTCACGGTGGCACCGACTATACCCTTTTTCTCCTCGGCTGCGCGTTTTGCATTTCTGATGCGTTCCAGCATCTGTCGGCAGGCTCTGGCTTTATCAACATCCCTGGCGGTATCTACTTTGAGGAACTTTTTGCTTTCGACCTGCCCCCTGCCTACGAGGCGTCGAACTTTTGACTGGATGTCGCCTGGATTCTTCACCCAGACGACCGCTACTCCTAACACGATTACAACTACCACCAGGATTTTAATAATCTTTTTCATACAGGACCTCCTTTATTTTATTGTTTTTCACAACGGACGTTTCTTCGGGATACCCGGACGCCGTGGATATTTATCGGGACAAAGCCCCGTCTTTTTAATACGCACGATTACGCGTTGTTTCCCCGAAAAGGGTAATAAGTAACTGTCTTGTTTCTCCAGAGTGCCACCCAGTTCCATCAGAGCGCCCTCGCCATGCGTGACCTCCAGCGGCGATAGTTTGCCCTTGTAGGCGTAGCAATGCCCCCCGGGCTTGATGAAGGGCAACGCATATTCAAAAAGGATATTGAGCTGTGCCAGGGAGCGCGCAAGTGCATAATCGAACTTCTCGCGAAGCGAGGGGTCTCGTCCCGCCTCTTCCGCTCGCGTAACCATCACACGGGCGTTTTTCATTCCAAACCCTTTAATTAACTTCTCTACGAATTGACATTTCTTCCTCGTTGAATCCAGCAAATAAAATGTCGCATCGGGAAAAACAAGGGCGAGAACCAGACCCGGGATCCCCGCTCCACTACCCACATCTATAACCCGTTCGCCCGATTTGAAACCCGGCAGAAATGTAAACGGAATCAGTGAATCAAGAAATAGTATCTCATAAATTTCCTCGGCAGACTTAAGCGAGGTGAGATTAAACTTCTTGTTCTCGGATAAAATTGCCTCGCAGAATTCCGAAAATTGCCTCTCCGTTACCGGAGCGTTGGAAAGACGGAAATTCTCCCTTAAAAATACACGGAAGAAATTAAAACTCTTCTCCTGATTTCGGAAAAAATTCACCCTTCGCATAATATTCCCGATTACCCCGGATATTTCTATTCAACCATTACTAAATACGTTTTTAACACTGCACCCTCACGGTAAGAAAAATCAAGCCATTTCCCGTGCTCTGTCGCAGTTTAGAAAGAAGGACGGAATCACAGAGCCCCTCGGTGCCATCGTAATAGCCGGGTGGAATCCCCGCAAATGTCGCCAGTGCAAGTGTGAGAAAAAATATAACTGGCAAGAAACGTATCTTCATCTGCAACCTCGAATTAAACTCAAGCCCCGGAGAGGGAAAATTTACACATCTTTCGAGATGAAACCTAATTCGTGTAATTAGTGGTTAGAGGTCTTTTTTAACCACGAATTTCTCCAATTACACGAATTTTCGCAGTTACGGCTTGAGGGCGCGCTTCACCACGTCTAACAGTTCCTGATTCTTGAAGGGTTTATTCAGGTATTCAAAAGCCCCTATATTCATCGCATTGAGGTATTGCTCCACCTCGCCGAATGCCGTAATGAGTATTACTTTGATGTGCGGGAACGAATTCACCACCTCCTCCAAGAGGGACATTCCGTTCTTTTTCGGCATTTTTATGTCGGAGATTAAAAGAGAGACGGTGCGATGTTTTTTGAGGCGAGCCAATGCCTCCTTGCCATCAGTCGCCTCGATAACGCGATAGTTATCTTTTTCGAGGACTTTCCTCAAAAGCTCCCGCATCATGGTATCATCTTCCACCACCAAAATAGTTTTCGATTTTACTTTGGACATTATGGTGCCTCCTTTGATTTTGTCTTTAGAGGACCCACGGGGAGAAGGATTGTAGCCGTGGTGCCCTTGCCGGGGGAGCTTTCAATCAGGATACGCCCTTTATGACGTTGCACCAGATTGTGTGCGATATAGAGTCCCAGACCTGTTCCCTTGCCGACCTCTTTTGTGGAGAAGAAGGGCTCGAAGATGCGAGGTATCACCTCGGCGGGTATCCCGCAGCCGGTGTCTTTGATTTCGATGGCAAGATACCGCCACCCCTTTTCATTAACGAGGGCGGTCTTGATGTGAAGTTCACCGCCCTCCGCCATCGCCTGAGTGCTGTTCATAAACACATTTAAGAAGATTTCCTCAATCTGGATTTTATCCCCCATAATAAAAGGGAGATTATTAGCCAGTTCGAGGCGGGTTTCAATGTTTTGCCTCTTCAGTTGGATGCGCAGGAAATTCAACAGGTCACGGACAACGCCATTGATGTCTACCGGGGTAGTTTCGGGTTCTTTTTGCGAGACAAATTTGAGAAGCGCCTTCATAAGTGCGGTTATTCTGCCGCAGGCGGAGAGTATAGTCTTGAGTGGTTCGACACGCACGTCGTCTGGTTCAAGTTCGCCCATAATAAGCTCGGCATTACCATAGATGATATTGAGCGGTGTTCCGATTTCGTGGGCAAGACCATTCACCAATTTCCCCACAGCCGCAAGCTTTTCGGAGAGGCGGAGCTGGCTCTCAAATTCAAGTGTTTGTGTGATGTCACGAAAAACCGCTTCATAACCCAGCACGCGTCCCTTCGCGTCAATAATAGGGGAGCGGGTGAGCTCGAGTTTAATACGTGTGCCGTTCTTATGCAGGCGCGTAACGTAGTGTCTATGCAGACACCCTTCTTTATCCACTACCGCCTGCAGGCGTTCGACCTCGCCTGCCTGTAGCACCTCCGGTGGGATGAGGAAATAAAACGGTTTGTCTATGACCTCCCGGGCTGTATAACCGAATATCTCCTCCGCTCCCTTATTGAATGCCTGTATCACGTTATGTGTGTCGAAGACAAGTAAACCATCGGGGGAGTAGCGGAGCAGGTCGCGGTAAGAAAGTGCCTCGAGGTCGAGAAGAGGTGTGCGTTTTTTGCCTTGTTTTTTCTTTGGAGTAGGCATTGCGTCTAACCCAATCTTTTATTTCAGACCAAGCAACTGTTCGGCATTTTTGTGGAGTATTGCCGCCAGTTCTTCATCCGTAAAGGGAAGCTGTTTTAACAACTTGGTTTGTTCTGCCGCATCCGCCCAGGGATAGTCCGACCCAAAGAGCAGACGCCCTATGCCGTGTTTTCGGGCAATGCGCACAAATTGCTCCTTTTCGATATAAGGAAGCGTGAATGAGATATCAAAATATGCGTTCGAGCCTGCGAGGATTGTTTCCACCTCGTCCCACTTTTGGAATCCACCAAAGTGAGCAATGACGAGGGTGAGTTCGGGCACGGCATCCATCAGGCGTGCGATGCGCTCCGGGGCGGCATTCACCTCCTCGTATGCCCAATCAACACCGCCATGCGTAAGGAGGATAAGACCCGCATCGGCTATTGCGCGTGCAACCTCAATGAAGTGCTCATCGTCGGGGTAAAAATTCTGATAGTTCGGGTGAACCTTAAAACCCCTGAAGCCGAGTTTTTTCACGCGCTCAATTTCGCTCCGGTAATCAGGGGCACCGGGATGAATTGCGGCAAATGGGACGAAGCGTTCACTCGCCTGTTTCAGGAGCCAATCATTTATGGATTTTACCTGCTCGATGCGCGTGGCGATAGATACAAGGACGGATATTTTCGCATTTGCCTCGTTCATCTTCTTCAGGAGGTCATCGCAGGTGCCCGTCCCGGAAGGCTTAACATCAGCAGCAGCGGCAAGTGCAGGTATAGCCTTTTCGGCAATCTTATCCGGGAAGACGTGCGCGTGAACATCAATTGTATACATCTCTTTATGCACCTTTGCAGGTTAATGAAGTTGACTAAAAGTAAAAATCAAAGTTTTTACCATAAATGAAGACATAAACTGCAATGATTATGCAGGCGAGGTCAAGGCTTGTCTAAACATTCCCGTAAATACACTTGACTTTATGGCTCCGGGCTATTTGAACATTCCTCGAAAATTTGTGAAGGAGGGATACACAGATGAATTTTAAGTCAGCTTCACGTCTCGATAAGTTTCCTGTTTATCTATTTGACAAACTCGATGCCGATAAGGCGGAGGTTCAGGCGAAAGGCATTGACGTAATTAGCCTTGGTGTGGGCGACCCCGATGAGGGAACTCCGTCCGAAATCGTTGAGGAACTCACCAGGACTGCCGCTGACCCCAGCAATCATCACTACCCCTCCTTTAAGGGTCTCCCGGAATATCGGCAGGCTATCGCCCACTTTTACGAGGAACATTTTGGCGTCTCGCTCGACCCGCAGACCGAAATCCTCGCCCTCATCGGTTCAAAAAGCGGTATGGGGAGATTGCCGCTGGCGATGGTGAATCCCGGCGAAGTCGTCCTCGTCCCAGACCCTTGCTATCCCGGATATATACCGGGAGTGATACTCGCAGGCGCCGAGATATACAGAATGCCCTTGCTGGCTCGCAACGGTTATCGCCCCGATTTATCTGCGATACCCACAGATGTGGCGGGGCGAGCACGCCTTATGCTCCTCAACTATCCAAACAATCCCACCGCAGGCGTTGCCACTGCCGAATTCTTTTCTGATGTCGTTAAATTTGCGAAAGGATACAATATTGTCGTAGCGCACGATGCCCCTTACAATATGATGACGTTTGATGACGAAAAACCGCTCTCATTTCTACAGACACCGGGGGCAAAAGAGGTCGGCGTGGAGTTCCACTCAATGTCCAAACTCTTCAATATGACCGGGTGGCGTGCCGCATTTGTATCAGGAAATGCCTCTGTGATTACGGCACTTTCAAAGCTCATCTCAAACGTGGATATGGGGATATTCAAACCGATTCAATACGCCGCCATAAAGGCTCTACGAAATGGCGCCGCGTTCATCAGAAAGATGAACAGGCTTTATGAGGAGCGCCGCGACATTGTTGTAGAAGGTCTGAGGAAACTCGGCTGGAGGGTTGATGCCCCTAAGGGGACATTTTTCGTCTGGCTACCCGTGCCCGAAGAAAAAGAATCAATCCCATTTGCACTCGAGTTATTGCACAAGAGCGGGGTCTTGATAACGCCGGGGCGCGGATTCGGCGAATATGGCGAGGGTTATCTACGCATCGCCCTCACGGTGAGTGCAGATACCCTTCGGGAGGTTCTTTCCCGGATAAAAAAAGCCGGCTACGATTACAAACACTCGTTGCCCCTAAAATAAGCCATAGGGGATACCGTGGGATGCATTGAAACATCCCACGTAATAAACAGATAACAATCTCCATCAACTTTTGTGACTGAATAAACATTCTGTCTGAAATCACCAGTCCTCTCTTTTCCTGATTGCGAGAGCACCGTAAGACAAAGCACGCGATTCTCTTTTACTCAAGTTTTAGTTTATAAAGGATATAGGCTGACCCCAGTTCTGGTCTTTTTGCACATTAGATTTTGACAGGAGACCGGTATTGGGGGAGAAATAAGTGTTTTGTGTGAGGCATAAGGGCGATGAGAAAAAAAATTTTACTCCTGGGCGCAACCGGCTCTATCGGCACACGCACCCTGGATGTGGTCAGGGATTTCAGCTCGGATTTTTCTATCTGCGGTCTCTCAACCTTCGGACGCCTCGAATTATTAGAGGAAGAGATTGGGAAATTTCATCCTGCCTGTGTAAATGTTACTAACGTTGCGAGGTCAGATGAGGCGCGCCGCATCGCTGATAAATACAATGTCCGCCTGACTCTCGGCGAGGAGGGGCTTTCGGAGCTGATTCCCCTGTCCGAACCGGACATTGTGGTGGTGGCGACAGTCGGCATCGCCGGTCTAATGCCCACACTCGCCGCAATCGAATATGGCGCCGATATCGCCCTTGCAAATAAAGAGGTGCTGGTTACGGGGGGCAAATTGGTTATGCGTTCGGCGCATAAAAAAGGCGTCCGCATCACCCCGATTGATAGTGAACATAATGCCGCTGCCCAGTGTCTTATGGGTCAGGACAAGGCGGCGGTCAGGCGGATTATACTCACGGCATCCGGTGGTCCATTTCGCAAGATCTCTCGTGATGAGCTCGAACACGTAACGCCTCGGGATGCATTGAAACATCCCACGTGGCAGATGGGTAAAAAGATCACGATTGATTCCGCTACTCTTATGAATAAGGGTTTTGAGGTCATCGAGGGGCATCACCTGTTTGACGTCCCTCTTGGTAAAATTGAGGTTGTAATTCACCCCCAGAGCATTATACACTCGATGGTTGAATTCGTGGATGGCTCGATTCTTGCCCAGATGAGCATTGCGGATATGTATCTCACAATTCAGAGCGCACTGACATTTCCCGAAAGGCTGCCGAACCGTTTCGCGTCGCTCAACCTTGCCGATTTAAATGACCTCACCTTTGAGCGACCCGATGTGGAGCGTTTCCCGTGCCTTGGGTATGCATATAGTGCGGCACGGGCAGGCGGCACGGCAACCGTTGTCCTGAACGCCGCAAATGAGGTGGCTGTGCGCCGATTCCTGAGTGGCGAAATCCCATTTTTACGGATACCGGACATTATCCGCCAAACACTCGAAAGGCACAAGGTTATGTCCGACCCTGACATAGAAACTATCCTGCGGGCAGACCGCTGGGGACGCGAGGTGGCAGAATCTCTATGAGCGCAATCGGTATAATTGCCATAATTTTTACATTCGGCGTGGCGATACTGGCACACGAGTTCGGGCACTTCGTCTGCGCCAAACTCCTGGGCGTGGGCGTGGAGACCTTCTCCATCGGGATGGGGAAGAAACTTGTGAAGAAGAAATGGGGCGAGACGACTTATTGCATAAGTGCCATACCGTTCGGCGGTTATGTGGTCTTAAAAGGTGCAATGTCGAAAGAGATGGAGAAACATCTCAAGGAACAAGAGGGCGAAAAGGAATCCGAACCCGTCGAACAAACGGAAATAACCCAGAAGGCTACCGGTAAGAAGTCTTTACCCTCACTTGTTTCTGAAGACATCCTGCTTTTGCGCAATAAGCCACTTCCCGTAAAGATAGCCATTTACGGGGCGGGGGTCTTTTTCAATTACATAATTGCGATTATGACATTCACTGGAATCGGGGTTGTCGGTATGTATGTGCCGGCGCCGAAGCCACCAGTTGTGGGTTACGTCAGTGGCGGCAGTGTGCCGCAAAAACTCGGCATAAAGAAGGGCGATGTGGTAACTGCCGTGAATGGTCAACCCGTAAAGGAGTTTGATGATATTTATGACCGCATCGGGAGGCTCCTGAAGGCGAATGTAACCACACTCACGCTTGCACTGCATCGAGGTGGCACCGATTACGTCGTGCAGGTCCCTCTCGCGAAAGATTCTCCAACTTTCAGGGGATTCATCGAGAATTTCGGTCCGCCGCTTCCGCCTTACATTGATGAGGTGGTATACAATCTCCCCGCCGAAAAGGCAGGTATAAAAGCCGGCGACCTCATTATGGCTATCAATGGCAAGGAAATCGAGGACTGGAGACAATTGGTAAACATAACCAAACGCAGTGTGGGCAAACCTTTGCGGATACGCATAAGGCGCAATGGTGAATATCTCACGAAGGTAGTTACGCCAATCCCACGTCCCAAAGCCCCCAAAACGGGTCAAATGGGTATAGCTCTGGGCGCTCCGCATAAGATACTGAAGCGACTGCCTCCGGGTGAGGCGTTTATGGAGAGCTTGAAGGCGAGCTACCGCGTGGCGGAGTTTGTCGTCATAAGCACGTATAAGATGTTTGCGCGATTCAATGTCAGAGAAATCAGCGAGAACGTCGGTGGTCCTGTGGCGATTGCCATCGCGTCTTACCGTTATGCCAGACGCAGCCTGCGCGAATATTTTTACTTCTTTGGTGCGTTTAACATTATGCTGCTTATATTGAACATACTACCGCTACCCATCCTCGATGGCGGGCATATCCTCTTCTCGGTATACGAGGCTGTCTTCAGACGCTCCATCTCGGCGAAGGTCTTGATTCGCATTTATTCGGTTATGATTGCCCTTCTGATAACATTGGCACTCCTCGTAACTTACAACGACATCATCAGGAATCTATGGCGTCTGGGGCTGGGGAGATGATTGAGAGACGAAAGAGCCGCAGGATTCATATCGGTGAGGTTGCAATCGGTGGCGGTGCGCCGATTTCCGTCCAGTCAATGACAAAGACCCATACGCAGGATGCGGGCGCCACCCTTTCGCAAATACGCCGACTTGCCGATGCCGGTTGCGACATCATTCGGTGCGCCGTTCCCGATGAGAAAGCCGCTATCGCACTCCGTTCTATATGCGCAGAATCCCCCATCCCCATTATCGCCGACATCCACTTTAGCCACGAGCTTGCGCTGCTTGCGCTCGATGCTGGTGTGCACGGTCTGCGTATCAATCCGGGGAATCTAAAAAAACCCCAATATGTGCGGGCAATTGCCGATGCTGCGGGGGAGCGCGGCGTCCCTATACGCGTCGGCGTGAATGCAGGTTCGCTCTCGGATGAGTGGCGCAAGAAAATTCATAGCGGGAAATGCACCACAGAAGAGGCGATGGTCGAGAGCGCACTCGGGCACATCCGTCTCCTTGAAGATTGCGGTTTCAATCAGATTAAGGTTGCCCTCAAGGCATCGGATGTCCTGACGACCGTTCGGGCATATCGCCTGATGGCAACGCGATGCGATTATGCATTTCACGTCGGCGTAACCGAGGCGGGGACGTGCCGTGTCGGCATAATCAAGACGTGTGTGGGAATCGGGACATTGCTTATTGATGGGTTGGTAGACACGCTGCGAGTCTCGCTCACCGCCGACCCTTTAGAGGAGGTATTTGTCGGCATCAAGATGTTGCAGGTATTAGGATTGCGCGAGGCGGGTCCCGACCTCATTTCCTGTCCCACGTGCGGGCGAGTGGAGATTGATTTGATGAGCCTTGCCGAGAAGGTAGAGGCGGCGCTGGCAAGTGAAACGCTCCCCATAAAGGTGGCGGTGATGGGATGTGTCGTGAACGGTCCGGGCGAGGCAAGAGAGGCAGACGTTGGCATTGCGGGAGGCAAAGACGGGGGCATCGTCTTCCGCAAAGGCAAGATAGTGCAGCGCGTGAGCGAAGATAAATTACTTTCCGCCCTCCTCGGGGAAATTGAAGAGATAAGAAAAAGTCATTCCTGATTGCCACCCAATCAAGCACTTTTGATAATTGCATCAACTTTTTTCTGTAAATTTCGCCCCGCATCCGACAAATACGGAAAACCTGGGGAGTTTTTACTTGACACTAAAAGGCGGGCAGATTGAATTTACCTCATATTGCCTGATAGAGAAAGGCAGAAAAAATATCCAGGGTGACAGGGATTGTCTATTTTTGTCTATGTGGAATTTTTAAATTTGGGGTAATCTACTCTCAAAAGTATCAGAATTTCCACCAAAAGGAAAATTAAAATGAAAAGAAAAGATGAACAGATCCTTGAGGCATTCATTGCAGAGTTGAAAACTAAAACTCATATTCTATCTTTAGAGGAATTGGACAAAAAGTTAAAAGACTCACAAAGTGATAAAAAAAGAGAAGTTCTGAAGGATTTCCTTTCACTTGCGATGAGAAATAGACGCCGTATCTTTTGGCTTTCAGATTCTCAGGTGTTCTTATGGGTCCACGTTCGCTCTGAAGATGATATAGTCTCCTGGGGTTTATATGAACCGGTGTTGGAAGAATTGGATATAATAAAGGGAATGATACCTTTTTATATAATTCTCCTCGTTGGTAGAAATGACAGATGGATTGCGGATGGTTACATTCTGACTTCCCTCTCCGAAGAACCGTTAAAAAAGCCCCCTCTTAAAAATAAAAAAGATACATATCTAATTACTGAAGGGCAACATCTGGAAAAGAAAAGCAAAATTCTTGGTTTACCAGACATTGTAAATGCCATACTTTCCTTGAAAAAGGGACATATACTTAAAACACCATAGAAAATTCAATTATTTATCAATACATATAGAAGATAATACACTAACAGTTGTGATTTGATGAAGTTCAAGTAAATACTGAAAACCTGAGGTTCTGCTCGCGCTATATGCGAACTATTAATATAAATCTGTTTCTTCTTTAGGAGGAAAGAATGACTTTTAAGGAAATCTTAAGGTCTCTAAATAAAACCTTTAAAAGTTTGGAAAAAGCCGAGAACAAATGGAATTTCAATGATTATGATAAATATAGCGACAATTTGCGAAAGATTGGTCAAGATTTGCTTCAAACACTCGAGATTTATTTATCACAGTTAGAAAACGATATGAAAAATAACCGAAAACAAGTTGAGGGTGAATTATATCAAACAAACCTTAAAGATTCCATTAGCGAAAAATTACCAATAGAGATAAAGGGTAGTTTCCCCAATTATACTATCGGACCATTCAAGTTGGTAATAGATGTCCCCCAAAATGTGATTACGTTCAGGTTTAGCCGTAAGGCAAAGAAGATTGCATTCTTTGAACCTAAATCGGTGGCTAAAACAATCGGGATGCATTATCAAAAGATAGTAAAGCGTTCCTTCAACGCAAAACGATTTGCTAAAGACCTGCGAACGGCGTACACTTATTGCAACCGTCTTGCATTCCAGAAAAAAGAAGTAACATTGGGACACGGGGTATCGTTGAAAGAAGTGTATAAGCTGCTTACCTTAAGTCGTATGAGCAAAAGTGAGTATCCTGAGGAACAATACATTTATGATTTAAGTAAATTCCGCCAGAGCGAATTGTGTTTCGATGGATATCGCTTTGAATTGGGACCATCCCGAGAAATCAGAAATACCTACTTACTAATAGACCCAGATACAAACAGAGAAATTCGCGTAGGCAGCTTGATTGTTTACAAGGAGGATTTAAATGCCAATAAGCCAGAATGACATTAATTTACTTAAGCAAGGGCAACCACCCGAAGACCCCGAGCTAATAGAAAAAATGACTATAGGGAGAGATAAGTGGCTGGATATTATTACAAATCACTATCTCAACATTTACATACGTAACGGGGGGAGCAAAGTTAAATTCCTGATAGGGGCGGAGGGTTTCGGGAAAACTCACTTACTCCGTTTCGTAGAGAAAGAAGCTAAAAGATTAGGTTATCAAAGCGTATTCCTAAAATTAAAAGACGAAGAAAAAAAGGTATTAAATATTGTAGAACTCTATAAGCAATGTGCTGCAAGTATCAACCGGGATGAGTTAGCAAAAGGCCTTTGTCGCAGAATTGGCAACGAACTCGGTTACTCTGAGAATGAATATAATGGAGATAAGCCCATTCTTCCTTTACTCATTGAAAAAGAGGGACTCAATCGCGGTGAGGCTATGCGAGAAATTCGGAAAACTATTAAAAATATGATTAGAAAGGGAGATTTAAGCCCTTCATTTAATGTGTTTGTATTCGAACTTTTAAGAGATAGATTAATAGGGCCGTCGGGAGCAACGAGTCAGGTGTATTGGAAATGGTTTATTGGCGAGAAATTAGATAGAGTAGAGAAAAAAAATTCGCATCTTTTTGATATACTTTACAGAGCAAGCGCGCGTGTTTGGTTGTATTCACTTATCCAACTGGTCCGATTGTCCGGCAGCACAGGTTTAATTTTACTAATAGACGAACTTGAGGTTATGACAGAACGCAACCCTGAAACAAATCGTTATCGTTATACCCCTAATGCTGTTAAAGATATATGTGAGTTATTTAGACAATTGATAGATGCCTCAGAGCTATTAGAATACTTTTTTGTCTTAATCGCTGGGCGTCCTGCAATACTGTCGAATGAACGCCGCGGGCTTAAGAGTTACGAAGCCCTCTGGATGCGTTTGCAGACAGGTCTAGCTCCAATCGAACATTTTAATCCATACGCCGATATGGTCAACATTGAGCAGTTGATAGACGACATAAAAGGTGTTAATGAATTTTCAAAACGAGCCAATGAGCGCTTGCGGCAGATAATAAAAGATAGTGGGCTATCCCTGAAATACACAGATTCCCCGTCTATAGAAACACAATCGTCCCTCAGGCAAAGGATAGCAGAAACAGCGAATATGATTAGTCTAAAAGGAGGGAACGATGCCAACCGATGAATCACAACATTTAAAAGCCATCAGTGTAATCGAGTCTCTGAGGTCTGGTGTTCCTACTCGTCTTACAACCAAGGAACTGCCCGATTTAAGACCTGACTTAACGAGGAAGATTAAATCAGACCTGGAGAATTTTTCATATGGCAATATACCCACCGGTAGGTTAATATGGGGCGCGTATGGACAGGGGAAATCCCATTTTCTCACTATGATTGAACATATTGCATTAGATTTGAACTATGCAGTCTCTTACGTTACTTTAAGTCGGGAAATCTCCGGGCAAAATCTCTTTAATCTCTATAAACAGACAGCACCCGTAATTCGCGTCCCAAATTCCAAAGTCCCTGGTATATACAATAGCCTGTCAAAGAAAAAATACTCCGATTTGCCAACAACTCCCATTCAGGAAAAGGACAGATATTCACACCCATTACCTGCAATCGTTGTAGAATGTATGCTTCACGCAACTTATGACGATTTTGATTACTTATACAATAACCTAATGGGGAGTCGTTTACCGATTTCCGAAATCCGCAGACTGGCAAAAGCGGCAGGTATTGGCGATCTAATGAAAGGTTTACCAAGATATACGCAAGACTATACCGATGCCAATTGGGGTGTATTCTCTGACGTAATCCGTTTTTGTGGATTTAGAGGTTGGGTTATTCTTATAGATGAAGTAGAGTTAATAGCACGTTTGGGTCGCGTGAGTCGTCTAAAAGCCTATAAAAATCTAAACTGGCTTCTCAACATTGGTGGTGCAATGAAGTATCCGATATATGTTATAGGCGCAGTTGCAACTTCTTTGCAAGATTACTGGACCTTTGAAACAGGTCGGCGTAAGCCCGATAGAACAGGGATTCCGGCTTTGGCTGAAGAAAGAATGGGAGTAGAAGCAAGGAATAAAATGGAAAGATTTTTTGCCTGGGCAATAAGTGACCACTGCCCCAAAATTAAACAAGTTGATTCCGAACGTCTAAATGAACTTCTGAAGAATGTTAGTCGGATACACGGACTTGCGTACAAGTGGTCTCCCTCTTTTGAGCGAGTTAAACCATATTTAAAGAATGTTGGAACAGGTGACCCGGTGCGAACTCACATCCGCGCTATGATTGAGGTACTTGACGATCTATTAATAACTGGGCAAGCGCAGGATATCAAAACGGAACGGCTTGTGGAGGGAAGTGTGAAGGAAGAACCTGAGTACTTTAACACGGAGGAGGAATAGAAATTTCCCATCATAGAGGTTATGTCTCAGGGGGTATTGGGCAGGCTATTGGTGCGGCTATCGTGGTCAGACTACCGAAAGCATTGAAAATTCACATGGTTACGTTGATTCTTACTCAAACGGGGACCAAACGTTGCCAATCTTTATGCTCAATCACATTTTACTTTGAGGTGATTGAAGTCAGCGTTATGATGTTCTCACGGGTTCATCCGATATGTCCTGCCATAAAGAGAACAGGGGAAAGTCACACCACCATAATTGAAGCACACAGATAAATCAGACAATTTATGTTACTGCAAGTTTTGATATTTTCGTTGGTTTATGCCAAAACGTATCAGATTTAAGAAAAACTCAATGTGATTTACCGAAAACGCCTCCCAACTCGCTTTGGTTGATAATACAGGCAATGGCAAATGAAAAAAATATTCTTAACGCTATCTTTAGCAATCCTTTTATACGGTTGTGCAACTCCCTATAAACCTTATGGACTCGGAGGTGATTACAAAGATATACAGCTGGATAGTAATACATTTACAGTGAGTTTTCGGGGGAATGGACTGACCTCTAAAGAAACAGTCGAGGCATACTTGTTATATCGCTGCGCAGAGATAACTGTGAATCATGGATATGATTATTTCGTGGTTGTTAAAGGTGGAAGTCAAACTTTGAAAAGCCGGGTAACGACTCCCGGGGCGTATACATCTACGACGAATGGATATTTTTCCGGTTATAACTATGGAAACTCGGGATATTCCTTTGGCAATGGTTATGGAACCGCTTAATGGAGAAAAACCTTCCTGGCAAATGGGGTCAAACGATATAATTTGCTCAACTGACCCGGACGCTTGCGTCCACTTTTACAGGGTTTCATAAATTCAATTTTCCCATTTCCTCGCCTGCTTAAACCTTTTATCTTTTTCTTATGGATGCGAAAACACACAAGCCTGCTATCTTTTACGGAGTCGTGGAGAAATTCCCCCTCGTCTAACCGGATTGTGAAGGCAATATCGCCCGAATTGGTACGGGATAGGATGTGATAGAGGCAAAAGGGCAAATTTGTTCTTTTTTTACTATCCCTTGCCTTCCTTTTGCGCCGTTATAAATTAAGATAAAAAATCCTTTTGGTAATAAATATTTGGGGGGCAAACTCTACCCTATTTGACTTTTTCTTGACGGGAACCTGCTCAGTGGGAAATAAGAAGAATTGTAGTAGTCCAGAACGAATTGATTTATCACTTTGCCTCTATCTCATTATCTCCTTAATCAATTTAGGGAATTAGGTCAATTAGGGTGGAGATTGACTCCCCTTGCCTGAAAACAATCTATATCCTCGGCTTGCTGAGCTTTCTGAAAGGGCACATAAGGCAGCAAAACAAAACGATGAGACAAAAGTTAAAGAAATTGAAGATAAAATAGATGGTCTCTCAGCAGAGATTTGGGGGCTTACGGATGCGGAGCTAAATGATATAAAACTATCACTGGAGGAAATTAGATGAACGAAGAGACATTCTTGCGGGTACAGCGGATAGCAGAAAGATTAAAGAAGGAATATAACGCAGAAAAGGTCATCCTATTTGGTTCTTATGCCAGAGGTGAAGCTACAGAAGACAGCGATATAGACCTCTTGATAATTGCGCCGACTCCAGAGCGCTTCTACCAGAGGATGGCGACAATCTTACGCCTTGTTCGTGACCTTTATTATGGACTTCCCATCTCACCTATTGTCTTAAGACCCGAAGAGATAGAAGAGAGAAAAAGAATAGGAGACCAATTTGTGCAGGAGATTATAGAGAAAGGTATGGAGATATGAAAAAACCAGAAGATTCTCTTTATCCACCTGATTGGATTAAGTTTGCTAAAAAAGATTGGCATCGAGTGAAAGTAATGCTAAATGATGAAGATGCAGAAGCTGCGGGTTATTTTCTACAACAAGCATTGGAAAAATATCTCAAGGCATTCCTTCTTCAACAAGGTTGGAAACTGAAAAAGATACATACTCTCTATACCTTATTGGACGATGCAGTAAAGTATAACTCGGATTTAGAATCTTTTAGAGATTTATGTGAGCGTGTCTCGGGTTATTATCTTGGGGAACGGTATCCAAGGTTAACAGAAGAGGGATTGACCTGTGAAGAGATAACCAGGGATATAGATGAGGCAGGAGAATTTATTAAGGCTATGTTTGGTAAAAGTGAATGAAAAGCATCCTTTTGGTTGAACCACAAAAAAGTAAAAATATCATACACAGTATCCCCGTTAGGACTTCTCAAACTCGCCTTCTTGCTTATCCCCTCTTGCCCTTCCGGTAATTTTCATTGACTCCGACCGGATTGCGTTGGGATATGTTAATTGTGGTTCTGGGGAAATTGAAATACATTTTATGGAACGAGGAGTTCAGAATACCACCTAAAATGACAATAGGAGTGGAGGTATGATTTTCCACGTAACGCTTGAACAGGCGGAGGATGGCTGGATTGTGGCTGAATGTCCTTCACTGCCCGGTTGTGTCTCGCAGGGCAAAGATGAAAAGGAAGCTCTGGAAAATATAAAGGAAGCGATTATTGCCTGGTTGTGGGCGGAAGACCAAAAAGTGGCTTCCAGCAAACCTCCAAAACCGGGACAACAATCTATTGTTGTAGCGGTGTAGCTTGATGGGCAGATTGAGCAATATTTCCGGGAAGGATGCTGTTAAAGCATTTGAAGGAGCTGGCTGGCAAAAGGTCGGACAGGTTGGCAGTCATCTGGTTATGAGCAAACCGGGAGTGCGAGTCAATCTCTCAATTCCCCAACACAAAGAATTATCGGTGGGAACGTTGCGTGCTTTAATTCGCCATTCCGGTATGACAGTTGAGCAATTTTTAGATTTGTTATAATCAGTATGCCCCCCCCGCTAAAAAACAATCCAATCAAATATGGAAATGTTAGATTGCCAAATATGGTATAAGTTCCCTACAGCCTCCGCCTGAGGCGGATTGGAAAACAATTGTTATGGCTGAGGCGCCTCTGACAATCAAAGATGCTCTGGATAAAAGCACAGAATATCTACGCAAGAAGCAGAGCTCGTCTCCTCGCCTGGATGCCGAATTACTACTGGCGCATATCCTCGGTATTACGCGCCTCCAGCTCTACCTCCAGTTCGATAGACCACTATCCGAAGAGGAGAAGTCAAAGTATCGTGACGTATTAAAACGGCGAGGCGAACACGAACCGGTTGCCTATATCATCGGCGAGAAGGAATTTATGTCGCTTTCGTTCTATGTAACGCCCGCCGTTCTCGTCCCTCGCCCCGAAACCGAACTCCTCGTTGAGGAGGCAATAAAACATATTGAGGAATGGGAGACTGAACACCCTGGCACCGTCCCCTCAATCTTTGAGGTAGGTGTGGGATGCGGCGCAATCAGCATCTCACTTCTCCATCACTTCAAAGACCTGCGAATTATCGCATCTGATGTCAGTGCAGATGCCCTGGATGTGGCAAAACAAAATGCCGAGAGGCACGGTGTTGCTGACCGTTTTACTCTCATCCCTGGCGACCTGTTTGCTGGCGAGAGCGGTCCGTTTGATTTCATCATCGGTAACCCGCCTTATTTGAGGGAAGATGAGAAAGCCACCCTCGCCCACGATATAGTAAGATACGAGCCTTATGCCGCTCTCTTTGCCGGTGCGGATGGTATGGACGTCGTCCGGCGCATCATCTTTGAGGGCGAAAAAAAACTTTCACCCGGTGGCGAAATTTTACTTGAAATTGGAAAGAATCAGTATGTAAAATTATCAGCGAAAATAGAGTCCAGAGAAAAATTTCGGAAAGTTCAAACTGTGAAAGATTACACAGGCGTGGTCCGTTGCCTGTGTCTGGCGAAGTAACTGTCAGACCTATTCCGCGGTTGTTCCGGTTGTAGTTGAGGCGACCCGATGGACAGATTCATTGTAGAAGGTGGAAACCCCTTACGCGGGGTTGTGAAAATCAGTGGGGCAAAAAACTCCACACTTCCCCTTATGGCGGCAAGCCTGCTCGCTAATTCCCCCGTTACCCTGCGCCACATCCCCTCTTTGATGGATGTTGACACGATGATGCTCGTGCTCCACACGCTCGGGGCGGATGTTGTGCGCGAAGGCGACACCCTCGTAATTGACCCGGCAAATTTCAATGTGAGCAAGGCGCCGTATGACCTTGTGCGGAAGATGCGCGCCTCTATCTATGTGCTTGGTCCGATGGTGACAAGACTGAAGCGTGCAGATGTCTCTATGCCCGGAGGGTGCGTCATTGGGCGACGCCCGATTAATCTGCACCTGAAGGGACTTGAGGCACTCGGAGCACAGGTTAAGGTATCTCCCGGGGGCTATATAAATGTAGAAAATCCCGGTCTCAAAGGGTCGGAGTTTTCACTCGAGGGACCGAACGGTTCCAGCGTCGGGGCAACCTGCAACACAATGATGGCGGCGGTTTGCGCCGAAGGACGCACCATCATTCACGGCGCCGCAAAAGAACCCGAGGTGCGCGACCTGGCTGATTTCCTTAACGAAATGGGTGCACATATCGAGGTCCAGGACTCTACAATCACCATAGAGGGCGTTCGCGAACTCCACGGAACCGAACATACCATCATCCCTGACCGTATCGAAGCGGGCACATATATGATTGCCGCCGCTATAACTGGTGGAGACATCATCCTTAAGGGATGTCATCTGCCCCATCTCGAGGCATTGGTGAGCAAACTCCGTGAAATCGGAGTGGAGGTAGAACCTATTGTGGGCGGAGCGCGTTGCCGCTCTAATAACGGTAGATTGCGAGCCACAAATATTAGAACGCTTCCGTATCCGGGTTTCCCCACAGACCTTCAGGCGCAATTTACGGTACTCCTGGCGCTTGCCGATGGCGAAAGCACAATTACAGAGACTGTTTTCCCCGAACGCTTTATCCACATAGCGGAGCTGGCACGTATGGGGGCGGAGATAAGTCTATACAGTGCCACGGCAACTATATGCGGGAGAGCGAAACTTATGGGGGCGCCCGTTATGGCGAGTGATTTGCGCGCCAGTGCAGCTCTCATTCTCGCCGCACTCGCCGCTGAAGGTGAGACAGAAATTCTGCGCGTCTATCATATAGACAGGGGCTACGAACACATCGAGAAAAAACTCACCGTCCTCGGTGCAAAAATCCACCGCGAGGTATAAAACCCACAAATAGTCCCCCCTCGCCTTAAAAGGGGCAAATAGTCCCATCTATATACAACCCACCGATGGCGCGCCTTCGGCGTCATAAGTTGTGTGCATATCTTCTTCACTCTTCATCTTCATCTCCATCTTCATCTCCGTATCTTTCTTTTTCCTACGCCACGCGACGAATTCAATCGCCCGTTTGTAAACCTTAGAGTTTTTCATACGAAAAGAACATATTTGTTGCGCAAGTAAAGTCTAGCCAAAGATATTTGAAATTT
>CAZGKP010000041.1:0-21120 GCA_964526215.1 uncultured Candidatus Sumerlaeota bacterium
TGGTGTTGATTTTGACTGCGCCGATTTCTGCCGGAGAAGCCTCCGAGCCTCCCGTATTTGGCTGGCCTATGAGCAGTCCCGATTTGTATGGCATTACGGCTAATTTTGACCTTGACCGCTCGGATGACCATATCGCTGACTGGACGGGCTGGACGGGCACATCCTGGGTCTATGGACACGCATACGATAATCACTCCGGCACCGACTGGGGTATGCCAAACGGCACAAACCTTTATGCTATTGCCAATGGGACGGTACATTTATTTCGCGAGAGCGTGCCGAACGATGACCACAGCGATACGGGTAATTATATCATCCTGGACCATCCGGTTGGAGGCGAGAATTGGAGGTCAAACTGCTGGCACCTATCGCAGTGGTCAGTAGTGCCGGGAAGTGTGGGTGACCCTGTAACAAAGGGGCACAAAATAGCCGAGTCGAATAACACTGGCAACTCCACCGGTCCTCATCTTCATTACGGTATTGAGAATTTATCCCGTAGCGGGCTTTATACCTGTCCGTTTTATCACGGCTGGTGGGAGAATGACGAATTTTATTACGCCGATGGTCGCCCCTGCATTGTATATCTGAATGTTGATGCTAGTATTTTGAATTGCAGACAAGGAAATAGCACCGGCTACGATGTCGTTACACAGGTAACGGAGAATAGCCGCTTTGTTGCCTGTTACAGGGACGACTGGTATTGTTTCTTTGCCCCACTTCCTCCGGCGAAACCTTATGAGAGTCGTGATTCGGGCGGGGCACTTGCATCCGGTTACTCCGAGAGCGGCTCGTGGGTTAATTCTTCGGATAAATCAACTGTAACTGACCCAACGGGCGATGCGAATTATGTCTCGCTCTCCGGTGCAGGAACACGCTATTCCACGCATAACGGCACGGGCGGTTCAGATACCGCCACATTTACCTTTACTGCACCCCAGCGCGGCTATTATGACGTCTATACTACCTGGCCCTCTAATGCCAATGCAAAAAATGTTACCTATCGCGTTACGGATATGAATGGGACGCACGATGTATCAGTTACCCAGCGCGGCAATTACGGCCTTGGCGGCACCGGCACTCACGCAGACCCTTACATTATTGAATCAAATCCTTACATTGTAAATCACACCACCATCGGTGGCGACGATATCTGGGACTCTTATTCACCTGTAGGTTCTGGCATCCCCGAATATGGTCCGGAACGTATATATAAATTCACCACATATGTTACAACCAGCCTGAGCGTCTCGGTATACAACGACAACTACCCCAATAAAGACGCTGATATACATCTGCTTTACAGCCTGGACAATAATGATTGCCAGAAGCGCGCGGATTGGTCTTTTGAGGTGGACTCGCTCTCACCCGGAACATACTACATCTCCGTTGACAGTTATGGCAACGACAACTCAAGAGCCACAGATTACACGCTTACAGTGAGATTCGGCACAGAGGCGTGTTTTGCAAATTCGTGGGTTAAGGTGGGTGAGTATTTCTACGAGCGCAACGGCAGCGGTTCTGTCCAGATTCGCGAAGATACCGTGAATGGCAAGGTGAACGCAAGCGCGGAGGGACGCGTTTATGCAGATGCAATAAAGGTTGTCCCGAAGATTACATACCGCAGCGTTTGGGCGAGCGATTCATACCTGACGCGGATAGACACAGCAACCGACCCAGAGGCATCGGTAGGCATAAAGGTTGACCAGACCGCTGGCAATGATTCGCGCGACATCTCTGATTACGGCGAGGTTCCTATATATGCCGATAAAGGCACAGGTGCAACAAACACGTCGGCTATTGTAGGCAAAGCCGTAACCGGTCAGCGTTTTGTATGCACGCAGAAATCCGGCGACTGGTATAAGGTATATCTGACCAATGGTTGCGATGCGGCAATGGGCTGGATTTATGGCGATAACCTCTTCATTTATCACAGTATTGTGGTTCCGGTCGAGCTGTCTATATTTGCTATTGAGTGAAGGAAAAAAAGTTTATTGACATTTACCCAGCTTAAAGAAAGATACATGTCTTTATTAGGAGAGTGTTTATGAGGAGAAGAGGTATGAAATCGGGGAAAATTATTTTCATAGTTTGGTCTATGCTGGCATTTCTGTGTGCCTGCTCGATGTTTAAGTCTCCCGACATTGGGCGAGAAGCAACACAGACCATCAGCGCCGGGAGTGCGCAACACCCTCGGCTCGCTGAACGCGTTGACTTTGGTAAGAGATTGGAGTGGAAGCTTGCGCGCCGCGCTGAAAAGAGAGCACACGCCGCTGACCCGAACTATAAAACGCGCTACCCGGATAAAGCGTGGGATTGGTTCTATTCGAGGCGTGCTAGCTTTAAGACGCACCGCATCCCGGTTGATTACCGCGAGCGCGCTCTTAAACATAGCCGGCTTTACTGCTACCCAAAAAAAGGACGCAATGTCATGGCTAACTGGGCAGCCCTCGGTCCATTCCCACCGCGCGGTCGCCTGAAGGATATTTGTGTAAATCCCCAGAATGACAATGTTATCTATGTCAGTGCTGCGAGCGGCGGCGTGTGGAAAACAACTGATAAGGGTCAGCACTGGACATACCTTACCGATGGTAAAATCCCTACCCTCGGCATCGGCAGCCTCATTATGGAACCCAATGACCCAAACACACTCTATGCCGGTCTGGGCGAAGGGCTTTACGGCGTCCTTTATGAACCGCTCGGCTCCGGTGTGTATAAAACCACTGATGGCGGCTCTACCTGGGCAATCACGCCCGGCTCTACAAATAATGCCTTGCAGGTAACAGTTGATTTGCGTTTCGGCGAAGATTCCAAGACACTTTATGCCGCCTGCCTGGGAGTATGGAACGGCACAACTTACGGCGGAAAGGGATTCTTCAAAACTACTGACGGCGGTAATAACTGGGTGAAGAAAAAAGATGAGCGCACCTGGTCAATATCGGTTGACCCGACAAATCCCCAGAACCTCGTCGTCACAACTGATGAAGCAGACCACGCCCACATCTATTATTCCACAGATGGTGGTGAGACCCTGATTGATGCCACAATCCCCAATGACCCTAACTCCAGGCGAATAGAGATTAGTCGCTCCCAAAGCCAGCCGCAGACACTCTACGCCCTCGTTGGCGGGAAACAGCGGCAGATGTGCGGGATATGGAAATCCACAAACGGCGGGCAGAACTGGACAGAGTGCTCCCTCACCGGTATCCCCATTGATGACCCGAATGAAAAACCCGGACAGATGCTTTACAATAATTGCATTGCCGTTGCCCCGAATGATGCCGATACGGTCTTCATCGGCACCAACCTGCGCTCTTACAAAACGACCAATGGCGGTAACAACTGGAGTTCACTCTCATACTGGTGGGTGCCCAATCAATTCAATCTACCCTATATGCACGCCGACCACCACGGAATCGCATTCGGCAATAACCCGAATACCGTATTTTACGCCACCGATGGCGGGTTCTTTATTTCAACCGATGGAGGCACTACCTGGGAGGAACGCAATAAGGGTCTGCTCTGCACACAGATATATCGGATGGCAAACAGTGCATCTGTCGAAAAACAATGGATGATGGGGACACAGGACAACAGTGTTTATGTCTCAAAGGCGGACGGCACCTGGGTCTATATCCCCTGGTTCGGCGACGGCTTTGAATGCATAGTTGATAAGGGCGATACCAATTACGTTTATGCGACCGGCTATTACGGTCTTAATGTTCTATTCTCGAATTCCCGCGGCGAAGATACCGAAAAGTGGTATTATCTCAGAGACCGCAATGGAAATAATGGTATCCCCAAAGATGAGAAAGGTTGTTGGGTTATTCCTTTCATCGCTGACCCGCTCGACCCAACCGAGCTATACCTCGGACTCGTCAATGGCTACAAAACTACAATGGAATACAAACCTCCCGACCAGAATCCCGTCCAACCCACCTGGACAAAATTTTATACCTATACCGGCACAGGTGCGCCTTACCAGATGGAGATAATGCGCCTCACTTACGGTCCCGACAACCGCAAACTCTTCGCATTCCAGAGCCGTTATGATTCTCAACAGGGAAAATGGACAATAGGAATGGTAAGGATGAATCTCGATGGCACAAACGTAGAACAAATCACTTTGCCACGTATCGGCTTTGTGAACGACATCGCCTGCGACACCAATAACAATAACAACGTCTGGATTTGCTACTCCGACATCGGCAGCTATCCACAAGAACAAACCCGCATCTATAAATCCAGCGGCCTCGGCAATACCTGGACGGACAAGACAAACAACCTCCCCAGGACGCTCCCTATCAGTTCTATCTTCATAGACCCCAATAATTCTAATACCATAATTATCGGGACAGACATCGGGTGCTATCGCTCCGATGACGATGGCAATACGTGGTATGAATTCAACAACGGACTGCCGAATATCGCTGTTACGGATATGGCATATTATGCACCGGGGCGCAAATTGCGTGCAGGCACTTATGGGCGCGGACTCTGGGAAACATCACTCGAAGGCGGCGGTGCCCCCGATATTCGCATCGAACCTACATCTTTATCATTTCCGTAAAAGGAGATTAAAGACAATGTCTCAAAAAGGAATCTCGGGCATTTTGATAGTGGCACTAATTTGCCTTATATCATCTGGCGCATTGGCGGGAGAAAAACTTGCCAAACCAGTTCGTTTCACAAAGCCTCCGTCTCTAAGACTCGGTGGTTTGCGCCAGGAGGGCTATTTCATCAAACCAAAAAAAGTTCCGCTGCCACATACGCCCAGGTTAGCAAAGTCAGATGAACGAGGCGACATTGTCCTTTTCAGCGATGACTTCGAGGGCACATTTCCCGGCTCCAACTGGTCGGTCTTCGCAATAGCCCACGACTTTTATTCCCCATACATTGATGCATACTGGGGCACAACTGCTTACAAATATTACGAGGGAACAAAAAGCGTCTGGTGTGCTGCTACCGGAATGGATTCCGTAAACCCTGCCACTAACAACTATCCCGATTATATGGACGCCTGGATGATTGCGGGTCCATTTGATTTAACCGGCGCAACGGCTGGCTCTTTCTCACTCAAACTCTGGCTCAAAAGCGAGGAGGGCTATGACTACTGCGGCTTCGGTGTCTCAATAGACGGTGGTTATAGTTTTTGGGGATACACCGCTTCTGGTGATTCCGAGGGATGGATTGATGGCGTAATAGATTTTTCAAATGTTCCCGGTCCCGGCAATATCTTGGGGCAACCGAAGGTATATATCGCCTGCGAGTTTTACAGCGATGAGGCGGTCAACGATAAGGGTGCATTTGCAGATAATGTCCTTGTGATGAAGTCAACACTCGGTCCAACGCCCACACCCACGCCCACGCCTACACCAACTGTTACACCAACTCCCAGCCCAACACCCTCGCCAACACCACCACCTACCCCCACTCCACACTATCATAAAACATTCACCGTATACAACGACGGCAATGCAACTCTGCGGATTACACAAATTACAAAACAAAACAACAGCACCTGGCTTAACGTTGTGCCACCGGGGACATATCCGCTCACTCTTGCGCCATCGGCAAGCATCGGCGTGGATGTTTATGCAGACGATTCGGGTCTAACACAAGGAACCTATAATGACCGCCTTCTTGTTGAATCAAACGTTGTCGGCAAAAGCCCATACCCCGATGCAGTGCATATCACACTCACCAAAGGGCAGCTTTCCGCAGCCGTTCTCGATTATCTCATCGGGAAATCCCCATCTGTGCCACAGGGTGCCGACTACAACAACGACAGCAAGGTAGACATCGCCGATGTAATTAAGCTCATCATAAACGGCAATTAACGTAATCTCTTTTTCACACGCCCTTCGCAGACACCGGTGAGAAATGCCGGTTAACAGCCTGCTATGTCCCAACCATCCGCTTTATTCGGCGCCACCCCTGAAAAGTGAATATCCTGCTGGGTTCTCCAGAGTAATAGAACCGACCGCGCTCCCGCGTCCCCGCAATACCAGCCGCGAGCCTATGAACAAAACGATAGGCATACATAACATCTTGCGACTCGGCTCGCGAAAATTGGTTGATAACAACTCATTTCATCCTCGTTTTTTGTTCTTATCTCAATTTTTTTTGTAATATATCAGAAGGTTTTGTTACCTATATTATGAGGGGCACACCGGGTAAGGTTCTATCTATGGATGAGATGTCCGATAAACAGGCAGTTGAACAGGTTCTCAACGGCGATAAAGAAGCATACAGGTTTTTGCTGGAGCGCTATAAGAATCTTGTCTATCGCCTCGCATTTAGGATGTTAGGGGATTGTGATATGGCGGAGGATGTTGTTCAAGAGGCATTTCTCATCGGCTATCAGCACTTGGAACGCTTAAGGAATGCATCTGCGTTTGCCTCCTGGATTGCCGCAATCGCCAGAAACGTATGTGGAAATCTAATGAGAGAGAAGAAAATTACGTCTGTCTCTCTGGATTATCTAACAGAGAGCGGGATGGAGCCCAGTCTTCCTGCCAATCCCCCAAAAGAGGATGCGGAGTTGCTCAAAGCCCTGCGAAAAGCTATTGCAAAGATTCCAGATAAATATCGCGAGATTATAGAACTGCATTATACGGAGGATTATGCCTGCGAAAAGATAGCAGCTTTTTTGAATCTTTCAAGGGGTGCTGTTCTTACCCGCCTCTACCGCGCCAGAAAGCATATCCTGAATGTACTCAAAAAGGAGGGATGGTAGTGATTTTTCGTCCGGGATTAAAGACCGTTTCTCGATATTTTGATGGAGCACTTTCAGAGGCAAAATCGAGAAAAATCGCCCTCTACCTGAAGAAATGTCAAAGCGCCAGAAGGAGAGTGGAAATTTTTGAGAAGATGGATGCTGTCCTTAAACCCAAAAGAAATCTCTCCGCTGACTTTGCGGAACGTGTTTGTGCGAATCTTCCCGAAGTGAAAAGAATAACACAGCTCACATACGCAGAAATTGAGGCTGTCAAAGGATATGTGAGGATTTACCGCGGCGCTAATGATGAAGGCATCGAAGGATTCCCGGGGATGGCACTCAAGAAGGGCGATACGCTCCGGCTAATCGGCGACAGTCGCGCCTTGATTGAACTTAATGACGGCGGCAATATCTATCTGAATAAGGAGACTGAAATTAGCCTGAAAACCCGCTTTTATAATCTTACAATGCAATCGGGCGAAATCTTTGCGATGATGAAGCCTCAAAAGAAGGCATTCGAAATTAAGACACCATCGGCTGTCCTTGGCGTAATCGGTACCGATTTCGATGCGAAAATCACAGAAAAGGAAAAGACCATTCTGCAGGTGCTCAAGGGCAAGGTATCCTTCAAAAACGAATCCGGCAGCGCCATCGTCAAAAAAATGCACCAAGTAGAAGCAACGAAATACTCCCGCCCCACACCAACAAAAATCAGAGAGACAAAATCAATCTCAAACTGGACAAGTTCCATAAGACCTAAAAAAAATAAAGGAGAAACAATTATGAAAAAACTTGGTTTAATCATTTTACTTCTCGGCATAATAGTTGGGGGAATCTTCTATTTCCAGAAACAACAAAAGCCTGATAAAACCTTTTCACCCAGGCATATCGTGAAATTGGACAAGACCGATCCCCTTGAATTGGTCTCTCCCTACACGCAAGAAGGTTTGTCGTGGAGAATACGTGCTGCTGGGCAGATAAAAAGAGACGATGCCTGGATGGATACCGGCACGATAGTCACTCGTTCTGACATCATCCATGTTGATGAAGAGAATGGTTCCCGCGTTCTTTTAACTATTGAAGATGTTAAAGTCCCGGAAGAGCACCCGGAAGAGCAACTGGACAAGGAAACGGCGGACAGGATGATCGGACGTCAGTTCGAGTATCTGGTCTCGCCGGAAGGAAAAGCCCATTCAACCAGTATCGCCGATGGGAAGCCTCTTAAATACATGGAAATCTCATTCTATGGGATGGCGAGGAGCGCCTGTGACATCAGCGGGCTCTTCCTGAAGAAGTCATTGATCCCGGGTGAACAATGGACTGAACAATTCGAAGAAAATATACCCGGGTACCCAAACTCCCGTGTCAAGGGAGCGGCTACGAATCAATTCGTTAAATATGAGATTCGCGATGGAGTTGAGTATGCTGTTATCCGATCGCACATTACGGGTTCTGTGGGAGGCGGCTTACCGATTAAAAAAGTCGTTGAGCCAAAGGCTATACATTCCGTCCAATTGGATCAGATGAGCTTCGAGACGAGATGGGAATATTATATTGATGTCGAGAGCGGCAGATTGGTGAGCGGGATGAGCACCAACAAGAATAGTGGGTCAAAGGTTACAATAACGAGCATTATTCAGGGAAGGCGTGTGCCTATCAGGGAAAAAATCGAGGAAGATTCGGGGGCTTTAACCCGTTCTTTCATCACCGTGGAATATCTGCCGTGACTCAAGGGATCACCACAGATTGTATAAAGCTTGAAAAGAGTAAATTAAAAGAATACATTACAATCTAAAGGACAAAACAATGTATAAAAAAGCTAGAAAGAGAGGAGGTTTTACCTTGATTGAGTTGTTGGTCGTTGTGGGTGTGATTGGCATCCTTGCATCTATTGCTTTACCCAATTTCCTCGAAGCGCAGACCAGGTCAAAAGTCTCCCGGGTTAAATCAGGACTTCGTACAGTTGCCACCGCGCTGGAAGCGTATCATGTAGATTATAAGCACTACCCACCTTGGTTGAGCCATGGAATGAGTATTAATCCCACCAGCAGGAGATTAATCCCTCTGACAACACCCAGAGCCTTCGTTCCGCTCACGCGGGGCGGAATGGCGCATTAATAGCGCTGGGCCAGATTGCATCAATAAGTATGGCGGTCCGAGCTATTTAACCCCAGATGATAATCCCGGGTATGATTATGATCCTACCAATGGCACAATTAGCAAAGGTGATATCGTACGTGTAGGACCAAAGAGCAACTATCCCGGTAACTACTTGTATCCCGACAAGGTCGAATAGACTGACGGTATTTGCGCAATATCGCGGTAAAGCAGTGTAAATGCGAAATATAAAGCCCGGGGCAATGGCCTGATTCCGGGAAGTCCCTTCTTCCTCAAGCGCTGTAGGCGCAAAATAAATTAACACAATACAGCCTGCCTTCATATAAACCTGATGACGCTGACATATACGTCTGTTATTAAAGCACACAGTGCTTGTAGTGAGCATATAGCGGACACATTGTGATTTTCTCATTGCAGGATGACACCGATTTTTGTGAAATAGGAACTATCACTCAAAAAAGAGCGTAAAAAACTAAAGATAATTCTTTTAAGACGAATATCAATTTTGTGTTTCTAATTGTAGAGGAGGTAATGGGGTGATGATTTTTAAGGAAAAGGAAACGAACAAAGCGTTTACGCTTATTGAATTACTGGTGGTCGTTGCCATTATTGCCATACTTGCTGCCATTGCTATTCCTAACTTCCTCGCGGCACATACGAGGTCCAAGGTATCACGAGCCAAGGCTGATATCCGTTCTGTCCTCTCGGCGATCGAGACATATCGCGTGGAACATAACGGCTATCCTACGTATCATTACTCTGATGTCCCGGGCTCCCTGCTGGAATTTCACATCGGTGGCAAGGTACCGGCATTCGGCGTGCCCGACCCCGACTGGGATGGACGCAATCCCATCACTACTCCGATTGCCTATATCACAACAATGCCCGACGACCCCTTTGCCGCACACCGGCGTGGCGTGCCCGAGGAGGTGCGCGAGTATCTCTATGTCAACTGGCCCTATGCCGTTGAGCGGACGACAGGAGTATGGCACAACATCTTTTTCTATGCATATCAGCGCTATGGGGCTTACCGAGTCCACAGCCGTGGTCCCGATTGTGACGGACCAGACTCAGGCACACCCTACGACCCTACTAACGGCACCAGAAGCGACGGCGACATCGTCTATGGACCCAATACTGGCTTTGACCGCTTTATCCCCTTCCCGAGATAGCTGCTTTTTCAAATGGTTTTTTCGGCACCCGCTGCCGGGTTTCTCCCCCCCATCGCAAATGTAAGGAGTCTTTAGACTTCAGTATTTTTTCTCCCTGTCTATAGCATACACGCTGAATCGGTACCACGGGTTGTAATTATCCTGAATTTTTCAGTTGGGGCGCGAAGAAAAACGTTGAAATGGGCGTGAGCAGGTGCATCTCCCGAATTCGGGAGATACGCACGTGATTTTTTCTATCTCAAATCCGCTCTTGACATCACTAACCCCCTTTACATATTAAATGAAAAAATTGCAAAAAGGGGAAAGATTTGTGGATTCCGAAACCAAAATTCTCCTCGCCGAAGACGACGAAGTCTCTCGCCGAATGTGCGAGAAGATATTGCGCATCTCCGGTATGAGTGTTGATACTGCCGAAAATGGACGCATCGCCCTGGAAAAATTCCTTAAGGGCGACTATTCTATCCTTATAACCGATTGGATGATGCCGGAGATGGATGGCACCCAGCTTGTTCAGGAGATTCGTTCCTTACCCGTACGTCCCTTTACATACATCATTATGTTGACGGCAAAATCCCAGACCGGGGATGTGGTGCGGGGACTTGAGGCAGGTGCCGACGATTATCTCACTAAACCTTTCGAGAAGGAGGAATTGCTCGCAAGGGTCAGGGCAGGCATCCGAATCCGAAATCTCAATCACCGCCTCGAGACGGCAAATCAAGAACTGGAGGAGGTGAATAAAGACCTGGCTCTGATTAATCAGGCAATACGGAAAGACCTCGCCGCTGCCCGCAGGACACAGGAGAGCCTGCTCCCTAAGGTTTTCCCCGAGGTGCCCGGAATCGAATTTGCCGCACGCCTCATCCCCTGCGCTTATGTTGCGGGCGATATTTATAACATATTTCGCCTCGATGAAACACACATCGGCTTCTATCAGGTTGACGTCTCAGGGCATGGTGTCCCGGCTGCACTATTCAGCGCCTCCCTAAGTCAACTCCTGACACACGACCTTCACCAGCACGGTTTATTAAAGGTGCCCGTAAGTGACCCGCCTTATTACCGTATCAATCCCCCTGCGCGTGTCGTTGAGCTCCTCAATGAAGACAATATGTTTGAAAAACACGGACATTACCTCACAATGCTGTATGCCATTCTGAATACGGAGGTGGGAACCGTCTCATTCTCACGTGCAGGACATAATATGCCGCTGATTGTGCATACCGATGGTTCTTCTGAATACATCCGCGAAGGAGGCGGGTGTCCTATAGGATTGACCATTCCTCGCGAGCCGGAAGAGCAAGAGACCATTCAACTGATGCCCGGTGATTCATTTGTTATTTACTCAGACGGCATAAATGAGGCAGGTATAAAATCCGGCAGGGGAGAGGAATATGGCATCGAGCGGGCGAGAGATATACTCACATCAAAATGCATAGACCCGCTCGTAGAGGCATTTGATGCTCTGATAGTCAATGTAGAAGCATTTATGAGTGAAGCAATAGGACATAAAGCCGGGGTGTTTGATGACGATGTCTCAATTATGGGAGTTCGCTGGAAGCCCGCAGGTTAAGGCGAGTGAGGTATGGTTTCATCTCTTTTACAAAGCGGGCGGTTATTTTGTGTGGGCGCGTGACGGCACTCCCCACAACCACCGCATAAGCACCCATCTTAAGAGCACGCCCCGCCTGTGCGGGATAACGATACCCCCCTTCGGCAATCACCGGCACGCCTGCATTTTTAATCAGCCCTGCCAGTAGTTCAAAATCGGGGCTGTCTGTTTCTCTCGTATATGAGGTGTAGCCAGCAAGTGTTGTTGCGACAGCATCTGCACCTGCACGCACCGCATTTACCCCCTCTGCGAGGGTTGAGCAGTCTGCCATAACAGGCACACCAGGTTCTTTGTGTATTCGCCGAATGAGCGATTCAAGAGTCTCGCCATTCGGACGCGCCCGCCCTGTTCCATCAATGGCAATAACGTCCGCCCCTGCATCTGCCACTGCCCTGGCTGATTCAAAAGTCGGCGTGATATAAACATCAAAGCCCTCAGTGTTGATTTTGTAAATCCCGATTATGGGAAGCGGCACAGCCTCCTTTATAGCGCGGATATCGGGAGGTGAATTTGCGCGTATGCCGATTGCGCCGCCCAACTCGGCAGCCTTTGCCATTCGCGCCATAATATTGCTTCCGAAGAGCGGTTCGCCTTCTCGCGCCTGGCAGGAGACGATAAGCCCACGCTGGAAAATGTCAGTGAATTTTTTCACGTTGATTTCTTCCCCTGCTGTATCCGAGTGAATATGTCAGTAGCACGGGAAAGTGGTTTGAGTTTTTCAACCGTTGTGCTTTTGAAATGTCCCCGAAACAGATGACTTTGGCATAATGCCCTTCGTCTTCTGGGTTTTGGATTTTTAATTTGGCATTATGTGCTACTACCGATTCCCAGGTCCTCTATCTTTTTCCAGCGCATCCGAAAGAACGCGCCCACGACCAGTTCGATTAGGTGGGTCCCACCACATGTTCCCTTCAATAATTACAGGGCCATTTGGGGTGAGAGCTATGTCCCATCCAATTGTTCGTATAGGTAAAAACTTGAGCGCCGTTTCTTTAATCAGTCTGCACGATTCTTGCCATAAAGGGAGCCGGAATCCCTCAATGGAGACCCCCGTTTTCGGATGAGTGGCTATAGTTTTTGTCCCAAAACCGTTTGGAGCTATTGTAACCGCGGGCCCCAGGACACCATTCTCCAGATAGACCTTTGCCAGCCAGTTGCCCGTCTGAGCATGTGCAAAGTTATCAACCACATTCTGACCTGTAATTAGCTTAAGGGTTGCGTGCAGGATATGACACTCTCCACTGCTATCAACAAAAGTGCTTTTCCGAACTGTCTGAAGAGACTTTATGCCGCTGAGGCGAATAAGCTCAGGGTGGTTCTCTAATCTCTCCTGGATTATATACCTGTCATATTCGGGGTTAGAGAGCATAGCCTCGTGCAGCTCTTCAGCTTTATATAACCTTCCAAGGGCGTCAGTAAATTTGTTGTCGGACTTGGTGAAGGCATTCACTCCCTCTCCGTATACGCCCATAGATGGCTTTATGACAAAATTCGGTGGAATCTTCTTCTCGAAGAACTCTCTCCAATCATCACAGCTGCTCAGAATGGAACCATTGAAAGCCCATCCGGCGATTTTCTTAAAAAAAATTGCATATAGCTCTGGAACTGGAATGTCCAATGCCATACAGTATCGGTAAAAGATGCTCTTGTCTTCGGTAAGACGGCTCCAGGATGCAGGATTAAGGAAGGATTGTATTTCTGCCATTCTCTTTTTGCTGATGTATCTGGAGAGTTCATTGGCGGAAAGGTCTGGATTGAACAGCCCGTGTCGAAATGCTTCGGGTGGTAAATAACCGTCCTTTAAACACAGGAGGACAGCCCGGTAGAAGGTTCTGGCGTATCTTGCGCTGAAGATCGGTGCGGTTTTGCTGGATAATTGCGCTATCTTTGCCAGTTGTTGTAATATCTTGAGCGGTCGCTTGCAAATCCTGGAGACTGAGCGAATTGAAGCCATTAATTTTACGCTTTCTGAAAGACCTGGAGTATTGGAACAATTAGAATCTTCTTTTCAATCCTTGGAAATGTTGTTGTCATTTTTGTCTTTACTATCGCCTTGAGGGAATCCTGAAGCGTCTGTTTTTTCGGTGCTCACATCCTACCTTTCGCTCAGCCATTTCTGTAGAGATTTTTTCCTTTGGAAGCTACCGGTTTGGACAATGTAAAGTGTGCAGGAATCCGGGGAAAAGGCGATGCCGCGTGGCGCACTCAAGAGCGGTTTCCCGCCCGTAATGTCGGCAATGCGATTTTCATCGGATGAAAAGACCTTCACTGCACCATCGCCACAGGAGACATAGATGCGCCCGTCAGGGGCGATGTCTATTGCGCCCGAGCGGGGAGAGATGCTCGTCAATGCTCCCTCCCGAAAGCGATAACTGCCGGGGTCGCTCTCGCTTGTGCGCCTGTAAATGTCCACGGTGCCGCTGTCTTCGCATACAACATATACGGTGCTGCCGTCCGGCGTGACGGCGATGCCGCGTGTGAGTGCGGGATTGTTGTAACCAGCTTCATTTTTTCCAAATGGGGCAAGTTCAGCATCAAAAACAGGTCTCCCTTCAGGTGTGAATTTCATCCAGCGGCGGCGAATCAAATTTGTGACACAAATATATCCCTCGTCATCCACTGTCGCATCCCCGCACCTAAAACCGGTGGTCTTGAACCCCGGGAGGGGTTTGCCGGTCTTTGCATTGAAGCGAAGGATATTATCTCCGCTCGTGACATAAACAATCCGGCGTTTTTTGTCTATTGCGAGTCCAGACGGTTTCACAACAGGAATTTCTTCACCTTCATTATTTCGCCCCTTCGTAATCGGTGAGATTGAAGAAAAGAAGCCGTCAGGATTGTAAATAAGAATTTGATTCTCCAACCAGGAACAAACCCAGATGCGCCCTTCGGCATCAGTGTCGGGGAACTGGAGTCCGCATACAGGTTCACCGAATTCACCTGCAAAACGGTATCCATAGGATGGATAATGCACAGTCAGGCAGACGAGTTCACTCGCGCCTATTGCACGGTCTGCCTTTCCGCCCTCTTCTATATCGCAATCATTATCATAGGCGTGGATACGGAGATAGATGGTGCTATCGGGCTTCGGAGCGATAATGTCTTCATCGCTAACATAAGTGTCTCCGCGGGACTTGGAAAGCGTTACTTCCTTTGCGTTAGAGAGTGTCTGGCTTGAGCCGTAAAGCAGATAGACCCCTTGAGCATAAGAGCCGCCCTCCATATCATACACGCCCGAGGGGTCGGTGATTTCGCAGGAGACCCTGAACGATTTGCCTGCAAGGAGTATTGCGGGTTTGGCGTGGACGCCTTTGATGCGCGGGCCAATGATGTCGTCGTCCTTTGCCGTTATCCAGGGCAATTTCGGGGGAGGTGCCGGCTCACGAAACGGTCCGCGCAAAAGCTCATCTGCCAGCTTTGTCGGGAGATGCTCTTTGAAAAGAGAAGAATAACTAAAAAAGACCATCCCACCAGCCCCGAGTGCACGGCAGGTTTGAACCTCGGCTAAAAGTGCATCCGGTTCCTTTATGATGTAGCTGCCGATGCCGGGATAGACGGCGCGCTGATGTCTGTTGTAAACGTGGTCGGTGGCGAACTTGCGAAAGGTCTCCGGCGAAGAACGGTAAATCATCGGGATGGAGACATCGAGCAAACCTTTCGCAAGCCATCCGTGTGAATCTTGATAATAAGATGTGAAGCCGTCGGGGTAATTTGCCCAGGTTGCAGCGGATATAACAATGCCGGGACGTGTGCGGCGAAGTGCATCGCTGCACTGTGCGAGTAGGCGCGCTACACAGTCGCGGCGGAAATTCGCCCACTCCTCTGGTGCGGCATCAGTCTCCTTTCCGTATTTCCTCTTGAATTCAGCGATGCTTCTCTCGTCATAAGTATAGTCCGAACCGGGGAAGCGAATGTAATCAAAATGGATGCCGTCAACCGGATACCTCTTTACGAGGTCGGTTACAACATCGGCGATATGTTTTCGCACATCAGGGATGCAGGGACTTAAGAATGAATAACCTTTTACGAGTGCCGGACCTTTTCCTCTCCGGGAGCGGGGGACCATAAACCAGTCCTTATGCAGATTCCATAATTGACGTGGGCTTGTGGGTGGTTTTGTACCGCGCCATCCGGGCATTGTGTTTATCCAGGCGTGAACCTGGAGACCGGCCTTATGCCCTTCGCTGAGCGCAACGGCAAGCGGGTCCCAGCCGGGATTCTTTCCACCTAATTCTTCCGCCCACGGCTCAACGCTCGATTGATAATATGCGGTGCCATTGCCGCGCACCTGAAAAATCAGAGCGTTGAAGTTGTAGTCCTTGAGATTCTTGATTGCCTTTGTGATGTCGTCCGGGGATTTGTATTCCCAGCGAGACATCCATATGGCGCGGAATTCCGGTGCATTTGTGGTGCCGCGGTCAGGCAGAAATGCCTTACGAGATGCAGCTGCGCGCCGTGCGGTTGATTCTTGGTTTAGCTTCTCAATGACTTTGCGTTTTTGTAGTCCGCCGCAGCCAAGCAAAAGCATAATTGCTGCGAGAAAAATGCCACCGTAAATGATTTCCCTCTTCACCGTATCCTCCTTTATGTCCATTCCGTTATTTGCATTCTTTTACGAGTTCATCCAATATATTCATAGCCTGGACGGGCGTGAGGTTATTTATATCAAGTTTCTTCAATTTTTGTATTGCCGGATGCGCTACACCGTCGAAGAGGCTGAGCTGGAGGATGGCTTTTTCGCTTCCCTTTGGGAGGCGTTTTGAATGCCGCGCCGCCTCGACGTTAATTGTATTGCCGCACTCTAAATCGAAGAGGATTTCCTTTGCGCGAAACACCACTTTTTCAGGGACACCCGCCACCTTCGCCGCATAAATACCGTAAGAATGGTCGGTGCTACCCGAAACAATCTTATAAAGGAAGGTAATTTTGCCCTTTTCCTCTAACACGGCGGCGTTGTAATTCTTCAGGCGCGGGAGTTTTTCCTCCAGAGCCGTCAGTTCGTGATAGTGCGTTGCGAAGAGTGTTTTCGGTTTTTTGCGCCGGTAATTGTGCAGATATTCGACAACCGCCCAGGCGATGCTGAGTCCATCGTAAGTGCTTGTGCCGCGCCCTATCTCATCTAAAATTACAAGGCTCTTATCAGTAGTATTATTCAGGATATTCGCCGTTTCATTCATCTCGACGAGGAATGTGCTCTGCCCGCGCGTGAGGTAATCCATTGCACCCACTCGTGTAAAGATGCGGTCAACGATTCCTATGTGTGCTTCCTTTGCCGGTACAAATGAACCGATATGCGCCATCAGCGTGATAAGGGCAACCTGCCTTATATATGTAGATTTGCCAGCCATATTCGGACCGGTGATGAGGAGAATCTGGTCGGATTTCGGGTCGAGGTGAATATCATTGGGGACGAAGGGCTGACCAAGGTCCATCGCCTCGAGTACCGGGTGTCGCCCCTCGATTATGTGAATTGTGCCATCTTCGGTAATTGTGGGGGCGACATAATTACCGGCGATGGCGGCGCGGGCGTGGGAGTTGAGACAATCGAGTGTGGCTATTTGTCCGGCGAGTTCCTGAATTGGGCGGGTAAATGTTGCGACGTTTTCGCGCAGCGATTCAAAGAGAGAAAATTCAAGGGCATTGATGCGTTCCTCTGCACCGAGTATGATTTCTTCCTTCTCCTTTAATTCGGGCGTGATGAACCTTTCGGCATTAACGAGTGTCTGTTTGCGAACGTAATCAGGGGGTAGGGGAGGGCTGCTCTTGAGGCTCGCGCGGGTGATTTCTATATAGTAACCGAACACCTGATTGAAGCCGATTTTGAGGTTCTGGATGCCGGTGCGTTGCGCCTCTCTTTGGCGGAGGCGATTTATCCAGCCTTTTGTATCGCGAGTGATGGTGCGCAATTCGTCAAGTTCGGCATTGTAGCTATCGTGGAATATATTACCCTCGCGCAGAGAAAAGGGCGGATTGTCAACAAGCGCAGATGTGAGAGTTTCTCCCAAATCATCGAGGGGGTTTATTTCATCCCCAAGCCTTTTGAAGAGCGGATTCTGCGATTTGCCCAGAAGAGATTTCAGCGGTGGGATTTGCTCCAGCGAGAGACGAAGGGCAACGAGGTCTTTTGCATTTGCCGACCTGCAACCCACACGCGCTATGATGCGTTCAAGGTCATAAATCCCCTTCAGGTGCACTTCTAATTTCTCACGCAGTCCGATATGGTTGTAGAGTTCCTGCACCGCCTGTATGCGTTCATCAATTGCGGATTTGTCCTTGAGCGGCTGGAGTATCCAGGTGCGAAGGAGCCGCCCGCCCATCGAGGTTATTGTGTGGTCGAGGATTGAAAGGAGCGTCCCCTCGCGCTCGCCGTGAAGGCTCCGCACAATCTCCAGACTTCGCTGCGTCGTGTAATCGAGAATCATAAAATCGGAGGTGGAATAGACTTGCAGGCGATTGATATGTATGAGGGTGGTCTTTTGCGTATTGCGCAGGTAACGTATGATTGCGCCTGCCGCACTGATGGCGGATGTGAGTCCCTGTGCGCCGAAGCCCTCAAGGTTCTTTACGGCGAGCTGCTCAAGGAGGAGCCGTCTGCCATCTTCGGTGTCAAAGGTGCGGTCTTCGAGCGGCGTTATGAGGACGCTGATAGATGGGTCGAGTAAATCCGCCGCCGATTCGCGCATAGATTCAGGAACGAGTAATTCAGCCGGCTGGAGGCGACTTACTTCCGAAAAGAGTTCCTCCCGTCCCTTTTTAGAATCGAATTCAGATGCGGCAAATGCACCGGTTGACAAATCCACTATTGCCACGCCCCAGATGCCGCCTTTCTCGCACACCGAAACGAGGAAATTATTCGCCTTGTCGCTAAGGAGCGTGTCCTCAACGACGGTGCCGGGTGTAACGACGCGCACCACATCGCGCTTCACAAGACCCTTTGCCTTTTTAGGGTCTTCAAGTTGTTCGCATATAGCGACCTTGTGTCCGGCGCGAATCAATTTCGCCAGATATGAATCAAGGGCGTGATAAGGAATGCCGGCGAGAGGCATAGTCTTGCCCTTGCCTGCGTGCTTTTTCGTCAGGGCGATATTAAGAACCTCGGAGGCAATTTTAGCATCTTCATTAAACATCTCGTAGAAATCGCCCAGGCGAAACATCACGATATAGTTCGGGTATTGAGACTTAATCTGGTGGTATTGGCGGACGAGAGGTGTGGCGAGGTTACTTATCATTCAAACTCTCGATACTCACAAATCTTAACCAAATCGAGACGAGCTTCTCGCACATCCCCCTATCAAATACAACCAAATTTTCAATCATCACAAGTGATGCTTATTGACGGATTTCGGGAGGCGCTCCTCCAGCGACCGACTCCTCTAAAAATTACCTTGACACCTCACTTATGCATAATTGAATATATCTATAAAAATTGGGGTGAGTTTTTTATGAAGTGGCTATTTGTTGATGTGGATACACAAAGGGATTTCATAGAACCCGATGGCGCACTCTACGTGCCGGGTGCGGAAAACTTGCGACCTGTGTTGGAACACCTGACTGACTTCGCTGAACAATATAGCATCTTCATCATCTCCAGTGTAGATGCGCATTCGGCGGATGATGTGGAGTTTAAGCGCTTCTCCCCCCACTGCGTCGTGGGCACTTCCGGTCAGAAAAAAATCCACGAGACACTCCTCCAAGCATACGCCGTATTCCGAAATGAGGCAGGCACCCTTCCCGCAACTCTCCCGCAGCAGGTTATAGTTGAAAAGCAGACCTTCGATTTGTTTTCAAACCCAACTACGGAGGTTATCATCCGGGAATTGGGCACGGATGCGGCAGTGGTCTACGGCGTTGCCACAGAATATTCCGTGAAGGCTGCGGCATTGGGACTGCTTCAGCGTGCCCTCTATGTCTTTATTCTTGCCGATGCTATAAAGGGGGTCTCTGAGAGCGCATCTGCGAAGGCACTTGATGAACTCAAAAATGCCGGCGCTAAAATTCTCACCACGGCAGAGATTCTTCAGATGTTGTCGAACGAATTATCCTGAAACCCAGCTGCAAGACCAATATAACCAATAACTACTAACTCCTGACTGATGAGTGAATATGAAACTCCTTGAACTGTCGGTGCATAGTTTTCGCAATATTGAGCATCTGAAGATTAAGCCCGCTCAGGGCGTGAACTTATTCTGGGGCGGAAACGCTCAAGGGAAAACAAATCTGCTTGAATCTATCTACTACCTCGTGACAGGGCGCTCCTTCCGCACACGTCAGGACCGCGATGTCTTGCCCTGGAATGCTCCCTCCGAAACAGTCGCAACCGTGCACGGCAAAATCCAGACCCACCAATCTCAATACCAGATTGTTGTTGCTATTGCCCATAACCAGAAACAGATTACAAGCAATGGCAAGACACTTGCATCCCTGGGGCTTCTGTGGGGTAAAATGAACGCGGTGCTTTTTACGCCGAGCGACCTCGATGTCGTCCAGGGTCCGCCCACCATCCGTCGCCGCTTCCTCGATATGGAGGGATGCCAGATCAACCATTCATACCTGTATCACCTGCAACGTTACGCACAGGTGCTACGTCAGCGAAATGCACTACTTAAATCCAATATTGATGAACAGGACCTCGTAAACAGCCTGGATACCTGGGATGAGCAGCTTGCCGTATCAGCGGCGGAGATTTTCTGCTTCCGCCGTGACTTTATAAAACGCCTCGCCCGGGCTGCCCAAAAACTGTATTCCGGCATCGCTGACTCTAATGAGACCCTCGATTTAGCCTATGATAATTTTATCGGCACGGATGATACCGGACTGAACGCCGCGGCTGCAGAGGAACTCTATCGGATTGCGCTTCGGCGCTCACGCGGCGAAGACCTGTATCGGGGTCTTACGACCTGTGGTCCTCATCGGGACGATTTCCACATACTTATCGGCGGACAGGATGCTCGCACATTCGCATCGCAGGGACAGCAACGCTCCGCCATTATCGCCCTGCGTTTAGCGGAGATTCAACTTATGCAAGAATACACCGGGCGCACGCCTTTACTGCTCCTCGACGACATTGTGAGTGAACTCGACGAACATCGGCGTCATCACTTTCTCTCCCTGTTGAAACCACGCCTTCAGACATTTATTACGGGCACCGATGCCGACACCTTACGCGGTTCGCTTCCCGTCGAAAAGACATTTCACATTCACGCCGGAAATATAGTTTAATAGCAGTATATTTTATCCGTTGTCGCTCCGCTCATTATTTATGAAAGGGAGAAGGGGAGAAAGGGGGAGTGGGAGAATGCTTGCCCGCCGGAGGCGGGGGAGAGAGGATTGCGAGCTATAAGGATTTGCGGATTTATGGGAATGCTGTGGATGCGGCGATGAGGATTTTTGTGCTGACGAAGACGTTTCCAACTGTAACAACTGAAATTAAGAATAGAACGCCGATGACACTGATGCTACGGATATACACGGATAAACATAATGTCTGTCTTACAGACATCGCCGAT
>CAZGKP010000042.1:0-21069 GCA_964526215.1 uncultured Candidatus Sumerlaeota bacterium
TTAATTATGTGAAGTGTTTTCAACATAATCGAAAGTTATCACTGGATTCAGGTAAGTATAATAAACCCCTGACCCTGAATACCAATTGTAATCTATTTTCTCCATCTTACATTGCTAAAGGAAGGAGGCTTTCGTTCAATTCACAGACATTAAGGGCAATGAAGAAACGGAACGCTTCATTCAACTTATTAGAGGGGCTAACCCCAAAAGCGCCCGTGTCGGTGGGCACTGCGAACGCCTTTGTATTCCACCCGTCAAAAGATATAATTGCGCCGTCCGATTGTGCTGGCTTGAATGCTCTAATTAGACATCAGGTTGACAATGAGTTAATAATCTTTTCTTTTTCGGCTTCGGCAAAGTCTTGTCCATACATTCTTTGAAACATAAGTCGTCCCATCTCTTGGGGTTGCAGCTCGCCGTATTCCCGCAATATACCCGCTTGAACCAGTGCCTTAGCCGTTGTAAACATACTGCAAGCCATAGCCAGTCGCTCTGCAGGAGAGCGAGACTGCATAAGTCTTCGCAATCTGGTTTCTATTTCGGTTGGCGTATCCTTCATTCGCTTTTCATCCGGTCAAGAAGTTTACCCACTCCCAGCCTCTCCGCCCATTTTTCAACGTAATGCCAATCAAGGTCTTTAACAGATTCGATCAGCTGGCGAACATCACGCTGTTGAATCTCCGATTCAGAATCTCTTGCCCAGCAGAGTTTTGACAATATCAGGTCTTCCGGCGTTACGACCGAAATGGAAACGCCCTGAACATCAACTGTGCGCCGGCGTCCAAATTCGAGTTTTCGATATGTCTCATTCTTACGAACGATAAAGTCCGCCTTGATGACCCAATCATTGTGAATGATGTTAAACATACTTTGCTGAACCGCCGCCATGCGAATACTTTCCACATTAACGTAGCAATCCTCTGGGCGCTGTATTTCACAACCAGGTCAATATCCCGCGTCATTCTCGGAACCGCGTAAACAGCCATCGCCATCGAACCCGTAATCATATATGGAATACCCGCCGATTCCAGACGTGTGGCGATTTGCTTAAGGAACGTGAGTTGCTCATTCACGACAAGTAGTCCCGCTATTCAGATTTATTCTGATATAACTCTTCAGTGCTGTCCTTTACCGCCTTTACTTTTCCCAATCGCCGGGCTTTTTGAAGTTCCATCCCCGGACGAAAGAATTGTATACTTGGGGTTAGACCTTATAGTACGTATGATAAACATTCATCCTTGAATAATAATTTTAAGCCGTATTCCCCATTATTGCAAAAGGAAGTAAACTTGCGTTCAATTCACAAGCATTCAGGGCAATAAGGGAACTGGATGCTTTATTCAACTTATTATAGGGTCTGCCTCCAAAGCCTAACCCCAAAGTTGATACACGTGTTCCGCACAGATTCAACTTCTTTTTACTGCTCGGGTAGCCCTCCTATAGTTTGTAAAGGATGCGGTAGAGGCGGCGAACCACTGTCGGTTGGAGCGGATTGTCAAACTCCCATACGATGATTCAATGAATGCCAATTTTCTCAAGAACCCATTGCCTGAGCAGGTCATCGTATGTTTTTCCTTTAGACCTGGCAAGTTCCTTAAGTGATTGGGCTTCCTGGGGCAGCAGATGAATCTCTAAAGTAGATTTACGCTCAAAGAGCGGCTCGGTCATTTCTTCCAACTGAGCCTCAAAGTCGGTCAGGTCGTGCGAATCCCAAAATCTTGCCAGTTCTCGTATAGAATCCGTCTCAGGTATCTTTTGATTTTTCATCGGTTCCTCCATTTTTTGTATCGCTTAATTTCGTTATTTGTCATCGGACGTGCTGTGATAGGGTATCCCTTTCCATCAGTGAATTGAATTATGACAGAAAACAAATATCGTCCAGTCTCGGTTTCCCCTAGAACATAATAGACAGGATTCTTTCCTTTCGATTTTGCCCGAAATACCAATGCCTTGCCAAAGCATGCTTCTTCTACCTCTTTCGGTGTGACGTTATGGCGCGCAATGTGCTCGATTCTGTCTGTGGGCCAGAGGATTTCATTAATTTTCATTTCACAAACAATCTCTGGTGCTTATGTAGGAAGTCGTATTTTATTACATTAGAAAATAGCGTATAGACAATACGACAAGCAAGAGTAAATATAACCAGAATCCCCGGGGGAAGTATCTCCCCAATTCGGGAGATACGCAAACTATAAGAAGTTTAGCTTTCCGCTCATTTTGACATCAATCAAATTATGAATAACCGAGACATCTCCGCAAATTTCGGTAAACATAATGTTAACATAATCAATGCAGCAGAAGACCACCTGCGAAAAGGGGATAAAAATTAAGCAAATTGATAGAGTCCTCCCCCAAATGCGTAAAGGGAGGAGGCTGTTTTTCGATTCACAGACATTAAGGGCAATGAAGAAATTGAACGCTTCGTTCAACTCATTATAGCGTCTGACCCCCAAAGCCGCAAATCGAATTACCGTAGTTTGCTTTCTACTTGGTCAAGTGGGATTGTTTCTTTTTCAGCTTTGAATTTGTCAAGCATAGTTAGAAAAGTGTGGCTGCGTCGCAAGAGTTCAACCTCCGTATCGAATTCATCGGCTGGGGTAATGAGAAAGGAATCGCCATTTTGTGTTTTGACAAGCACTGAATCCTTGCGA
The DNA here is from genome assembly GCA_964526215.1 of uncultured Candidatus Sumerlaeota bacterium. Lineage (GTDB taxonomy): Bacteria > Sumerlaeota > Sumerlaeia > MWCT01 > MWCT01 > CAZGKP01. Next base: position 2,652 of record CAZGKP010000042.1, read on the forward strand.
GCCATCTCCAGAAGTTTGGCAACAGACGGCAAACTTGATGAAAGATTAATTGTTTTCATAGTGTTACCTCCTCACCCCCAATAATTAGTTTGTTACGTTCTTTTATTCCCACGGCAAGAATTCTGACCACCCGTTGTGTTTCATCTACATCATAGAATACTCTATATGGCTGAATTCGCAACTCCCAATCTGCCAGAGGGTTCTGGCGAAGCAATTTCTTGTTCCGTGTTTCCTCCTGTGGCTTGTGGATAAGTTGCTCTTTGATGCCATCAAGAATTCTATTTCGGTCATATCGTCTGAATGCTTTAAGATGACGATATGCCGGTTTTGTGAATTTGACCGTGAATGATGTTCCATTTATAGACACAGACTACTCAATCAGTGCGGAATTAACAGAAAATCGTTAACGGGACTGCTTAGCCGAGAGAGACCACCCTACCATAATTCTATTTCTCTCTTTAGCGCATCAACAGATACAATTTTTCCGTTCTTAACCGCCTCTTTGCCCTTCCTGACTTTCTCAATTACATAGAGACGATACATCATATCCTCGATACCTGCATTTTCAGGCAATGTTGAGATAGCTTTCATTGCTTCTTTTTTCAATATTTGCATAAGCATTTCCTCCTAACGTAATATTCAAAAAATCCCCAAGGTCAAACGCTATTGGAACTTTCATTCAATTCGCATACATTAAGGGCAATGGAGAAATTGGATGCTTTATTCAACCCATTATAGCGTCTGCCCCAAAGCTGGCTAACCCCTTTCTCGACACGTTTTCCATACTCTACTTATCTCCTCGTAGATATCGCCTTGCGCCAGAGTTTGGCAGCGGCGTCTACGCCGTCCGCTGCAACGACTTGTTAAGCATACGTTAAACGCCCTCTGGGTTGAGGAATCGAGCGACCTAATTTCTTTGCAGTCTCAATCCACTCCTGGATAATAACCTCAGTATTTGAAAGGGCTTCTTGATATGTCTTCCCGTCTGCCATACATCCAGGCAACTCTGGCACCTCGGTAATAAACGCCTCGTCTTCCTCGCTCCAATAAATGATTATTTCGTACTTACTCTCCATTTTCTTCCTCCAACTTTAACTTGTATTGAAGTATGAGTTTACGAACTTGCTTTACCTGATATGACTTAGCCTTTGAGCCTTTGGGTTGCAAGTTCAGTATCTCTTCAACGTCATCCTTTGTGAAAATATGATGGTCCCCATTAGTCCGTTCATCAAAACCGAATTTCTTCAACAGCCGACACATCCCTGAAAATAGGATATTAGCATCAGATGTTCCACGTAGAATTTTTACCAACAGTTTTTCATACGTCCCCATTTTATCTTCTCATTTTGACTTGTATTCTCCTCACATACATTAAGGGCAATGAAGAAATTGAACGCTCCGTTCAGTTCATTATAGTGTCTGACCTCCGAAGTCCAAACCGCCTAAAGTCGGCTTCTTTTGGGGTTCTGTATAAAACCTCTGAAAAGCGACAAAGTATTCATTACAATTGATACCGATGCTGCTCCCCTAAAAGCCTCGGAAAATGGGATATTTATTTACATCATTTATAGTTTCTGGCGTCCTACCTACATTAGAAAAGCATCTTTATTACTTTGTCGACACCGTCGATCAGTTCTGCCACTTCACTCTCTGTAGGCTCACGCTGTTTTTTATGACTGCACAAGTTACGGAGGTCAACCAACCTTTGAATAAAGCGCCAATTCGGAACATCAATTACATCCTTTTTCTTCAGAGCATCATTGAAATCACTTATGGTGCGATTCTTCTTTCGGATCGTCACTTTGTGGTTTGAGCAAACCTCGGAGAGATGTTTTTCCAGAACAACCCCGGCAATTGCCCCAGCCCCGCGTAGAAACCCGTTTTTTAATAACTCTCTTGCAGAATCCAGTTCAGAGTCAAAAAGATCAGCTTTAACCAATTGTTTGATATCAAAAAGGCTGCTTTCAAAGCGTGCTTTAACTGATTCTATGATTTCCAGCTGGGTTCTAAATCGCATCACTGTCGCTCCAAAGTCGTCGAAGCGCTTCTCTCCACTGTACCAATCAGGAACTGCGCGGATGCCCATAAACCAGTCTTGAATAGTATACGTTGTATTATTGATTTCTTTTCGTCGTCCTTCACCTTTATAGAGTGCTTCGAATTCTGGTAGCCTATCTGGTAGAAGATGTCGAATCACCGCAAGAGATTCCGTATACCATTTCTGGTATTGGCTCTCAAAGATGCCTCCCACCTTCTTTTTCGATTCAGTCTGTTTCTTGTTGAGTTCTCCGTTTTTCTCGAAGTCCCTAATGTGGAGGTCGAGATTCATCGACTCCCCTAAGGTCACCAACTTGGAAAGGTCTTTCTTGTATCGGTCTAGATTGGAGACCATGATTTATCCCTTCTAACTATGGATTATATAGTTTCCGTATAAGAACCCGGCTCTGCTTCATTTCCCTATAAAACATTTTTTAGTGCTTAAGGTCGGACCTGTACTGTATACCCCATTATTGCCGACTGAGGAAGACTTGCGTTCAAATTAGATACATTAAGGACAATGGGAAAATTGGATGCTTTTTTCAACTCATTATAGTGTCTGCCCCACCCAAAAATCTCTCTAAAGAACACCTATACAATAAATATAATACTTCTGCACATAACGTCAAGTGTGAAACTTCACTTTGGGCGGAGAGGTGCATCGTTGGTTTTGTGAATTCGTATACTCAGGAAATCAGTCCGGGAGGGGCGAGTAGGGCGAGGGGGATGCCGTGTATGAGGGCGGCGGCAGTGGCTTCATCTCCGGCTGTCCCTCCTTTTATGATGCAGTTTATGTTCGGCGTGCCTTTGATGATGACGCCATCTTCGGGGTCTGACTCTCCTACATACATTCGTAAATCGAGCGATAATACCTTTTTGCCTTTTATGTATGCGCTCATTGCTTCTTTTATGCCAGTTGCCTGTCCTTTTTTGATTTTGACGTATTTTGTCTCGAGATTACGCGAGGCAATTTGCGGTTTGAGGGAGTGCGTAATTCTGTCGAATTCCCAGCCGAGGGCACGCCCGATATAATGAAGCGATTCGGGCAATCCGAGGTGTCCGAGTTTGCCCGCCCGCGCAAGCGCCTTCCATTCCTTTAAGTCCATCCCTGCGCCTACCTTTTTCTGGAGCGGGAGCCTGCGCTTGCCCGCATCGAGCCGCCGATAAACCGCAATTGACTTAACCTCGAGGCACATCTTCGCAAGGCTCACCGGAAACCTGTCCATAATGAAGCCGGGATTTACGCCAGTGCCAAGAACACAGACGCCATATTTCCTTGCAAGAGCATCGAGCCTGCGCGCCTCCTGTGGGTTTTGCAAATCGGGCAAGAGCAACTCCTCCGTTGAAGAAACCACATTGCATCCAGCCTTTATACATAGTTCCAGCTGCGCCTTCACATCTTTTATAAATGATGTGGTTGTATGGATTACGACATCTGCCTTTGCCTTTTTCAGGACAGCATTAGCATCCGAAGAGACTTTGACACCAAGTTTCTTTTTTGAACCGATAAGTGTGCCAAGGTCTTTGCCGACCTTTTTTTCATCAATGTCAATCGCGCCCACGATACGATACCCGTCTTTTTTGACGAGCCACTGCGCCGCAAGGATACCGATTGGTCCCAGTCCGTAGTGAACCACGCGGATAGTTTTTTTTCGAGCCATAATTTTCTCCTTTCAATATATTTGTTTGTCCGTTGTCCGTCGTCAGTTGTCAGTGGGATATTTGCGTCTGTGGCAAATTCACAATTCACAGTTCCCTATTCACTATTCTTAACTCAGATTTGTTTTGTAACAGTCCCCCGCCCTGCTCTGCCCGGATATGCGCCTTCTTCCTTTGTGCCTAATAGTCCTTCATATAACGCATCAACGAAACCGCCTCGCCGCTTCACGGCAATAAGCGTCTCTACTATTTTGTCTTCCAGGAAGTGCGCATACGATTCTACCTGCGCTGTCGGTTGAAAAGTGGAATGCCCGAGGAACCTCAGCATTGTCCGCACTGAATTGAACGAATCAATGCGCGAAGCAATAACTATCGGTCCACGCCCGTAAGATTCATCCGTTGATGCGATTGTTACAAGGTCGGTATCGAGAGCGGTTGCAAGCCCGACGTGCAGTGCGGTGGTTGTCGCCGATTGTGTGCGGTCATCCTCGTGTGTGAAAAAACCAACAGGCTCGCCGGGCCATATCGGTGCGTGAATGATGTCGCGAAGCACATGCACCTTCGCCACATTGTAATCCACCCAGTTATCCGCCATCTGTCCGTGGAGCATCGCATAAGGCGAATAACAAAACAGCGGTTTGAGTATGGGGCGCGCTCCGAGCTTTACCCCAAGCATCATCGTGATGAGCATACCGGAGAGGCACTTATATGTGGGGATGCCGCTCAATTCATCGTTATCGGGCATATCGAAGGCGAACTTGCCAATGACGCTCTGCTTCATTGCGAAGACGGCATCAACGATGAGGCGCGCGGGGTCTGTCCCGGCGTTCAACGAGCCATAAACCGGACTTATTTTTGTGAAATCGGCACCGGCGAGACGAGCGTATAGCGCGGCTTCAGGCGTATTAAGCCCGCGATGTGCGCGCACCAAGAAATACATACTCGGGCGCAGCCTCGCCTTTACCAGCTTGATATTCTCGAGGGTCGGGATGGTGCCGTCTTCCTCGTGTGATATAAGCCCGGAGAGGAGACCTTCGTGGCGCGCAACCCACGACGGACAGATATAAATAGTGCCATCCACGCCCCATTCGGCGGCAATGCGATTGTGCATCGCATCCATCACAGGGCAACCGCTTCCTGTAAAGAAAATGATGAGGGGTCTTTTTTTTGTGTGATGCAATTTTTTCGTGAGACCGCTATCTTTTATGGCATCGAGGGTTTTAACCTCATCGGGGGAGAGTTCACGAGTTCCGGGGATGAATTTCCGCTCCTTGTAAAATGCGGCGATTTGCTCATCGCACAATTTCACATAATCAGCAAGGAGACGATGATGCTCGGTATCGCTCTCGGTTTTGAGCATCTGTTCCTTTATGAGGGCGCGCTGGATGCCGGGAGAGGTGCGCTTTGATGCCCAGTCAATAATCTCATCGCATATTTCACCGAGCAAGTCTTCAATCTGTTTGTAGCGGAAGAGGTATGAATAGGTTGCCGTAATATCGTATTTTGTTGTGCGGATGGCGCTTTTATCCGGGACATATTCACGCCCCTCGATGTAGGCAAGCGCCTCTTCGGGTATAGAGTTGCCATCAAAGCCCTTGTCAAAGCCGAGTTCCGCGGCGAGTTGGGGCGTAACGGCTTTTCCACCGATGATGATTTTTGCGCTTTTGCGCACACCCGCAGCATCCATCAGGTCAATGAAGCGAGAGAGCAATTCGACAACGCCGTAGCCCATTGTGCGGCTGACGAGGACGTAGTCATAGGGTTGCGCAGTGGCTTGTTTCACAGCCTCCTCGACGGGCAAATCCGGCGGCAGGAGAACCGTTGTATGCCCCGCATCATCGAGGGCGCTGCGAATCATCCGCAGCCCCACATCGTGAACCGGGTCAAGCGGAATTAAGAGACACTTATATTTGTCCATTGTCCGTTGTCCGTTGTCCGTTGAAAGATCAAAGTTGGATGTTCGATGTTCAACATTCGCCTATTTGTCCGTTGTCCATTACCATCTCGTCCTCTGTCATTTTGTCTTTTGTGTCCGGGTGAAAAAGCCTTCCCAGGTCAAAACAATATCCCAAATCTCATCAGCTAATTTCTCGGCCAATTGATAGACCTTTAAGTTCTCAAAATCGCTCTTTGGCATTCCCGAACCTATCTCTAATCTAAACAACAGACAAAGAACAAGGGACTACGGACATTTCAAACTATTTCTCCCAGCGGTAGTGGTCGCCGGGTTTGAAGACATTGCCGCGCAGACGTAGCCTGGCACTCATCCCCGTAAATTCCACAGAGACAATGTCGCCGTCCCGAAGACCCAGCTCCTTAAGGAGCGCCATACCGATGCCTTTCGCCTCCGCCTCGCTATTGCACAAAACAACCGTCTCTATATCAACGGCATCCACCACCCTGTTAAACACATCCTCCATCATTCCGACTCCCCGCAAAAGTATTTTTCTTTCTCTGTGTTTACTTTGTATCTTGGTGTCCGCCTGTGGCGGATACGTTAATAATTCGCGTTCATTAGCGTAATTGGCGGATTATTTTCATGGTTTTGGGAGAAACTGAAAGTTTCATGATTACTGTTACTATTCTTCATTGAGACCCGAAATTTTTATTCATCCGAAGCAAAGCGCCCATCTGCCTTTGGTGGAGAAATCTCTTTTAGTTTTCCCATCAACCAGCCGATTCGGATTTCTCCCGGACGCGAATCGAAATCGGGAACATAAGGCTTGATGTCGAAAAGCGGCGTGTCGTCAAGTATATCGAGTTCGGTTACTTTCAGTATATTGCCTTTCCTTTCAAGAAGCCTCACGAGGGAAAGCCCGATGGGATTGGGTCTGCGGGGTGCGCGCGTGGCAAAGACTCCCCGAGGATTGGCATCGAGATAAGGCCTGACAGTTAGTGAATAGCCCTTGCTCTGGTGAAAACCGTAAAGTAGCCAGATGTAATCAAATCCCTCGATGTCTGTCAGTCCCGATGCATATTCACCAAACACCTCGACTGTTCCGCTCATACCTTTGGCGAATGCGCCCTGAATCGGTGTGCCATCTTGCTTCACGTGCGGGGAATGAATGATACCAATAGGCATAATTTCAAAACTCATTCTCATTCTTCCCCTTTTCTATGCTTTCTCCCGCCAGGGGCGCGCCTGCGGCCTAATATTACCATCTCTACTCATAGCGCAAGGCTTCTATCGGGTCGAGGCGGGCTGCCTTCGTTGAGGGGTATATCCCGAAGATAAGTCCTATTGCCGCCGCCATCGTGAATGAAATAATAATGGAAATGATGGAGATAGGCGTACTCCAGTGCGCATAAATGGATATGAGCCTTGCCATCCCCACTCCAACGAAGATGCCGATAAATCCCCCGATTAGGCTCAACGTCAATGATTCGATGATGAACTGAACCAGGATGTGGCGCTGGGTTGCACCGATCGCACGCCTGATTCCTATCTCACGGGTGCGTTGCGTAACGGTCGCCAGCATAATGTTCATTATGCCGATTCCGCCTACAATGAGCGAGATACCGGCTATCGCCGTCAGGACAATGGTAAAAATTCGCTGCGTGCGCTGGCTCTGCTTCAGGAGCTCTTCGGGAATCACAATTTCAAAATCCTCCACATCGTTATGCCGCCTCATCAGAATGCGTTTTGCCACATACGCAACTTCCTGCAAATCTGCCCCCTCTCTGACCTTCAGTGCTATTTCGTCAAGCCGTTCTGCACGCTGGTCAAACCCAAAACGCTTCAGCGCGGTGGTGATAGGGATGTAGATATTCTGATTGAGATTCCCAACCTTCAGCGCGCCAATGCCGCCGGATTTGCTCTTTTTCTCCATCACGCCCACTACCGTGAATAGCTGCCCCTCCAGCCTGATGCACTTGTCGACTGCGTCCTCAAGCGGGAAGATGCGGTTCTTGATTTCTTGCCCGATAACGCAGACCTGCTTTGCATCTCTTTCGTCAAGCGAATTGATGAAACGCTTTCTTTGCACATAGAACCCCACAACTCTCGGATACTCATTGGATACGCCAACTACGGTGGATGGGGGTATCTCGTTCTTATAGATGAGACGGACACTGACGGCGCGTGTGACGGCGACGTTGGTTACGTCAGAGAGGATTTTCTTCAAAGCCCCGGCATCGGCGCGCGTGAGACCATAAGGGGACTTGCGAAGGGCACGCGTTCTTTCAATGCCCTGTAGAGTCTGTGCACGGATGCGGATATTATTCGTGCCGAGGAGACGTATCTGGCGCAATGCCTCCTCTTTAGCGCCATCGGCGATTGCCACCATCGCTACAACTGCCGCCACACCGAATATGACGCCCAGCATCGTGAGGAATGAACGCAGCTTATGCGTCCATATCTCCTTCAGACCAATCTTTAAGTTTGCTACGATAAACATATCATGCGCGTAATAATATTGTAAAATGAAACTTGTACCCGCCGCGGCAAGTCAAATTTTCCTCACTTTGCAATTTCCAAAACTGTTACTCCAGAGCACTACTCCGTTTTATATGTCTCCCCGATAGACGGCGGCTTGGGCAATACTATCCCCGTGTCTGTTAGACGCTTCGGGTAATTTTCATCACCCGCCGTAATGCCCCAGTTGAGAGTGCAGGTGCGGCAAAATACGGGTGGGTTGTTGGAATTTACAAACCGCCGCAATCGCCTGTAATGTCTCCCATTCCATATCTCTCTGGCACTCTCGTTCAATATATTCCCCATTCCTATCCAGATAGCCCGGCAGCAGGGTCGTATCCAGCCATCCACGTCAACGTAGATAGTCCCCCAGGGGTCGAAGCACTTCCGCGGAAACAATCGTCCAGCGCTCCGAGACGGCGATAGATTTCGGACTGAGTTCGGCGACGCACCCCCCGCATCCTTATCAGCCATCCGCAAAATGTATCCCGGTATTGAGACACCCACTCCGGTCTCTTTTGACTTCTTAATAATGCCGGGGAGGTATTTCAGATAAAGCGCATCATGTCTGCCAATAGCATCCATTGCAAAATCGTCACCCCTGTCGCCCATCCCGGGGCTAATGAGGTTACACACTGTAACATCATATTTCTTCGCAATCTTGATAATGCCGGTTATTTCGGCGACGTTTCGCTTCGTTACGACTGTGCTGAAAAAGAGGTGGAATTGAGGGTTCTTAATTCTTTCGCTCGCCAGTTTGAACCATCCGAGGATGCGTAATAACTGCCCGAAGTCTGAGCCGACCCGTGAATCTTCGTGGGTAGCCGCGTATGCACCGTCAATAGAGATGGTTACATCCGCACCCGCAGCGACAATATCTGCCACACTCCTTTGCGTAAACATCATCCCATTGGTCACAAACTTAACCTTCAGTCCCATTTGCCGTGCATCGTCAATCATTTGCGCAAAGAGCGGCGAAAGCATCGGTTCACCAAGTCCCTGCAATTCAACCTCCCTTGCGTGAGGAAAGAGTTCTTTTCTGGCACGTTCATAAACTTCAAGACTCAAATGTCTGTTATCCGTTTTGTAAAAAGTCTTCGGGCAGGCTTTGCATTTCAGATTGCAGGCATTGGTGGGGACAATTTGCACCTTCCGCGGCAGCGCCGGGGCAATCGGCAGAGAAAACCGCCGCGAAACCCTGTTCAAAAACTCTTTCATCCTGCCGAACATTACGCTGGGTTTGCTATCTGACAATATGTTGTCAGATAGCACAATCATACAGAATCAGCACCGGCTGATTTGCAAATGTTTTACGAAACTTCCGAACCGGGAGGAACTGCGCGGTCAACGGTTAGAAGCGAATATCCCGACTCTCCGCGTGCGGCTAATAACATCCCCTTCGACTTAAGCCCGCGTAGCTTCCTCTGTTTCAGATTCTCCACTACAATAATAGTCTTGCCGATAAGCGCCTCAGGTTCGTAATCCTTTGCGATTCCGGCGACTAACTGGCGTTTCTCGTAACCGATGTCAATTTCAAGGCGCACCAGTTTTTCAGTCTTTGGCACACGTTCGGCTGTGAGGATTTTTGCGGTGCGCAGTGAGACCTTCGCAAAATCCCCATACTCTATTGTAGGGAGTTCCTGTGGGGCAGTTGCGGTTTGGGCTTCAGGTTTCTGCTTGGGTTTGGATAATTGCACACGCGGGAAAAGTGTCTCGCCTGTAATGACTTTACGTCCGGCGGCAAATTTCGTTTCGGGCGTTGTCTCGTCTTCGCTCTCAATCCCGAACCAGCGAAAAACATCGGCGCATTTTTCCGGCATAACGGGTGAAAGGAGTTTTGCACAACCGACGGTCACGCGTGCGGCGGTATTGAGGACAGTGTTGAGGCGCGCCTCGTTCTTTTCTTTAGCAAGAACCCAGGGTGCCCGGTCATTCACATATTTATTTGCGGCGCGCACAACGCTCATAATCCCCTCCAGCAAATCGCCGAATTTGAGGGAACCAAGGAGCGCCGGGATTTTTGCCTTTATGTCCTCAAGAGCACTGGCGAGGGTGGTATCCTCTTCGAGCAGTTCATTCGCCTCCGGTATGACGCCGCCGCAGTATTTCTGAATCATTTTAGTTACGCGACTCACGAGATTTCCGAAATCATTTGCAAGGTCGCTGTTGAAACGCTGGACGAGGTTTTCCTCACTGAATTCGGCATCAAGCCCGAACGTCATATCGCGCAAGAGGAAGTAGCGAAATGCTTCGGTGCCGTATTTATGCGCAAGGTCAAGCGGCTCGACGATGTTGCCGACCGTCTTCGAGATTTTATGTTTGCCCAGATTCCAGTAGCCGTGAACGTTCAGGTGTTTGTACAGCTCGATGCCCACAGCCTTTAACATACAGGGCCAATAAATGGCGTGCTGTTTCAGAATATCTTTTGCAATAAAGTGATTTACAACGAGCCAGTATTTTTTGAAGAGGTCGCCATCAGGATAGCCCATAGCGCTGAGGTAATTCACAAGGGCATCAAACCAGACATAAGTAACGTAGCTACTGTCGAAGGGAAGCGGTATGCCCCAGGGCAGGCGTGAGCGGGGGCGGCTGATGCACAAATCCCGGAGCGGCTCTTTCAGAAAGGAAAGCACCTCATTACGGTAGCGTTCGGGGCGAATGAAGTCGGGATTCTTTTCGATATAATCAATCAACCAATCCTGATACGCGCTCATCTTGAAGAAATAATTTTCCTCCTCAATCCATTCCGGCTCGACGAGGTGGTCGGGGCATTTGCCATCTACGAGCTCCTTTTCGGTGTAAAAGCGCTCACAAGCAATGCAGTAATGACCTCCATAGCGGGCGTGGTAAATCTCGCCCTTATCGTAGACGCGCTGGAGAATCTGACGAACCACTTTTTTATGGCGTTCCTCGGTTGTGCGGATGAAATCATCGGGCTGGATATGGAGAGTGGACCAGAGGTTACGAAAGAGTGCACTGATTTCTTCGGCGTATTGTTCAGGTTTACGCCCCTCGGCGGCGGCGGCGCGCATCACCTTATCGCCGTGTTCATCCGTGCCGGTGAGGAAATAAGTATCGTAACCCAGCAAGCGATAAAAGCGCCTGACGACATCGCACACGATTGTAGTATAGGAATGTCCAATATGTGGGCGTGCATTTATGTAATAAATCGGCGTTGTGATATAGATACGCTTTTGCACAGAATTATCCCTCTTACGAGGCGGAGCTAAAATTGAAATTAAGCATATCGCATTACGAGACGATATAAAAGTTGTGTAGTGCCGAGTCTTGCGAGATGCAAGTCATTTCTTTGAATGGAGTCAACGGGGGCGCTTAATATAAGAACTCGCGCAGGGGCACAGAGACCTGGAGAAAACGGGATATTATGAAAACCTCATTTTTTGCCAGAATATTCGGAAAATATAATAATAAACCTTTGATTCTATTACGGATCGGGCATATTCTGAATTGTCGGTTTTTCATTTTATATTTGCGGCGATAGACGCGTTGTGTCCTGAACCCGTTAGGGTATATCTATCGAGTGCGGGTAACGCCGATTTTTTTGCACCACTTTGTAAGCGGGCACTCGCTACACCTGGGAGACAGCGGCGTGCAGCGGTTCTGCCCGTATGCAACCAGGAGGTCATTAAACACAATCCAGTACTTTCCTGGCAGAATCTGTCTGAGGGCAAACTCGGTTTCTTTGGGCGTTTTTGTCTTCACATATCCCCAGCGATTGGTAATTCTGTGGACGTGCGTATCAACGCATATCCCGGGTTTGGCAAAGCCGAGCGTAATCACAAGGTTTGCCGTCTTACGCCCTACGCCGGGGAGTTTAAGGAGTTCATCGAGGTCATCCGGCACACGTCCTTTGTATTTTCCCACAAGGATAGCACTGATTTTCTTAAGGTTTTTTGCTTTGGTATTGTAAAAACCGACGGGGAAAATGGTGCGGGCGATTTTTTCCTCGGGGAGATTAAGGAGGTCAGAGGGTGTAGGGGCGATTGCAAAGAGTCGGGCGGAGGCGGCTGCCGTGCATTCATCTTTGGTGCGCAGGCTGAGCATTGTTGAGACAAGGATACGGAACGGGTCGCGGCGCTTTTTTGAAATCTCCGTCACTATGGGAGTTTTCCAGCCTCTGACCTCGCGTTTTAATATCGAAACAATGCTGTCAATCGGAAATAATGCGTTTCTCGCCAGAGAGCACCTCCGAGCATAAAAGATTATTTCAATCAAAAATATAAATCCGCCGCAGGCGAATTGTCAGTTGTCAGTTTTAGATTTTAGATTTTCACTTCTCCTAATACCCTAGGGAGAGGGGTTGAGTGAATTTCTCCGCCTCTCCCACAGAGCTATGATGTATAAAATGTAAGCTCCCTCACCGGGAGAGCTATGGTGGCGTGAGCTTCTCCAATACCACGCGGTCTACGTATATACCGGAGCCGGGCTGGGCTTTTGTGGTTAAGTTGATTATGTCAACCGCCAGGGTAATTGTCTTATTTTCGCCCTGTAGCATCTCCTGTTCGGGATAAAAATAAACGGCGTATTCTCTCGGAATCCGGAGCGGACTCATATCGGCAGCACCCGAATTCAGCACCCTTACGGAGGAATTATGCATATAGGTGGGAGTCGAGACGCGAAGGCGGACACCGGGTGTCTCTGTTCGCTCTGTGCAATTGGTAAATACATAAAAATGTGCACAATAAAGTGTGTCGGTGGTGATGCCGATACCCGTATCCTTCTCCCAGAAACCAAAGGTATTGGTATCGGCAACCCCCAGGTAGAGTGCGCTACCCGTGGTCCCTGCAACCGGAGGTGTGAATATCGGATATGCATTGCCCTTTTCCCAGCCATCATCGCCGCCCGTGAATTCGTAAGTGGCGAGAGTCGTTTCCGCAGCAAGCGATGAGAGCGGGATGCGCTCAATCTCCACGCCCTTAAAATACAGAGTGGCTTCTGTGGCATCGTTATCATCGAGGTTGATAAAGTCGAGGCTGAACTGCAAATCATCGCCATCCGCCGATGCACCGACGCAGGAACTCGGCGGGATGAAGTAGAGATAGTACGTCTTGGGATACCACATAGACGGGGATGCGAAACTCTCCAGCGAACTGATTATGCGGTATGAGAAGGCAATCTGATTATTCTGGCTGTTAATGCGGAGTCGGAAGCTCGGACAGTTCTGCTGGGTGTGGAGATCGCTCTCAACCGGGTAGGTTGCCCTGTAAAGATAACTCTCTACGACGGGAACCTCATCTGGGTCGTTCTCCCAGAAACTGAAGGTATAATTGGTGGTGCACGAAATTGAGAGGAATCCGGGACCGACCCCTGAAACCGCGGGGTCAAATTCCTCAAAGTAATAAACAAATTGCCAATCCTCGTCGGAGTAAAGAAAATTATAGGTGAATGGGACGTCATCCGAGACAATGGCGCCGATCACGGCACGCCCGGAGAAAAAGTGCGCTGGAGATACATCTTCTTCGAGCAGATTATCAAGCGGGTCGCGAACTAATGAAGGCGTATTAACCGCATCCAGTGTATGGGTCAGGGGATTCACGGTAGTCAAAATAAGCTGCGGTTCCGAGCCTTTCACACCATCCACATCAACAACGTCCTCGGTAAACACCGCCTCCTTGTGGTCTTTGTAATTCAGCGTGATAGAGGCTGTGGTGATGATATCCACCGGCGTTATGCCATCTGTCATCTTCGCCTCGATGACGTATATCGCATTGCTCTTATCACTGAACAGCTCGCGTTCATAAGGAGTGGGGGGGCGCAATGATAGGACGACCGGTCCTGTGGTGCATTCTGCAAAGCCCCTCACGAGCACCTGATGGAAGGCATAAATATCTGGCGCACCGGTCGAGAGAGTAACATAATCTGTGTCGGATGCGACACATACCCTCTTGTTAACCTCATCAAACGGGCTTACGGGGAAAATAGCGTATATGCCATCGCTGACATCAAGGTATGGGGGCGCAACCGGTATCTTTACGGGCGAATTGCTACCATCATCCGGCGGTGGATAGAGGTATGTAAGATGAACAGATACCGTGTTATTTTCAGTGTCCACAACCTGGGGCTGACCGCGAGAATCCGGGACGAGCTCGAAAAAGACGAAATCCGGGTTGCGCCTGTTCAAGCGGAAGATACGCAAATCCTCTTCACGCTCACCGCTTGCGAAATCTATTTCACTCTCTGCGTAAGAAAGCGTGAGCTTAGGTGGATTGTATGGGTCGAAGATATACATCCCGAAATCGCCGTCAAATGCCACAGCGCTGACTGAACCGAGATAGTGGCAGGGCTGCCGCATCGTTACAAATCCATAATAGTAAGATGAGAGTATCGGAATGGAGAAATTGGTTTCGGTAAAATAGCCACCGGCGCCCGCATTTATGTTTGTGCCGGTGAACCAGGCGATATATTCGGTTCCGGGCTTTATGGCGAAAGCAACATCAAGACCGGTTGTATTGGGTCCGGGGGAACTTAATGGCATAGCGGGTAACCCATCATTATCCTGAAGACCGCCCGGTGGTGGAGGCGTCGCTACATCGACACCCGAAGGTGAACCGGGCGTCTTATTCGAATCGCTGTATGTCCCGTCAATAGTGAGATATGGCGATGTGCCAAGGTGGATAATCACCTGTCGGGGATTGAGCAGGGAGACCTCAGCCGTTGCACTCGTCCCAAGCGAATTTCCCAGGACGGGCAGGAAGAAATCCGCCTCGGTCAGTGTGGTGGGAGCAACCATCGCACGGTCAAATGTCAACACAACCTCATCACCGGATGTAACCGTATCGTTTTTGTCCACGTCATAAAAAATGACAGGCTCCTTTATATGGGGGAAAGTTATCTCATCAGCACCGATATCGGGGAGCAAGCCGGTGTAAGCCTTCGTGCGCACCTCGCCGTCCATATCCTGATACGGGAAGGTGGGCGGTGTGGCAGAACCCGCATCAGAGACTGGAGAGGTGACATAGACATGCAAATTCCCCATATCGGCGTCTTTGAACATCGGGTCAGCCACTATATTCTGCTGCGGTATATAAGGGGCGTTGATGGCGGCATTTATCTCTGCGGCTGTATTCAGCGGGATACTTCCCTCGTCAATATAGTTGGCGCCCGCATTCGCATAAAAGAGGTTATTCTGGCAATCAGGGTCAGCACTTGCATCATATTCGCAAAGCCCGGCACCGGTGTTGAATGCAAAGATATTGTTAAAGACCGGAATCTGGGAGTTGAAGATACCCAGTCCCGCATCGCTTGTATTTTTGGCGATGGTATTCTGAATGACCTCGGTGGACGAATTGGTAATTGAGACAGCAGCACCAGCACCGGTCAGGTTTTTATTATGATGAATAGTGTTATTCAGGAATTTATCTGAGGCAGATAGTGCAGCGTATGCTGCGCCAAGGAGACTTGCCTCGTTAAACAGAAAGGTATTATTGGAGATCCCGGCAGCGGCGCCCATGGCGTAGATGCCGCCACCTGTGGCTGCGACGTTCTGCTCGAAACAATTGCGCTCCACCCTGGATTGAGAATTCAAAAGGGCAAGTCCGCCCCCGTTAAGCGCCTCATTTCGCCGGAGGATGTTGTCGAGGAAATCGGCATCGCAACTATTTATTGTTACGGCGCCACCTATGCGATCAGATATGTTTCCTTTGAACGAGTTACTGGAAATCTCTGCCCCCGAGGCATCCCGGGTATATATTGCACCGCCTGACGACGTTGCGCGATTCTGAGAAAATACATTGCGGAGAAACATCGGTGCTGCGGTGGCTGACTCAACATAGACCGCGCCACCCTCTTGCCCCCGATTCCCTTCAAAGCGGCATTCATACACATAAATCGTGGCGTGTGTGAGATACAATGCCCCGCCGCGTGTGCCGGTATTATTCAGAAACCTCACGCCCCTAACAAAGAGAACCTGGCAGCCATCAACGTAAATCCCCGAACCGCCGCTCGCAGGGAGATTCCCATTCTGCACCGTGAAATCCGACAGCAGCGTACTGGAGGTGACTATATTCTGGGCAAGGAGTGCGGGAGCACCCGTGCCACCCGCATCAATAAAAGTCCGGGCATATCCCGTTCCCCGAACCGATACTCCGTCCTTAAGAACAATCGGGAAGTCCTGTGTCCCTCTGTCGTAGATGCCCGGAGCAATAATCACCGTTGAGCCGGGTGCCGCTGCCTGGACAGCATCGTTTATCTTTACATAGTCCCCCGGGACATTTATTTCAACCTGTGCAACTGTCCCGCCCAAAAGGGCAAAAACCGCCAGTGTCATAAGACATACTCGCTTCATATAAAAGCCCCCTTTGTCCTTTGTCCGTTGTCGGTTGTTAGTTATCAGTTGTCTATTGTCCACTGTCTATTGCGGCAATAGCAAGTATATAGCTAAAATCACAAAGTGTATTCCGAAAATTTGCCGTAATCCCTCGAATGAAAAACACGTTTTTTTTACTCTCGCTATTTCGCACTGTCAATAGATTCCAAAATGGTCTGAGAAGAACTTTAGGGATTGACATCCGGGTAGTTGCACAATCATTTATTTCAGGACATTTGTGTGTGCGTCTTCCAATTTGACGTTTTTTTTTGCGACTTACAAATAAACTCCCGGAGAAGTATATGCCTGAATACAGCAACAAGATGGCAGAAGTGGCGTTACGGCTTCTTTCTGAAACTGCATCAAAGATTCTCAGGTCTCAAACAATTGAATTTCTCTATGAGGACATCCTTTCGCCCCTTGTATCATTCCTGGACGTGAGCCGCGTCTACGTCTTTATCTTTTGCAACGGTGAGCCTGGACGGTTACGTTCCAGTCAGGTAGCCGAGTGTGTTGCCGAAGGAATTGTGCCACAGATTGACAATCCCCGGCTCCAGAATTTCGATATGGAGGCAATGGGCTTCACGCGATGGATGCAGGCGTTTAATCGGGGAGAGACTATTGTCGGGGATATAAGGGATTTTCCCTCGAAGGAACGTGATGTCCTTGAGACACAAGACATAAAATCTATCCTTGTCGTGCCGATTGTATCAGACGGAGAGCTCTTTGGCTTTTTGGGAGTTGATGAGTGCCGAAAAGAGAGGTCGTGGCAAGATCTGACGGTATTCATCCTGCGCAACATCGCCCTATTACTTGGTAATGCGATTGAGAGAATAAAACTCCGCGACTCGCTGAACCAGAGCTTCTGGTGCGTGGTAAATATACTGAGTTCCCTTACGGAGCGAAAAGACCCATATATGGCAGAACACAGCGCAAGAGTTGCAGAGATAAGTGTAAAAATCGGCAAAAGACTCGGATTGAGTAGTTTCGCCCTGGAGGGGCTTTATATCGCGGGAATCCTCCACGACATCGGCAAGATGCTCCTCCCTGCAGAGATACTCTCGCGTCCCGGAAAACTCACATCTCAAGAAATCGCCCTCCTCCAGACACATCCCTCCGAAGCATTTCATATCTTAAAAGATGTCCAGTTCCCTTGGCCGGTGGCTGAATTTATCTACCAGCACCACGAGTACCTGGATGGTAGCGGCTACCCCCACGGGGTGAAGGGCGAGCAGATCGCCACAGAAGCCAGAATCCTGGGTGTGGCTGATGTGCTGGAGGCTATTGCATCACACCGTCCATATCGCCCCGCACGAACAATAGCAGATGCAAGGCTTTTCCTGAAACAAAGTAGCGGCACACTCTTCGACCCCCGAATAGTCTCTATCGCAATTGATTTGCTGGATAACCAGAAAATACTTGACCCGGATTCTTCAAATCCGTAAATGTAGAGTCACCATTTTATTTCCCTTATTTTCCCAAAGAGACAAAATTAAATGAAAAATGATATAAAAAGCGGGAAATCCTTTGAGCGGCTCGTGGAGATTATGCGCCGCCTCCTTGACCCGGACGGCTGCCCCTGGGACAAAGAGCAGACCCATAAATCCCTCAAACCCTATGTCATCGAGGAGGCTTACGAGGTCTGCGATGCTATTGATAGGCATAGCTTTAACGACCTGAAGGAGGAACTGGGCGACCTTGCCTTGCAGATTGTATTCCACGCAGAGCTCGCCCGCCGCGAGAAACACTTTAACATCTCCGACATCCTCAATGGTATATGCGAAAAACTCATCAATCGCCATCCACACGTCTTTGGTGACGTTGAGGCAGAGACCTCACGTGAGGTCCTTGCTAACTGGGAAGAGATAAAGAAGAGGGAAAAAACCGCCCGGGGGAGGAAAGTCGCATCCATTCTGGACGGCGTCCCGCGCCAGTTGCCCGCACTCGCAATGGCTCAACGCATACAGGAAAGAGCCGCAAAT
>CAZGKP010000043.1:0-21054 GCA_964526215.1 uncultured Candidatus Sumerlaeota bacterium
CCCGGATGCTTGCATCCACGTCATCCGTGTGCTATTTTATTCAGGATGTAGTTTCGGAAATTTTTGAGCCTCTATAGAAGTCTGCTTTTCGTAGCTTTGCCAAGATGCGCCCGAACGCTCGGGCAGTATGAAAAAAATAATGGAACTGGTTAGCCCGTTCGACTTTGAAAGTTGAACGTTTAGGGAGAGCAGAACGTCAAAAAGAGGTGATGCCTCTCATTTCTTCCTCGCACCAGATTGCAACACTTCTTGACAAGGGAGTGAGGATTGTGGTGGTTTCTCTTTCGTCTTTTGAGTTAACGCCTAGCCAAAGATATTTGAAATTTTCTAAAACGCGGAGAACGCAGAGGATCGCAGAGAATTTTTTCTTACCTTTTACTCTGCGTTTCTTTGCGCTCTTTGTGCCCTTGGCGTTTTAAATATTATGAGAGAAAAATTCTCACATCGTGGCGAGTAAAAGGGTAAAGGTTAAAAGTATTGTCCTCCGAGACGGATTAATTTAAAATTGTCAGTTGTCTGTTTTAGATTGCTGGCTTCGTAACATCTACAAAATGTTGTAGATCTCGGCGCTATAAGCGTCTAAATCCAGCGATAAGGGTTTATTATTACGGGATCTGGGTTAAAGGAGTGAGAAGTTTGGAACTTTATCAACTGACTGCGGTTGAGGCGCACCGGAAACTCTTCAAAAAAGAAATATCCAGCGTCGAACTTACAAGCGCGGTGCTCGAACGTATCCAGGCTATCGAACCGAAAATCTCTGCGTATTTGGCAATCACCGATGACGTCGCCTTGAAACAGGCTGAAGATGCCGATAGACGCATCGCCTCCGGCGAAGACCTCTCTCCTCTGACCGGCATACCTCTCGCCATAAAGGATAATATGTGCACGCGGGGAATTGCCACGACCTGTGCATCAAAGATTTTGGGCAATTTCGCTCCGCCTTATGATGCAACCGTTGTCGAGAAGCTGCGCAGGGAGAGCGCTGTGTTTCTGGGCAAGACTAATATGGACGAATTTGCGATGGGTTCGTCCACCGAGAATTCAGCATTCAAGGTAACGCGGAATCCGTGGGATACCGGGCGTATACCGGGCGGTTCGAGCGGGGGTTCGGCGGCGGCGATTGCGGCGGATGCGGCTGTGCTCGCGCTCGGGTCGGATACGGGCGGCTCAATCCGCGCACCCGCTTCTTATTGCGGAGTTGTCGGGCTGAAGCCCACCTATGGGCGTGTATCCCGATTCGGGCTTGTGGCTTATGGTTCATCCCTCGACCAGATAGGACCGATAACAAAAAACGTAAAGGATGCTGCGCTCCTGCTAAATGCAATTGCCGGATATGACCCTCGAGATTCCACAAGCGCAAATCTCCCCGTGCCCGATTACGTCAAAGCCTGCGGGAGGGATATTAAGGGTCTGCGCATCGGCGTCCCGAAGGAATACTTTGTTGAGGGGATGGATGCGGATGTGGAGCGGCTGGTGCGCACCGCCATAAAGGAGATGGAAAACCTCGGTGTAACTGTTTTCGAGATTTCGCTCCCCCACACCGAATATGCAATCCCGTGCTATTATTTATGCGCAATGGCGGAGGCGAGTTCAAACCTTGCGCGCTACGACGGCGCACATTATGGACATCGAGCGAAAGGGACAGACAATATCATCGAGATGTTCTCAAAGACGCGTGCCGGAGGCTTCGGCACAGAGGTAAAGCGCCGCATTATGCTGGGGACTTACGCCCTCTCCGCCGGTTATTACGACGCTTATTATTTAAAGGCGCTCAAGGTGCGCACGTTGATAAAGCGAGATTTTGAGCGCGCATGGGAGAAGGTGGACATCATCGCCACGCCCGTTGCGCCAACACCGGCTTTCCGGTTAGGCGAAAAGACCGCCGACCCGCTCCTTATGTATCTCTCGGATATATTTACGATTTCATTGAATTTAGCCGGTATGTGCGGGATTTCGATTCCGTGCGGATTTTCATCGGAGGGACTACCGGTCGGGCTTCAGCTCATCGCCGACACGTTCAAAGAAGAAACAATTTTCGCTGCGGCATACGCTTACGAACAGAGCACCGACCACCACCTCCGCAAACCCGATTTGTGAATACGAGAAATCTAAGAATTTTATATTTTTGACGGGATAACAGGATACAAAGGATACTCTGAAGAGGGTATAAGAAAACACAAGGGTCTCAATCCGATAAATCTTGTTATTTTATCTAACTATCTTGTGAGCTTTTGATGCCAATATTTATGGTTCACTCTGTAAGGAGCCGGTAATATATGGATTACGAGCCTGTGATTGGGATGGAGGTTCATACCGAGCTCTCCACGAAATCCAAAATCTTCTGCGGATGCTCGACTGAATTTGGCGCAGCCCCAAACACACACGTCTGCCCTGTGTGCCTGGGGATGCCGGGCGTCCTGCCCGTCCTGAATAAAACTGCCCTCGAATACACCATCCGCACCGCAATCGCCCTTAACTGCGAAATCACTGAGCATACCACCTTTGACCGCAAGAATTATTACTACCCCGACCTCCCAAAAAATTACCAGATTTCGCAGAACTACGCCTGCCTTGGTCGCAATGGCTTTCTCGAGATAAATGTCAAAGGCGAAAGGAAACGCATTGGCATCAACAATGTCCACCTCGAAGAGGACGCCGGAAAACTCCTCCACCCCCAAACCGGTCCCGCCGATTATAGCCTCGTTGACCTGAACCGCGCAGGTATGCCGCTCATCGAAATTGTATCCGAACCCGATATGCGAAATATTGATGGCGCTGTGTCTTATATGCTCGCACTTAAGAATCTGCTTCAATACATCGAGGTATCTGATTGCAAGATGCAACAGGGGCACCTGCGCTTTGAGGTGAATATATCAATCCGCCCTGTTGGCGCTACAAAACTCGGCACAAAGGTGGAAATCAAAAACTTGAACTCTATGAAGACCGCAATTAAGTGCATAGAATACGAGATAAGACGCCAGAGTGAGGTGCTGGATTCCGGCGGAAGTGTGCGACAGGAGACTCGCCTCTGGGACGATGCCGCATCGGCTACGCGCGCAATGCGCTCCAAAGAATTCGCACAGGACTACCGCTATTTTCCCGAACCCGACCTCGTGGAGGTGTATATATCAAAACAGTGGCGGGAGGAGGTGCGGCGAAATCTCCCCGAATTGCAGGAAGCCAGGTGTGAACGTTTCATCCGCGAATACGCTCTGCCGGAATACGATGCCCATATCCTCACATCGAGTAAACCGCTGGCAAATTATTTTGAGAAATGCCTCAAAATCCACAATAACCCTAAAGCTACAAGCAACTGGATAATGACAGAAGTTATGCGAGAACTCAATGCACGCGAACTCGAACCGGACGAATTCCCCATTACGCCTCGCCACCTCGCCTCTATGATTGAGATGATTGACAGAGGCACAATCAGTGGGAAAATCGCCAAACAGGTCTTTGCCGAGATGCTCCAGAGTGCTAAAATGCCTGATGTGATCGTGAGGGAAAAAGGGTGGGTACAAATTACGGACGAGGGTGAAATCGGCGATATTGTTGATAAGGTTATGGCGGAGAATCCTCAAATAGTGGAGAATATCAGGGGCGGTAAAGATAAGGCGATAGGATTTCTGGTCGGGCAGGTAATGAAGGCATCACGCGGAAAAGCCAATCCGCAGATGGTCAATAAGATTCTGCATAAGAAAATAAAATCGGGTTAATGAAGCGTTTGCCCATTGAGCTCCCCGAGGCGCACTAACTTGCTAATAATGAGACTGAGTGAATTTGCTGTATGAAAAAGTTGCGAATCTTTAATTTTTATACTTGCCTTTGGGGGGAAAACCGGAGACAAGATAATTTTGTTATGTGCACGTAATCGGGGCGGGAATTAGGGGTTTTCGATGAAGGTTGAATCTTTCGGCACAACTGATGTGGGTCGTAAACGCGCGCATAATGAAGATAGCTTAAGCATATCAGACGACCTTGGGCTTTATCTCGTTGCAGATGGGATGGGGGGACATAATGCTGGCGAGGTAGCATCGTCCACCGCCGTGGAAACGGTTACGAGTTTTGTGCACCGCTTCACGGGAGACAAAGACGTTACCACTTCCCTTAGTCCGGATACCGAAATTTCACAAAAAGCCGACGTCCTCGTTTCTGCCGTGCGCCTTGCAAACCGCCAGGTCAGCATCCGCGCCCGCGAAAAATATGAATACGTCGGTATGGGAACCACAATCGTCGCCATATTCATCGAGGAAGATACCGCACACATCGCGAATGTGGGAGATTCACGCGCCTACCTTATTCGCAACAGCAAAATAAAACAATTAACAACCGACCACTCCTGGATCAACGAACAGATTCAAAAACAAATCATCCCAAAGGAAGATGCCCGCAATCACCGCTGGAGAAACGTCATCACGCGGGCACTTGGCAATAAACCCGATGTTGAAATTGACCTTGTCTCTGTGGATTTGAAATCGGGCGACCTGCTTCTGCTTTGCACCGATGGACTCTCGGGTATGCTGGAGGATAATGAGCAGTTTCAAATCATCTCCAGGTCAAAAGGAAATCTCGAAAAAGCTTGCAAAGACCTGATCAATGCCGCTAATGAGAGGGGCGGTTTAGATAATATCACCGTCATCCTCTTGAAGTTTTCCGAATGACGCCTGAATTGTCACCTTTCTCCCGGTCCCGCCTCCGGGTGGGGCTTGGTCTCTTTTTCATCCTTTATATCTCGCTTAAATATTTTTCGCATATACAACCCGCCGGCGCTAATCCCCTAGCAAATCTACTGACATTGACGATGCGGGTCACATCCTTACTTTTGCTTATCGGACTCGCCTCAGGGCTCGGTTATGCGTTGCTTCGGAAAATGACTCTACTTTCGGGGTGCTCGGTTTTTAATTTCTGCCTCGCTACAACCACGGGTTTTGTCCTGTTTACGTATGCCACCTTCTTTGCCCTCATTAAAATTCACGGCTGGAACATATTTTTGCCGCTGATGCTTATCCCGCTATATCTTGCAGTGAGGGAACTTGTAAATCGTTTGCCCGAAATCATTCCCGGAACTCATCATCTGATGGAGAATCTCCGCGGCTTCACATTGATACTTTTCATCACGCTCCTGGTTCTGTTGCTGTATCCACTTTATTGCGCACTGACGCCACCATTTTCCTGGGATGCGCTGGTTTATCACCTGTTGATTCCAAAGATATATCTCCAGCATCACGGCTTTACGCACATAGCGCTGAATGTTTACTCAAATATGCCGCTCAATATTGATATAATGTTTCTGGAGGCGATGTTTGTGGGGGATGACGTCACGGCAAAACTCCTCCACTATGCACTCGGGTGTCTTTTATGCCTTTCACTCTACGCATTCGGCAGACGTTACTTTTCGGTGCGCGCGGGCATAATAGCCCCTCTTTTATTTATATGCAATCCGATAGTCTATTACGAATTCGGTGTAGCCTTCGTAGATGTTGGATTGGCGCTGTTTTGTTTCTGGACGGTGGCTTCGTTAATTGAATATGTAAAAACGGGGCGCACCGGTTATGCGCTCTTAATGGGGTTGTTCGCAGGAATGGGAATGGGGGCAAAATATACGATGGTCTTCGGAGCGATAGCGGTGTTTCTTCTCTTTCTTTTCTCCCCGCGAATTTTTCAAAGACGCAAAGGCGGCGTGGAGAGTGATGAAGTTACTCTCCACCCTGATGCGAGGAAGAATCTCCGCGTGGCGCTGATGCTGTTTTTCCTGCTAACGTTTCTTCTCACCCTTCCCTGGTTCATAAAGAACATCATTTTCACGGGCAATCCGACATATCCTGCGATGTTCAAGTATTTCGGGGGCAGAAATTGGTCGGCGCAGCAGGCATCGTGGCTCTTTGATTGGCAGCACAGTATCGGCATGGGGCGTTCGCTCAAGGATTATGTCCTTTTAGATATTCGTGTATTCTTCTTGAGTGGGCTGAGGTTGGGATATAGGGGGTTTGCGGGGACATTGTATCCCTATGCCCTGGTGTTTTTGCCTCTGATAATTTTTGTTCGTAAGAATTACGGGGTGGCGCTTTTGTCTTTTTTGTTCTTTGCAATTTATTTTCTTCTGTGGGCACTTGGTGCACAACAGGTGCGGTTTCTTATACCTGCGCTGCCATTATTAACGTTATGTGCCGCTGCCGGTATTGATGGCGTCAAGGTAATCAAATCGCGAAATCTCTATACACTTGCACTGTTATTGGTCTTCATTGCACCTGTGCATCTTGTGGTTGGGCACGTCTACCCTGAGGCGGCACGGGAGGGCTCTTTTTTCCCGGCGATATTCGGGAGGCAAACTCGCGATGAATTCCTGAAACCCAGGGTGCGTTCATATCCTTGTCTCCAATACATAGGTAAAGTATGCAATCCGGGTGAACCGGTATTATTTCTCTTTGAAAACAAGGGATACTACTGTCCGCAGCCATTTTTCGCCGATAGTATGTTCGAGGCATCGCACTTTTTATCACTCGCACTGGAGGCTGGCTCACCAGAAATGTTCGCCAAACGCCTGATGGCTTACAAATGCCGATACATCGTCATAGATGAATACATAAAGCGTGATTTACAATACTTCCGTGATACCCGGATATTTTCAAAACCCGCCAATGTAAAAGCATTTGCAAAAGCCCTTGATATAACTGATAAATTTATTCAAACTTATCTGATAAAGGAATTTGAGGAAAACGGCTCGGCAGTTTTTCGCTTCAAAGAGAACTTCGATGCACAATGAAAATCTTTTAAGCAGTCTGTATTAAAAATCTGGGCGAATCTGTGTTAATCTATGGTTTAATATTCTTTTGTTGCGGCGTCAGCCGCGCTATGTAATCGGCGAAATTGACCCCGTGCGAATGTTCCGACCGCGGCTTTATTTCACCAGACCTTAATCGGGGAAATTGATGGGCTCAATACAAAAAATCGCTCTTCCTCGTCCTTTCACTCTGGTCTTGCTGGGACTGATTATTATTCTGAGTCTTTATTTTCGCACACGCAAAATTGCACAATCACCCGGCTGGTTCCGCGATGAGGGAACGTATCTCGAGATTGCGCGCCGGATAGGTAAAAAACCTCTGCCGCTTGGTGCCGTAAATGTAACCTTCGTCGGTCCGAATATGACACATCCACCGCTCTATTTCCTCCTCTCCCATCTCTCTTTTAAATTCGGGCAACCCGATATGCGCACCTTCCGTCTCTTCAATGCATCACTGGGGGTCCTGGCAACACTCCTTATCTTCCTGTTAGGATATGAGGTGGGGCGTCCCGATGAGCCATCCGCTACACCAACCCTTCACCAAGAGATGCTCGGTCTCATCGCCGCATTCTTTTACACCATCCACCCGGATGCCGTTATGTATAATCGAATGGGGATGCCATACAACCTGTATCTAATTGAGGCGATTTTAGTGGCGTTGTTTGCACTGCGCTATATAAGGACGGGGGAATTCGTCTGGTGTCTTGCGGCATCCATTGTGGCATCGGCTGCGCTTCTCACAGTATATTACTCGGTAGTATTTATCGTATTTTTGTTCATCGTGATTTTAGCGAGGAAAAAGCCACGACACTTATGGTCATTAGCCTGCATACCCGTGCCATTGATTATTTTTCTGATCTTTATGGCTGCCGGAAAGTCGCCCGGGTTCTGGGATGATATTACGGCTTTGCGAAGTGCCTCCCGTGCGGGTTCGCTCTATCTTATCCTTTTACATTATGAGGAATTTTTCCAGAGCGGGATTTCTTATGTTCTGGGGATATTGGGGCTTTTCTTCTTTCGTCGAAAAGCGGCACGCATTTTTCTGCCGCTCCTGTGCATCCTGATGGCACACATTGTTTTGCGCCGCGCAGATACAATCATCAAATTCGTTCATTACCCCGTGATTCCGCTTTTACCCTTTATTGCGCTGGGGTGTGCGGCGATTGCCCTTCGCATATCTGAAGCGGCAAAGAGCGTATGGGGATTTATCATCTTGCTTCTCCCATTTTTACTCGCAACATACGTGAGCATCGGACAGGTGCGATATGGGATTTATGGACGTTTCAATACTCCACTGGAATTCGGGATGACCAAGAACACACTGGACACATACAAAGTTGCAGAGTATGTCAATGCGCACACCGAGCCTGATGACCTTGTCCTCGCCACGACCACACTGTGGAGTTTGCTCCACACCCGCACGGCAGACCTTGCACAGGCTCTGGCGTATGAGGGAAAGAAGGTTGACTTCTATCGGCACAATTTCCCAAGGGAGCGATTCCTGTTCTCGCCGGCAATTTCACAAGCCACATACATCGTTATGGATTCATTCACCGACCAATGGCGTAAAAGCCCCCCAGCCTCTTTCAATGCACCTTTCGCCGAAGCAATTAAAGAAGTAGAGGAAAAATGGCATCTCGTTCACCAGCAGGGCGAATATCACATATATGAAAACCCCAAGTACCTGGAGCGAACTCGGCTTAAATCCCCGGAACAATATACACGGCGTCACAAATAGTATCATATTTATTCGCCACGGCGAATTTATCCGTCTTTGGCGGATACTCAGAAGGGAATCTCGCGTATATTCTCTCATAAAAACTTCATCTTCGTCTTCATCTTCATCTTAGCCTTTGTATACGCAGCAGATATGTTCTTTTCGCACGAAAAACTTAAAGTTTACCAATGAGCGGTTGAAGCGGAGGTAACAGCAAGATACGGAGATGAAGATGAAGAGTAAAGGTGAAGATATTCAGCACAACTTATGACATTTTATATAAATAGCCGGCGAGCCAATATGGAGTGCAAATGACCAATCTCTATGAACCCGTCATTATCTATTTTTGCGCAGGCGGATGGAGAAGTCAATTTCCCGTCGGAGAATTACGCTATCCGATTTTTCTTGTAAGCAAGCGCTGGCGCGTAATCTTTGTTGAACCCCCCATCACCTTGCCCGAATGGGTGCATAGTGGAAAACGCATCCAGTTTTATCGGCATAGCGGCTCCCTCCGCCATATCCCCGAGACAAAACTCTCCATCTTTACGCCCCACGTGTTACTCCCCTACTCGGTGCGTCTCCCTCTGCCCCACTTGCTAAAAAAAACTCTCCTGAACTTAAACATAAAACGAATTTCAAAACAGGTGCTCCAGTGTTTTCGGCATCTCTTCAGTGAAAAGGCGTTACCGGACATTGTATGGGGAACTATTTTTCATCACACCGATTTCTTTCATTATGTCCGGGGGCGCCACAACCTTGCAATCATTGATGACAACTTCCCCTTAAGCCCCGTATTTACGCCGCATCAGCAAAGTGAAATCGCGAAAATGGAAAGCTGCCTCATCAGACGCTCCGATTATATATTCACCACTTCGCAAACGCTCTTTGAAGAAAAGAGGAAATTAAACCCCAACAATGTCCTGATGGAGAACGGCGTCTCGGAATTATTCCTGCCGGAGAATCGCCCTCGACTGAAAAACTTTATTGATGAAGTTCCCCGCAAGGAACGGCACATAATCGAGCGCATAGAGACATTGCCGCATCCCCGCATCGGTTATGTCGGTGCAATCAATATACGACTGTGGAAACCAATCCTTTATGAGATTCTCAAACTCCCCCTGCACTTCCACACCATCTTTGTGGGAAACATAGACGATTCATTCTCTCGCCCCTTGCTGACAGAGATGAGGAAAAATCCACGCGTTCATTTCTTCCCTTACATTTCACACGCCCTGATACCGGATTTACTCGAGCAGTTTGACGTCCTTCTTTTACCATTTGAGCTCACGCCATTTTCTCGCTTCATAAATCCCCTGAAATTGAGCGAATACCTGACAAGCGGGAAACCCATCGTTTCAACACGCATAACCGAGGTTGTCCGAATCGCATCGCAGCCGGAGGGGATGGTATATTTTATTGACTCACCGGAGACATTCCGCCAGAGCATTGAGCGCGCAATCGCAGAAGATTCACCCACCTTGCACGAGCGCAGAATTGACCTTGCACGCTTACGCACCTGGGAACGCACCACCACACAAATGCTTTCTATCGTGGAAAAATTGCTGGAGAAAGAGTCAAGGGTGGGCGATACCTGATACAGACCTTTCGTCTGTGAATAAGAGATGCAGGCGGCTATTTTTCTCTTCCAATCGGATAAAGTAGGTTTCGGCACTTGAGGTTTCGGGAGTTCCCTCCAGTTGCCATGCTCCATTTTCTCCACTCACTTTTAGCATGGGATAATGAGTGATGAGAACGCGCCTCAATGCATCGCGCGCCTCTCTTGCATCCCTTTGTGTATCCCATACCGAGTCCCAGACGAGCAGGAAATGCCCGGCGGTGTCTTTGTATAAATCGTAGCGGTCGCCATCCCAACCGGCGGCAGCGCGCCCGGCTTCGGGGATGTCGAGATATTGCTCAAAAAGTAACTTGAATCCTAACTCCCCAAATACATTCGTATATTTCTTTTTCCAGCCTTTCCCAAGCCTGCCGAGGTAGCTAGCCAGAGTTACAGACGTGGGGGTATCAGGCACATCGAGGTATTTTTCGGGGTGAAGCACCTGTTCGGTGGATTGAGGCGGGTGGCGAAAAGGGATGTCGCGCCCTTCGAGTCCATATTTACCCATTATGTTCGTCAGAAAAAGCACTCCCTGTATATAAGGGAAGATAAGGGTTTGCTGAATGAAATAAGGTGCCTGATTGTATGCCGACTGGTCTATGCCTATCGTTGAGAGAAGTTGAAAAACGGATGTAATGTTGAGGTATTCACCGAACCACTCACTCATAAGAAATGTAGCATCGCCTTCGGCAATGCATAACCCCGCAAGGACAATATCATCGTTATCTGTCCGATGTATGTTAAGGGATTCGAGATTAAAATGCTGGTCTTGCAAGGCGTGGCACATCTCGTGGGAAAGTATGATATTAGCGATGGTATCGTTCAGATAAAAATCGCTTCTGATGTAGAGAGTTTTTGTGCGGTCATCGTATAAACCCGCCACCTGTTCGCCATATAGAGCCATAAGGGTTTTTCTGATGTCGGTTCCGGGGGGAATGAACCCAAGGAGTGTGAGCACCTCTTGATACGATTGAAGGGTATCGCCGGGATACTGGCGGTTCATCTCGTTTATAAGGAGTTTGCGTAATTCATCGGTTGACATAAAGTGCGTCTGGAGGGGTTTTTTTAGAGGGAGACGGCGGATGCGCGGGACTTCCTTCTCAAGTTTTTTCACCATTTCCCGGAGCTTGTATTTGCGCAGTTCACTTTTTAGTTTTTGATTCTGCTGGCGGAGGTGACGGATTTCCTGTGTCTGAAGGGAGGTCTTGAGTTGAAGGGCATCAACCCGTTTTTGCAAATCGTCGTCATCCGTTCTTGCCCGGACAAAAAAGGTAAAGAGTGTAACTATTATCGTTAATGTGACTATGCGTTTCAAACAAATCGCCCCTTTCTCTTTTAAACCGGCGACTGATAACAAATACAATAATTTTGGGTTGCTCCGTCAATAGAGAATTATGGCAAGTTGGCGCAAGCCCTCCCCCCGTCTCCCGATTTGGGCTTGACAAATATCCGCTAACAAAGTTACACCATTTACTTAATTTATCGGCTTGAAACAAATTAAAAGTAAATACCTGAACCTTAAGTGCAGTATTGTGGCTTGCGACTTGCACATACATTCCACGGCATCTGACGGCGGGTTTTCCCCATCAGAGGTGGTGGAACACGCATACGGACTCGGTCTGACATACATCTCCCTTACCGACCATGATACCTTTGACGGCATAGAGGAGGCACAAGGACGCGCATCTGAACTCGGTATTCCCTTCATCTCCGGTATCGAGATGACAACCGTCCTGGATGACCACGAAATTCATATCCTCGGCTATTTTGCAGACCATAATGATGAAACCCTCAATAAGGCACTGGAAGAGAGTCACCACTTCACACTCGTTCGGCTAAAGGAAATTATTCGTCGTCTCGCCCGGCTCGGTTACCCCATAACCATCGAGGAGGTAAAACAGATAGCGGGAAAGGGGAGTATGGGGCGACCGCATATTGCCCGCGCAATGGTCAGACGGGGCTACGTGGAAAACAATCAGGAGGCATTTGAGCACTTTATCGGTCTCGATTGCCCCGCATACGTCGCACCGCAGGGAATGCCGCCTGAAAAGGCATACAGGCTGATACTGGGTGCTGGCGGAATACCGGCTATTGCACATCCGGGACTTTTCGGGCGGGCAGATATGATGCGCGATGATAAAGTCAGCACCCATCGGGAATGGGGAGTCCTCGCTATTGAGGCATTTCACCCCCGCCACGATAACTTTATGATAAACTATTACATACAACTGGCGCGAAAACTCCGAATGGGAATTGTCGGTGGCTCGGACTGCCACGGTTCTTATTACGCCAAAATCCTTATGGACCGCAAGGCAGTGCCGGATTGGGTCGCTCAAAAGTTCCTCGCCTTCTACGAAGAAATTCGCAATGCACCTCATCCCACCAGGGGCGCGCCTGCGGCTTGAAAAGGCATTTGAGGCGAATAAATGGCAAGGGAAATAAGTGAACTTACAAGGAGGCAGATGCGCCGAGCCAGACGCATTAAACTGCTACATCAAAATGCACAGGCGTATCTTTACCTCCTGCCAGCCGTCCTTGTCCTCGCCGTCTTCTGGTTCCTGCCGGTTATACTCTCTATCCTCATCTCTTTTACCAACTGGAAGGGACTCGATACCTGGGAAACGGTTAAATGGGTCGGGCTTACAAACTATAAGGATGTCCTTACCGATGAAGAGTTTCAACAGGCACTCCTCAATACATTCAACTATGCACTTTACAGTGTGCCGCTGACGATTGTGATTTCGCTCGGCGCCGCACTCCTGCTCAATACACGAATTCAAGGGCGGGCATTCTTCCGCACCCTATATTTCCTGCCCTTCGTAACAACCTGGGTTGCTATCTCTATCGTGTGGCGCTACTTTTACCACCGCGAATTCGGGCTTGCCAATCACTTCCTCCACACCCTTGGGCTTCCGCGCCTGCAATGGCTCAGCGAACCTCGTGGAATATGGCAAATGTTCCTTTCACCACTGGGCATTCATATAAGAAATCCAATCCTCGCGGGACCAAGTCTGGCTCTGTTCTCCATCATACTTACCTCGATATGGCGTATGATTGGCTACTATATGATAATCTTCCTCGCCGGACTCCAGAACATTGATAAGAGCTATTATGAGGCGGCGGACATAGACGGCGCAACTGCCTGGCAGAAATTCAAATTCATCACATTCCCCCTCCTCTCCCCTATTACGTTCTTTGTCCTCATCATCTCTATGATAGGCAGCTTCAAGGTATTTGTCCCGATGCTCATAATGACGCCCAATGGCGGACCCGATAATACTGCCGCCACTATTGTGTTTCACTTATATGAAAAGGGATTCCAGGGCTTGTGGCTTATGGGGCACGCAGCCGCAGTTGCATACATCCTTCTTATTATCATACTGGCTGTCACGCTGACTCAGAATCGCATCTTCGGACGCCGCGTTCACTACGGAGGATGAAAGCGGGGAGAATTGTGAATAGGGAATTGAGAATTGCAAATTGGAAATTGCAAATTGTGTTTGGTGAATTTTCGATTCTATAACTTGATGGTCTGAAAATGCTCACAGAAATGAATTTACATAGCGTGCAAACTCGCGCACTCCCGACTAAAGAGGCACGTCTGGCAAGGGAGAGATACATAACTTTTGCCATCAATATTTTTCTGTTTGCACTCCTTTTGTGGAGCTTCCATAAACTTGGCGGAAAGGGCATAATCATTTACGCTGCGTTAGTCGGCGCCGTGTGCGGATATTTTGCCTACATTGCCGAACGCCCGAAAAATATCAAACTGACACTCATTTATCAGGTTCTGTTCATAGGTGGCTTCTTTATGATTCTGCCATTTTTCTGGATGTTCATTACCTCTTTCAAGAGCTTCAGAGAGGCGATGGCATTCCCACCTACCTGGTGGCCCACAGAATTCCGCTGGCATAACTGGGCGGAGGCGTGGAATGCACCAAAGGCAAATACTTACGGCGAGCCGCCCATTCCCCTCACATTCACCAGATACTTTTACGTCAGCATATCCGTAGGAATCGTTACGACTACGGGAGCCCTCATCACATCTGCGCTGGCGGCTTATGCGTTCGCCAAAATGCGCTTCTACGGCAAGGGGCTCTTCTTCTACATTATCCTGGCGATGATGATGGTTCCCGGTCAGGTCCTCCTTATCCCCAATTACCTGACGCTGGCAAAACTCCACTGGCTCGACCATTACGCCGCACTGATTGTCCCCTGGCTGGCAAATGTATTTATCATATTCTTAATGCGCCAGTTCTTTATGACCATACCCGACGTTCTGTGGGACGCCGCACAGATTGACGGCTCAAGCCGTTTCCGGTTCCTATGGCAGGTCATTATCCCGCTGTCAAAACCCGTAATGATAACCGCAGGCATATTTGCATTTCTCGGCAACTGGAATTCACTCTTCTGGCCGCTCATTGTAACCACACGCCCGGAGATGCGGACATTGATGGTTGGCTTGCAGGCGTTCAATCAGGATGCCGGTTCAGAGTTTCACCTGCTGATGGCGGCGTCAACTTTCGCAGTCTTGCCAGTTGTCATAATGTTCTTCTTCCTGCAGCGATTTTTCATTCGCGGGATTGCCCGCACCGGGCTAAAGTAATCAGGGATGGACGGCGTGTATTGGATGTGGAACATTAAGTCTCGAACATCGAACTCTGAACATTTAACGTCGAGCACCAAACGGACTCAACGGATTGTCGGAGAGTGTATCCCCTTAACTTTTTTCTCCGCCGGTCTGACAAAGAACTCTACCGGATTGGAAAAGTGCTCATACGAAGTGTTAAAGTGCTCGTAAAGTCAATAAATACAGTATTGGAGACATAAATGGCCGAAAAACAGCCGAAATTTACCGCTTATGACATCCTCGGGGCGGCATCCGGGGGCTTCGCTCTGGATTTGTTTTCTCAGGATGAAATCAGCGCCCTTGAAATCTTTGAAAAGCGGGGCAAACCATATATCAAATGCCTTGCTTCAGATAAAGAACGTCCAGCAAAGTCGGAGGAAATTGTTCGCCAGCTCTATATCCACCGCTTGATTTACGATTATGGTTATCCCAAAGACCGCATCTTTGTTGAAAAAGGCGTTCAATTCGGTTCCAGAATAGCTGAAAAACGTGCAGATGTTGTCATTTGTGAGGAAGGCGCCCCGGATACGATTTTTATTATCGTAGAATGCAAGAAACCCAAACGCCGTGATGGTCTGGAACAACTCAAGTCCTATTGCAATGCTGAAGGTTCGCCTATCGGCGTCTGGACAAATGGCGGGGAGATTGTCTTTCTTCACAGGGAAGAACCGAATCTTTTCAAAAGCCTCCCCGATATCCCTCGTGCCGACCAGAAACTTTCCGACCTTCTCACCGAACGGTGGGATATGGAACGCCTGACACGGGAAAACCGCCTCGTTAAAGAACGCCTTTCATTAAAAAACATCATACTTGATATGGAAGACCTTGTTCTTGCAAATGCTGGTGTTGATGCCTTCGAGGAGGTCTTCAAACTCATCTACGCGAAGCTCTATGATGAATGGTATGCTTCACGACCCGGCAAGAAGAAGAAATACTGCCAGTTTCGTATTTATGGCTCAACGGCACGGGAATTATATGAACGCATAAGCAGACTTTTCCATAATGCCAAGCACCAATGGCCCGGTGTTTTCCTTGAAGATGATATAATCAAACTTGAGCCTCCTCATTTGCTGACGTGTATTTCGTTTTTGGAGGACATCAAGCTGTTTAATTCCAATCTTCAAATTATTGACGAAGCTTTCGAATATCTTGCTCTTAAGGTTTGGAAACCAAAGAAAGGACAGTATTTCACGCCCCGACACGTTATTGATATGTGCGTAAAGATGCTTAATCCACGAATTGATGAAATGACAATAGATACAGCTTCTGGCTCCTGCGGTTTTACTGTTCACACAATTTTCTGGGTATGGGGCAATGAATTCACGGTTGAAGGACCCAAGAAATGGCAAAGCGATTATGCGGCTGAGAATGTATATGGTCTCGACTTTGACGAAAAAGCAGCAACGATTGCCAAGGCTTTGAATTTGATAGCTGGCGATGGGCGGTCAAACGTTTACCGAGCTAATACTCTTGACCCACGCTACTGGTCTGATGAAGTGCGCGTTGCTATGCGCAAACATTTGCGCCGTTTTCCCAAAGACCGCGCCACGGATGAATTCAACCAGAAGAACTTCCGCTACTTCAACTTTGATGTCCTGATGACAAATCCACCGTTTGCCGGGGACATCAAGGACTCGCGAATTCTGCACCAGTATGACCTTGCCCTGAAGCCGAACGGTAAACCTTATCCCAAACGAGGGCGTGATATACTATTTATTGAGCGCAACCTGAATTTCTAAAGCCCGGCGGTCGGATGTGTATTGTCCTGCCACAGGGACGATTCAATAATACAAGCGATGAAAACATCAGACGTTTTATAGCAGAAAAGGCGCGTATCCTCGCCGTAGTCGGGCTTCACGGAAATACTTTTAAGCCCCATACCGGCACAAAGACAAGTGTCCTTTTCCTGCAGAAGTGGAACGACGACCCGAAAGAAGGCCCGCTCTGCCCACGCCTTGATGATTATCCCATCTTCCACGCAGTCAGCCAGAACGGAGGCAAGGATAACTCCGGCGACTACATATATAAGAAGGACAAAGACGGCAAACCGCAGCTTGACAGGTATGGACACATGATTGTCGACCACGACCTTGACCAGATTGCTGAAGGATTTATCGCCTTTGCCAAACGCTGGGGCTTCTCCTTCTGGAAGGAGGAGGAATAATGGCGGTTTGGAGTGAAGTAATGCTTTCCGACCATGCTTCTGATTTGCGACTCGATAGCGAGTTTTATCGACCTGAACACCTTGAGCTAGACAGGATTCTTGAAGAACGAAAATCAATAGTCTGGGGAGAACTGGAAGGCAAATTTATTGTTGGTCCATTCGGCTCAACTTTCCTCGTTGAAAATTATGTGACGCGATCGCCATATAGATATGTGAGAGGAAGGGATGTAAAACCCTTCTTCTTGCTTGATGATGATAATTGCTATATATCACAAGAACACTTTATAGGTTTAAGCAAGTACAGGCTGCAGCCAGGTGACTTGTTAGCATCCGTTGTTGGAACTTTGGGCAATGTCTCAATTGTAACAGAGGATGTAGGAGAGGCTGTATTTAGTTGTAAGAGTACCGCTTTTCGTTCTGGAAAACTTGATCCTTATTATTTATGCGCCTATCTTAATTCAGGTATAGGACAAACATACCTAAAGAGAATGGTTCGCGGTCATGTTCAGACAGGCCTTAATCTTTGCGACCTGAAATCAATACCTATTTTTATTCCTGATGCACGTCTTGAAAAGAAAACATCTTTAATTGTACAGAAAGCATATTCAAAGAAGCAGGAATCGAAAGACCTTTATGCTTACGCGGAGGGTTTGTTATTAGAAGAATTGGGGCTGGCAGATTTGGACTTGTCTCCGAGTCTGTTTTATGAACGCCCTTTTTCCGAAGCCCAGGAATCAGCCCGCCTCGATGCTGAATTCTTCCAGCCGAAATTTTATCGGATCATTAAGGCGATAGAAAAAACAAAACAAGCGGTGCGGCTTGGCGATATTTTAGCATACTGCGAAAGAGGATTGCAGCCGAAATATGTTGACGATGGTGAAGTTGCCGTTGTTAATACAAAGCACATGGGTACACAATTTCTCTCTACCGAGTTTGAAAGTTGCACACTGGAAACCTGGGAACTTCAGAAGAAAGCAAGGCTCAATAAATACGATGTTCTTCTCTACGGCACTGGCGCATATATTGGACGAACGAATTGCTTCCTCGAGGATATAAAAGCAATCGGAAGCAACCATGTTACAATCATTAGACCAAAGAATGAATGCAATCCGGTTTATCTTTCGCTCTTCCTAAATTCAATAGTGGGGCTTATGCAGTCTGATAGACACGCCCATGGTAGCGCCCAGCGTGAAATTTACCCTAACGATATCCGGGAGTTTACACTCTGGCTTCCGCAAAGGAAAGTCCAAGATGAAATGGCGGAAATGATTATCAAAGCCCACACCGCCCGTGATGAATCGTGCCGTCTGCTGGATGAGGCAAAGGCAATGGTGGAGAAAGCAGTATTAAGAGGAAGCGACTGATTATATCGATTTTACTGATGGATAAAGAAAATGAAACAAATGACAACGTTGAATTGGTCAACTTCAAATTGGCTCTGCTTGTCAAAACCTTTCGAGGTGAGTTATAGCAATGGAACCTATTCCTTACAATATCTTGGAAGCAATGGTTCAATGCTTTGGTAGGGCATTTCATTATAAAGATGGCGTGTCAGCGTTCTTTCTCTCGTGCGGCGTTCCGCGAGACTTGAATGACAAGTATCGAGATCTACCCAAGTTCGTTTGGGCTCGTCGTCTTCTTACTGAACTTGGGCAGAGCGAACAGGGACGTTTGGTACAAAGACGAATCCTTACAGATCTATGCAAACTTCGCGATCTTCAGGATGAAAACGTTCCTGACAGAAATGCGGGTATTGATGCATTAAGGAATCTTAAACGGCTTGCATTGGATCAGAAGCTCTTCGTCGAAGAAAACAGGAAAAAGAGAAAAGACCGCATAAGTTTAAGCCAGGAGCGCGCCAATGTTGTTCGGCAGAGACGGGAAAAACTGGAGAATTTACGGAAAAGGTTCACGGATGCTCTCAATAACCCTAACAGGCAACAGGCTGGATATTCACTGGAAGTTATCTTAAAGGATCTTTTTGCTCTGTTTGAGATTGAGTATCGCAAATCCTACCGTACGCCAACACAAGAAATTGATGGGCATTTTAATTTTCGGGGATTTGATTATCTGGTCGAAGCCAAATGGCGAAAGGATAAGCCGACGGTACAAGAAATCGGCGGATTCAAGCATAAGGTCGACGATAAGTTCGAAAGCACACGTGGTCTTTTTATTAGCATCCCGGGATTTCGCCCCGAAGTAATCGAACAATTCAGTCATACAGGTACAAATATAATACTAATGGATGGGACGCATTTGATTCAGATTCTTGAAGGGCGTCATGATCTCCGGGACGTTTTGAAGGCAATCATTAAGAAAGCCGCACAGGAAGGCCTGGCATATACTCTGATTTCTGAGCTTTAATGAGTATTGCTTAGTCTTGTAAAGACTAAGAATGAATGTTGTGTTAATAGATTAATCTTTTTAGTATACAGAATAAATTTTTATTTTTTTATACTCTTGTCCTTGCATAGTCATTATGAAATAAACTAAAAACATCTGACTTTGATTAAAAGTTTAAGGATGTTTTCCTTTGCTATGCGGAAAACCAGTATCTGTTTCCGTATAATACAGGTTAGTTACTCGGAATAATAGCATGAGCTTCCCCATCAAATTTGACGATGTATTCAGAAACCTTTCCCGCATCCTAAGGTATTTAATGCCAGGTCTCCTCATTGTGGTCCTATGGGAATTATCCTTGAATAACGCAGGAAATAGGCTTCCGAAGCTAAGGATAGATATGCTACTCGCATATGCAATAGTGCTCGGTCCAACATACTACGGAATCCACCGTGTGCTTTTTTGGTTATTTGACGACATTTTGTTCAGCCAATATAATACAGACTGCTGGATGTTCTTCAAGCGGCGATACGCACCGGGTAACAAGAAACGCGACTCTGTTGTAGAATACATGGAATACCGCTGGTCAATACTGCATTATTGCCTCATGACTTCGGAACTCGGGATTCTTTTCAGCTTACTGTGCTCAAAATGTTCATTAATCGGTAAGAACAACTGGGTTTTATTGGTGTCCATCGGATTATTCTTTATATTCTTTGCTAAATACATTCATCTTAGTATAATTGAGCTCAAAGATCTCAAATTTAATCGAAAAAATACCTGGTTTTCTAAAATATTGGATTTCTTTGGTTTATAGCATTGTAGGAACTATTGCAGTAGTTGGTTAAAATAATAATTCTTTAATGTATTCTTTAGATCATGTTTTCATTATTTTTACAGGAGGTATGGATTACGGCTGAACAGAGAATCAAGGCGAAGACGTCTGAGGTGCGAGACCAGTGCTATCATTGCGCTCAAGGGATTGCGGGTGAACCTAATTGGCCATCTACGGCTCCGCCTGAGGCGGATGTTAAAGATGCGGCGGATGACCTGCCTCTGCTACCCAGGCGGTGGAGCCTCTACGGGCGCACTCTAAATCTTTCATACAGGACGCGATGAGATGAAAGGGTCGGCACACAATATAGTCGTGCGCGCTGACCAGGTGTCGAATAGGCTCTGTTGCCCCAATGAACTTATCAGAGTTTTGTTGTTTAAACGGTTTTGTTAATTCCGCAGCAGGCGGATTATGCCGTCTAAAAAGTCTTTGTTTGAATCTAAAAATCGCTAATGTGTAGTTCTGAACGAAACAGCACATAATTGTATCTGGAGCGCATTATGGAACAGGAAATCCTGACAAAGCGTTTTACCATTTGCCTTTTGTTTATGCTTTTCGTGGCGTTTTTGTTTTCACTAAAAGGTCTGTGGCATAATCGTCTCTGCCTGCATTACACAGAGCGCATAGAAAAGATTCAGACGCAAATCGGGACGAGTCTTAATAAAAATAAACTGAAGCCATTGCTCCTTAAGAGAAACGAGGTTCAGGAAAAATTAACCCATTATTTTCGCTTCCCGAAATTTTTCTTCTTCTTTTTTGTGATTGTTTACACCGCGCTGGCTATATGGGCGGCATCAATATTTAATAAGTTCTCCCCCGGCACGCGGAGAATGAGGTACAGTGCACTCAGGATGGCACTCGTCCTCCTTGCCTTCATAATTATTATCGTTTGTTTCTTATTGGTCAGTTATCATCGAGTGGTTCGATTTGGATGGGTCTTGTTACTTCTTTTTTTTCAATGGATAATTATTG
>CAZGKP010000044.1:0-20794 GCA_964526215.1 uncultured Candidatus Sumerlaeota bacterium
GTTTAGACTGTTTGATTCACTCAATATTATGTATCTGCTCGCGGAGTTTTTCTACATCGTTTTTCATAGAGAGAACGAGGTTGGCAATGCCGGTATCGTGCGATTTGCTGCCGATGGTATTCACCTCGCGCAAGACCTCCTGACAGAGGAAATCGAGAGGGCGCCCGACTGTCTCCTTGCTTTCGGATTCGAGATAATTCCGAAAAGCGGCGATGTGGGATTCGAGGCGAGCCAGCTCCTCGGTGATGTCGGATTTATCGGCGTAAAGGAGGACTTCGGCATCGAGGCGCTGCTGGTCGAGACCTGTCCGGTTTGACTGATTGAATTCCTCTATTTTTTTTAAGAGACGCTGGCGATATTTCTCGACCACAACGTCTTTAAGTTTGGCGACCTCGGCGCGGCTGTTTTCCAGGACATTAAGGAGATTCAGGAGGGCTTGAGCCAGACGTTTGCCTTCTGCCCGGCGCGAACGCTGAAGGGTATGCAGCGCCTTTGTTATACCCTTTTTCAATTCACCCCAGAGGCGCTTTTTGTTAATGCAAGCGGGGCTCTCTACATAGATAGATGGGATGTGCAAAAGGTCTGCTACGGAGATGCACCCCTGTGCCCCCAGACGCTTCTGAAGGTCGGTCAGGTCTTGATAGAGTTTTTCAAAAAGGGGGATATTTATGTCCACATTTGGGCAGACATCGTTACCCCGCATCCATCGAATCCCGACCTCTATCCTGCCACGATGCACAGCTTTACCAATCATCTTGCGAATCTCTGGCTCAAAATTGGCAAGTTCCACCGGCAGTCGGAAGGCAAAATCGAGGAAGCGATTATTGGTAGTTTTAATTGCTATCTCAAAGGTGCCGAATTCACATTCAAGGTGCGCGGAACCAAAACCCGTCATACTACAAATCATCATTCCCCCCGGGAAAGATTTTTATTGAAGACCTCACCCTATGTGAGTAAAGATTATTTTAGTATTAGAAAAGTCAAGCCCAATGCAAGAAGAACTCTAAACATTGAAAAATGAAAAAAGAAAGCTTTAATCCATCGGATTCGTTTCCGCCAGTTCCTGGTCCGGAGAAAAAATCTCCCCCGTCCCAGGGTTCTTCCGGCGAGAAAGGGCAAAAGTCCATTAGTGAGATAAGCTCTGAAGACCTGGATAAGATATTTTTCCCCGAAAAGCAGCCCCGGGACTCAAAAGACGAAGCCCTTTTGCGAGGACCAGACCTACGGGAGATTGCCGACCTCCCCACCGCCTCTTC
This sequence comes from uncultured Candidatus Sumerlaeota bacterium, assembly GCA_964526215.1. Classification (GTDB taxonomy): domain Bacteria; phylum Sumerlaeota; class Sumerlaeia; order MWCT01; family MWCT01; genus CAZGKP01. The sequence goes on from CAZGKP010000044.1 coordinate 1,257, forward strand.
GCCACCACAACTCCCCCTTGAAAAAACGGAAAAACCCGGAATCTATATCGAGGATGCCACACCACTGCCTCCCCAGGAGACCCCCCGGGCGAAACAGACATTCACCATCCCTCACCCGGAGCGGAAATCCACCGCTGCGACCAATATCCCCGATTTTCGCGTGCCGGTTAGGCGTAAAAAGTCCACACTCAACATCAAGGTTAAAACACCGACATCCGTTCCACCCCAAACCACTCCCTCCCGGGATGATATCACACAGGTCTTTGTCCCCGCAGACCGCATTGATGCCAGCGGGAATATTATGCCTGCCGCCGAGGAAATACTGGCTGGCTCTGAAGCCGCACGCCGCAAGCAACTCCAGCCCCTTTACGCATTGATGCTTGCTTATGGGCGGCGGATTCATTTCAAAAAGACGATTGCTATCTGTGCGGAATTTCTCGACATAGCTCCCGATGCCGCCGAGAGACGCATCCGATACGGCAAGGGGATTCTCTTTGAGCACCTCACACTCGCAACCGCTCTCGGGCTCCGTGAACGCTTCCTCTCCATATCTCAGGGCATACGAATTGTGAGGGAGAACAATAAGGCGAAAATCCCCGAGCCGAAAGAAATCTTGCTATGGCTTTTTTCGCGCAGGCACTTCCAGGTCCAGACGGAGAAGGAGAAACTCGTTCTCTCCTGGGACGAGGTGCAACTTATGAGTGCCGGCAGCATCCGCCTGCACCTCACGGGGAACTCATATAAAAAGGCACTGGATTTCATCATCGGCAAACCATTTATCCATCTACGCATCTGGGACACCACGTTCAATTACAAAAGCTCCGGTATCACTTACGACTCGCTGGGGAAGTCAAATTTCCTCAACCTTATTAAGGTCATCAAGCGGTTCACCAAAAAGGCACGTTTGAGTCCCACACTTAAAGAATTGATTGACCATAACTTCTCTGAACCCAAACACTTCGAGAGCCTTGAGGAATTTGACAACTATACCCGATGGCTCTATCTCTCCTTCTTCGGCGACCCATTGAGATGAGCAGAGAGCAGAAGGGAGAGGTGAGAAGTAAGAGGTAAGAAGTGAGGGAGTGGGGGAGTATCTACACCGGAGCAGGTGGTTAAGACATATCCATATTCCGCAAAACATCCACAGAGGTTTCAGACACTATCACTGACGGGGGTTCATTTAAGTCAAACTCACGACCTCGCCTTGTGTTCTTAATCATCATAATGGTTTACGTGACTTTGAAGCGAAATGCCTCCGATTTTCCTGACTATTGATTGACAACTGTTGAGTAATAGCTATTATGTCAACCACTTTCATTTTCTCTCTCGTGGGGTTTTTGGCGGGGTGGGTGGCGACCCGCGGGGCGATAACTCTTGCTTTGCGCCTGAATGTGCGCGACCTCCCCGATTACCGGAGCTCCCATACCATCCCCACGCCGCGTCTGGGCGGGATAGGCATTGCCGTGCCTTTCCTGTTCTTTCTCGTCTTTTTTCAGCTCTATGGCACGTATGTAAGGAAAAATCCCCCGTTGGATTTCTTTTACTCGATACTTATCGGGGGAAGTGGGTGTTTCGTCTTCGGGCTTATAGACGACCTGCACGGCTTAAGAGCGGGAGTGAAGCTCGGTCTGCAGATTATGTGCGCAATTGTGCCGGTGGCATTCGGGATGCGGATTGTGTCAATTGCGCGTTTTGCCGGTCTTACATTCTCTCCATTTACTGGCGGTTTACTGGCGTTCTGCTGGATTCTCCTGATTATAAATGCATACAACTTTATGGATGGGATGGATGGAATGGCGGGGAGTTTTGCGGCGGTTGTTGGGCTTTTTGTATCGGTCCTCATTGGCAAAGGTATTTCAGACATAATCCCGGTGAGTCTGATATTTCTTGTCGGGGTATGCATCGGGTTTTTAATATTTAACCTCACACCGGCGAAGACATTTATGGGCGACTGTGGCAGCCAATTCCTGGGCTATACACTCGCTGTTATTCCACTTTACCTCCACACACACGACCCTGTGTGTTATCCATTCGGTGCATTTGTGATTCTACTTATGCCCTTTCTTTATGACGTGCTTTACACTCTTGCCAGGCGCGTATTGCGGCGTGAAAACATCTTCAAGGCACACCGCACCCATCTATATCAAAGGCTGCTTATTGCAGGCTGGAGTCATCCGGCGGTATTGCGGGTGGTTTTTATTACTTATATATTATGTGGCATTCTTGCGCTCGGTTTTGCAAATACCAAGATACTTCGCCTGCGTATTCTTTTCACCTCGCTGGCGCTTGTAGTTATGTTTCTATATACGGTATTTGTCTGGTCGGGGGAAAAAATCAGAGCGAGAGCCGGAGCAGAAACCACAAAGTCATAATTGCTGCCTGACCGAGAAGTTGTAAACACCGATTGTCTTTCCTTGAAAACATTTCAGGGCGTAGACTACCAATAATCGACAATCCCTTTACGGGAATTTCTGCCATATCTTGCTCCCCTTAATAAAGACTGACCGAGGGATTTGTGATGCCGCTTCCTGACAAATTTCGTAACGTGGAGGTTCTGGCGCATTATGCACTTGGTAAATTATTGCGCCTGACATTGCCCGAAACCGAGAAGCCCTGCTTCGCTAAAACCCTCGAGCCGCCTGTCACATTACCGGAGGAACTGCGCCTCAATCTCTTAGCCACTTTTGAGCAGGAGACCGCCTTATTGAAGAAACCCGCGGAACATTCACTTTTGCCCGCAATTGATACCGAACGTCTCTCCACCGGATGCCTCGCCCTTTTTCAAGACCCCCTGCTACCCTCACTTTCCCGGTATCTTGCAGAAAACAAACCTCTGGCGCCGGGGGTGATTATGGATTTTCTCGACCAGCTCGCAGGCGTCTTTGCAAAACTATTTGAACTCGGCATCCACCGATTCCAGTTACAGCCGTCCACATTACCCGTAAACCCTCGCAATCACCGCATTCGTTATCTGGATACAGGGCTGGTGAACTTTGCGAAATATCCCGAACTCGTCCAGATGGGCTACCTCGATGGGACGCCTCAATTTATCCCGCCCGAACTCCTTAAGGGTGGCGAGCTATGTGCCGCATCCGAGGTTTACGTCTTTGCCGCCCTGACGCACTTTCTTTTCACAGCCACACTGCCTTATGCAAATCTCCCATTCGCAAGTGTTGCCGCACTCTGCATAAGCGAACCCCTCTCCCCCATAGTCCGGTTCAAAGACCATAACGACACCCGGCTGAATACCTTAATTGCAAGGGCATCGGCAAAAAACGCTACCGAGCGCATCCCATCGTTGCAGGAGTTCCTCGATGAATTGCGACACATCTTAATCCCCGCCAAATAAAAAAAAGCGTGCAGTAAGTGCGGATGCCGGGGGGGAGTAAAAAGTAAAAAGGTAAAAGGTAAAAGGTAAAACCAGCCTTCCGGTTCACACAAACCGAGGGGGTTGTTTTTTTACCTTTTGCCTTTTAGGCTTTACCTTGCCCCGGAGATTTGTATAATTTCCTTGCGTTGAGTTATCCTGTAAGCTAATTATGATATTGTGTTACTTTTGCCGGTTATGCCGACCGGAATAAATTGCGATACCACCGAGGAATAAGCCAATGGCTACCCGCTCGCAAAAGATTAAAGTCGGCATTTTTCTTCTTGCCTGTGCAATTTTCCTCGTCGTCATCCTGGTCATTATTTCGGGGATGCAGCGTTTCCCGACTGACACCTATTACGTGGACTTCCACGAATCCGTGACGGGCTTGGATAAAGGGGGAGAAGTCCGATATAACGGCGTCCTTGTCGGACAAGTTGAGGACGTGAGCATCGGTGTTGGCGGTTCAGTCCGGGTCACGCTCAAAATCAGGAGGGATAAACTGCGTGAGGTAAGAAAAGGGATGGTGGCAAAACTCGCAATGCGCGGTATCACGGGCATTGCTTATGTAGACATCTCCAGAGGTGCAACAGGTAAGATCCTTCCCCCAGGCTCTAAAATCCCCTCCGAACCCTCCTTTATTAGCAATGTCACATCAAATTTCCCCGACATCCTTGAGGGGCTGAAGGAAATACTTGTCAAGACAAATAAAGCCCTGGGTGAACCGGAGGATAAATTTCAACAGAACCTCGATTCCCTGTTCGAACAGATTGCGGACGCAACAAACGGCCTGACAAATTTCGTCAACGAAGCTACCACTCAAACCCGGATGGTGAGTAAACGCCTGACTCGCCTGATTGACAACCTCAATTCCTCTTCTATCGTGACCGGAAAACGGATTGATGAAATCCTTGCCGCTATGAACAATACCCTCGGAAAGGTAGATAGTCGCATCTCTGAACTTGACCTCAAAACCGCACTGGAGAAAATGAACCGCCTCACCGATGAACTTACCTCCACAACCGCTACCCTTGACTCTTTGCTAAACACTACAGATAAGGAGATCTCGAATGTGGAGTATCATATGCGGCGAACTCTTAAACAGCTCCACTCCACAATGTCCGCCGCCCAGGAACTCATCGAATCCATTGAACGCGACCCCTCCAGCCTGATTTATGGACGCCGACCGTCTGAATAAGACAAAAGAGGTGATTGTATGAAACCCCGCTTTTTCCCCATCGTATCTGTTCTTCTCTTAAACCTGCTGTTAGCAGGGTGCATCAGCCCCATTAAGCGTGAGCCGATGACTCCAATACATCTCTATTCACTGGGGCAGAGCTGGAACGTAAAACCACAGGTGCCACCTCGCAACCCACAGCCCTTCGGAATCCGCATTTTCGAGACATCTTCCGCCATAAAAAGGCGTATGCTTTATCGCACATCGCCCGTTGAGGTTGGATATTACGAATACAATAGATGGGTGGAGCCACCGAATGAGATTCTCACCCGCGCATTCATTGAAGCGTTGGGTACTTCCCGTTTATTCAGCGAGGTGGGGCGTGCCGAGGAAGTCCCTCCAGCAGCCCGGATACTTTCGGGCAGTCTTGAGCGCTTTGAAGAAGACCGCACAACAGAACCGACATCAGCCGTTGTGGAGATGAGACTCGAGCTGCGCAAAAGGCGTAGCGGCAGAATCATCTGGAGTGAGAAGATTTCTGCCCGACAGCCGCTTGAGGGAAGTTCGTCCCGCGACTTTGCCCTCGCAATGGATAAAGCAGTGCACACCCTCCTTGACAGAGCCACATCAAACATCGCCTCCGCCCTTGCTCCGAAAAAATAGCAAATACTGAGGGTCATTCATGATAAGTATCTGTCAAGGAGAAAAGGAGTTCTCCTGACGACTTTGGATTTTTCATTTGACTTTATGGACTCGTGTAATTCAAATTCAGATGATTTCTTCAGAGGAAATATAGAGAGCCTTATGGAAATTATTTTAACCCGCGGCATCTGAACCCATACGGTCACAACTCTGTCGGTTACTATAATGACGCCATAAAGGCAGATGCAAATGTCTGCACCGCCGGAGTAAAGGTGGAAATTTGCATAATGTAAAATGCTCACGTGAAAGGTAATGATTTACCCGCGAAATTATTAAGAAAGGAGTAAAAACGCCTATGGGTAGTGTGATTAAGAAACGTCGCAAAAAAATTCGGAAGCATAAATATAGAAAGTTGATGAAGCGTATGAAACACCGCCGATAGGCGTGGATGTTTGAAGCATATCAGGTGCGGCGTCGGCATAATCTGCAGGCTACGCCGCTATTTTTTTATTCGGGCATCGGGGGCTTGATAAATGAAGGCTCGCATCTATCCCGGCAATCGGCTCGTGGGTAGCCTGCGCGCTCAACCATCAAAGAATTACACCACACGGTATCTCCTGGTAAGCGCGCTGGCTGATGGGGAGAGCATTGTCCGATGTCCCGCAAAGAGTGATGATGCCTTTGCCCTCATCGAGTGTCTCCGTATGCTCGGCGGTGAACTAATCGAAACTGAAGAAACCTGCATTGTGCATGGCTTTGGACGGCATCCCCGAAATCCCGGAACCCTTAACCCGCATAATGCAGGCGCTGTTCTGCGCCTCCTTCTTGGGACAGCGTCTCTGCTACCGCAGGTGCGCTTTGTCACCGATTATGCCGAATCGCTCGGCAATCGCCCCAATCGGGATTTGCTCGATGCCCTTTCGCAATTAGGCGTGCAAACAGAATCGGTCGTAGGGCAACTTCCCATCACAATTCGCGGCGGACACCTCCACGGTGGGAGAGTTACGGTTTCCGGTGAGAAGAGCTCGCAATATTTAAGTTCGCTTTTATTTCTTGCACCCCTGATTGGCGAGACGGTTGAGATACAGGTTACTGGTGGATTGAAATCAAAACCCGCGGTGCACACCACTCTGGACGTTATGCGGGAGGCGGGGATTCGTGTAGATGCCGCACCCGATTTGATGCATTTTGTCATCCCGGGCGGACAGGAATATAAACCCTCCACCTATGAGGTGAACGGCGATTGGCCCGGTGCATCTGCGATTATGTCCGCTGCTGCAGTCTGTCCATCAGCCGATGTTACGATTGAGCGCCTCTATCAGGATGCGCAGGGTGAGCGCGCGATAGTGGATGTTTTGCGGGAGATGGGAGCGGAAGTGAGTTACGACGGCTCAAATGTCCACATTATTGGCGGCAAGCCGTTGTCAGCGATTGAATTTGATGGCGACAGGGCAACCGATGCGGTGCTTGCTATGGTTGGCGCAGCCTGCTTTGCGAAGGGCACCTCCCGCTTTTACAACGTTGAAAACTTAAGACTAAAAGAATGCGACAGAATAAGCGAGCCGCTCTCCGAACTCTGCAGACTGGGCGTGGAGAGCGAGGAGAAGGCGGGCGAAATAATCATAATCGGGAATACCGCGGGGTATGAAGGTGGCATCGAGGTTGACGGGCGCTGCGACCATCGTGTGATTATGATGCTGACAATTGTGGGGATGCGCACCCGAAAAGGTATAACGATTCGTGGTGCCCAGCACGTCTCAAAATCATATCCCAACTTTTTCCGCGACCTGAAATCCCTCGGGGCACAAATTGAATTTGTCGAGTAGTTATTGTAATTTGCCGTAGCGAATTTCTCAAAAGCAGGAAAATGGATTTATTCTTTAGACAGGATTTCACGGATTTCGCTGATAAATAACATCCGTGTTAATCCGCGTTATCCTGTCGAAAATATATATTCCATATGGGTGAGAAGCAATGATTATCGTAATGAAGAAAGGTGCGAGCGAGGAGGAACTGCAAGCTGTCAAGGATACCATAGTTCGCCTCGGCTATAAGCCGCATGTGATTTATGGCGTGGAACGCACTGTTGTCGGTGCGGTCGGGCACGAAGATAAGACGCCGCTCCAGGTTCTCGAACAGACCCCCGGCGTTGAGGCAGTTATCCCGATTCTGAAGCCATGGAAACTCGTCAGCCGTGAACTCAAACCCGAAAATTCAATCGTTGATGTGGACGGCGTAAAGATCGGTGGCGAGGAGATTGTCGTCATTGCCGGACCGTGCTCTGTGGAATCGGAGAAACAGGCTATGGACACAGCTGAAGCCGTGAAAGCCGCCGGTGCAAAAATCCTGCGCGGCGGTGCGTATAAACCCCGCACCTCGCCCTATTCGTTCCAGGGGCTTGAGGTGGCGGGATTGAAACTCCTGGCAAAGGCGCGAGAAGCAACAGGACTCAAAATCGTAACCGAGATCGTCTCTGTAACAGACATAGACCCGATATGCGAATATGCGGATATGATTCAAATCGGTGCACGAAACGTCCAGAACTTTGCATTATTAAAGAGAGTAGGACAAACGCGTCTACCTGTGCTTTTGAAGCGCGGGATGGCATCCACCGTGAAGGAATTCCTGATGGCTGCCGAATATATCCTTTCACAGGGGAATTATCAGGTGGTTTTATGTGAGCGCGGCATCAGGACATTCGAGGATTCGACGCGTTTTACTCTGGACCTCAATGCAGTGGCGGTATTGAAGGGTCTCACGCATTTGCCCGTCATCGTTGACCCGAGTCACGGAACGGGACACTGGCGATTGGTTACGCCGATGGCACGTGCTGCAATTGCCGCAGGTGCAGACGGTGTGATGGTAGAGGTGCATCCAAATCCGCGCGAGGCATTTTCCGATGGACCGCAATCGCTGAAGCCCGAAAAATTCGCGCTCCTTATGGATGAGGTCCGCAAAATCACTCACGCTATGGGACGCAAGATATAAGAGGAAAAATAAAAAAATTGGTAACAGTTTAGCTCTTTGAAAAAAGCGTTTTGGTCGTTTGCCCGTTGACCCGTTTGCTGGTTAAATATGCCCCATTTTTAAGGGGCTAAAGCCGAATAGTGAACTGTGAATTATGAATTTAAAACGTTGAACGTCGAACGTCCAACTTTGAACGGGCACAACGGGACAACGGGCTAACGGGTTAACGAAAAGTTGGTTCGTTTCAAAGAGCTAAAATGTTACAAAGATTGATGGGAGGATTGAGCCCGTTTTATGTGGCGAATCCATATATACAGAACATGACTGGCACCCTCTCATTGACGTCGCCCGACGAGAGGGAATGGAAATCAGAGTTGACACCTGATTGATGAAGGACAAAGGGTTGAAGATTGAATTTGGTCAACGTCCGTAAATGAGCCATTCATTGACGTTGGATGTTTCTTTATTTCGGACGTCTCCTCCGATGACGAGCGCAAATCCCTGTGGTGCCTCTACTATCAGGGAAGGTTCGACCCGCACCTCAAATGTCCCGGTTGTGGTTGGGGCAAGAATCACCATCTCCACATTATTGATTGTATCCGCAGAACCGCCGCTCACGCTGTAACCGGGTTTTCCCGGAGCATTATCAATACTGTTGCCGAGATAGACCGTGCCGCTGGTGCCCTGGTCAGTCACAACAAGATCGAGGTCGTTGACGAGAGAGATTGAGGCGGCAGGGTCGGCGGCATAATCCGTCCAGACAAGGGTTACTTTAATGATGCTCGCAGCGGCATTTCCATACGCATCGAACTTCATCACAAAGGCAGGGTCGGTGGAGGTGGTGAAGTAATCCCTCTGGTCGGTTACAATGATGTGTCGGTCATCTCCATCGAAATAAAGGGAATTATCAAGATGCACTCTACCCCAGCCTTCATCGCGGTTCGCTGGGGCAGTCGAGGTTTGGGTCATATCCACTGCGCCGTTAAGCAGAGTCGCCTTGATTAAGGCAGCCGTTGGCGTGGTGGCGTCAGCGGTTTTTTTTGTGCCGGGTGGATATCAGCCCTCGACATAATACTGGCGAATCAGAGTGGTGCATCCAGCAGTTATGGGTGATGCCATACTTGTGCCCTGGCAAGAGCTCGTGGTAAGATCGTTGGAAAGATGAGTCGCATATAAGACCGGTGGAATTTTCACATCCCGCTTCTTTGTCCCGACCCGCCATAGAGAACGTTCCGCCTTCCACTCCGGTTTAAGGCGCAGAGCGAATTTAGACGAACGGAGCCATCCTCTGGCTGCTCTGACGTTCATCACACTCACCAGATATGCATCTCGCGGGATAAAAGCCACGACCATAAGTCCCGTTTTCTGTAGTTCTCTGCGAATAGTAGGACCCACACCGCAAGAAGGGCGCACAATCAAAAGGTCGCCCACACGCAGTTTTTCCATTAGCGATTTTCTGTCTTCTTTTGCTTCCGCACTCAAATCCCAGCCATTATAGAGCACAGAGGCACTCCGAGCCATAGAAAGACTCAATAAAACCACGAGCACAAGAATTGCGTTACTTGTCTCACAATAGTGCGTTTGGAATCTCCCCGCATAGTATGTCTGTCCTTTCTAAGGTATTATTGTTTTGTCAAATCATAATAATCCGTCCTGTTTAATATATTCTGGCATAATTAAGGTTTATGCCTACCCCTTTACTTTTTTACATATATCTCCAGGGCGGGATGTATTTCCGGTTTGGTTCTTTTTGATGTCGGCAGCGGGATTATGTGAGTGGGTTCGATGGCGGGTAATTCGCCGGGATAGAGCAACAGGTAACTCCCATCAGGAATTCTTTGCCACAGGTGCGCTGTTGAAAGCCCCGGTGGGAGGAAATTGTATCCCAGTCCACCGATGCCTTCTTTCTTCAACTTCGTCGGACTGATTTTGTCATAAAACATCACCAGATATGGCGCGTATGTTATATATCCCGATATGTAAACTTTTTCGGGTTCTACTCCCCGGCGGTGAATGAACTCAAGCGCCTGTTTCATCCCATATTGCCAGTTCATTGCTGAATAATATGGGTACAACGTAAAGAGATTTACCCCCATAGTCATAACACTTATTACGATTACAATTACAATCAGAATTACAAGTGAATGAAACCAGATTGCTTTTTTATTGTGTTTGATGTCAGCAAGGGGCTTCATCTTTGCCCACAGGCGCGCACCTGCGATACCGCAGATTATGCTCAACCCCGGCAGGGCTACTATTGACCGCAACGCGTGCGGGATGCCTTCTCTGGTTACACTTGCCGCAATGGGAAATAACAAAAACCAGCATAATAATAAGGTGCGAAATTGCTTCCTCTCTCGCACCAGTATCCATAATCCGTATATCAAAAGCGGCGCTTCAAATAGATACATCTGTCCCATCCCTAACAGGCTGTGGCGCAATTCCCGGTCGCCGTGGATGAAGAGAAAATCGGGACCGTAATGCTTCAGATAATTGCGGATAAAAATCATAAATGTCCCCGGTAGTCCTTCCCCTGCACCAAATATTGAGAGCCGCGTCAGCCTGACCGAATGCCCCGCGCTTAAATAATATAAAATTGTGGGAACGGCTATCATCAAAAATATTATCCCCGCACTAACGCTCCATTTCCATTCCTTCCATATCGGTTTCCTGTATATAATAACGAGGCAAATTAAAAATAGTGGAATGAATAACCGAGCCGGGGCATAGGTATAAAATGCCAACCCCCAGAATATCGCACTTATTAGTAAATACGCGCCTCTGCGCTTCATCCCGTAATGAAAAAAGAGCAGCCCCACCGTAATCAGCATCGGCTCGAATATCCCCTGTAATGCCCAGCGGCTGAATATGATATGCCAGGGCGATATCGCAAGAAGTCCCACCGAGAATAATGCAGCAGTTTCATCTCTCAGCCACGCACCCACAAGGACATAGACCAGCCAGACCGTCAGAATCCCGACTATCGCCGCAGGCAATCGCGCCGTCCATTCGCTTAATCCCCCCACAGCAACAAATGGCACTGCAGAATACTGATAAATAGCAGACGTGTATACACCGAATACATTTATAAATAAGGGCAATCGCTGGAATCGGAGTTCTGCATCATCACCGAATCCCGCAAAATAAAAATATCCACCTATCCAACTGAGTGTGTATGCCGTATAGCCCTTCTCCGCTTCGTCTCTGAAGAGCGAAGGAGGATTACGCCCCATTTGCCATAAACGCAGAAAGGCAGCGAGAAGTAAAATGAAGAAAAGCCATTTTATCCTGGTCTGTTTTATCAAAAGAGATCTCCCGGCACAAGGTTGTACAAATTCGCAATCGCCGCGGGTGCACTTCTTTCAGACTTTTTCGATGTAAGAAAAACCACTTGAGTTATTCCCAATTGAAAGTTATGCATTTCGCCAATCTTATGAAAAATCAAGGAAAGGATTATATATGCCTGCGAAAAAAAATCCTGAACCTGAGCAACTGGAGAAAGCAGGACTTTTTGCCCGCCTCAAAAACCGTCTGACAAAGACGAAGAACAATATCGTCTCAAAGGTCAAAAAGGCTATCACACTGCGCGGCAAGATTGATGAAGAACTCCTGGAGGAAATTGAAGAAATCCTGATACAGGCGGATATCGGCGTGGAGACTACTCTCAAAATCGTTGGTAATATGCGCAAAGAATCTCGTGTGCGCGGAATTAAGGAACCCACCGAAATGATTGCGCTTTTCAAAGAAGTTCTGCTCGAAATCGTCAAGAAGAATGAACACACCCTCACGGTCGGTGATACACGCCCGTATGTGATTCTGGTTGTGGGTGTCAACGGCACCGGCAAGACCACCACAATAGGTAAACTCGCAAAACACTTCATCGGGCAGAGACTTTCAACAATGCTTGTTGCGGGCGATACATTTCGTGCCGCTGCGGTTGAGCAACTGGAAATCTGGGCAAACCGCGCAGGTGGCGAATTTGTCAAACAAAAGATGGGTGCCGACCCCGCGTCGGTTTGTTATGATGCGCTTAATTCTGCCCGCTCAAAAAAGATTGACGTTGTCCTTATAGACACCGCAGGACGCCTGCATACAAAGGTCAACCTGATGGCTGAATTGAAAAAAGTTGTCCGTGTGATTAAAAACGTAATCCCCGATGCCCCGAATGAAACGCTCCTCGTTTTAGATGCAACGACAGGACAGAACGCCATCAGTCAGATGAAACTCTTCAGCGAGGCGATACCCATAACGGGCATTGTGATGACGAAGTTGGACGGCACTGCCAAAGGCGGCATATTGATTGCCATCCGCGACCTTTACGACGTACCGGTTTTCAAAATCGGCATAGGCGAGCAGGTGGATGACCTCCGGGACTTCAATCCCGAAGAATTTGTGGATGCGTTGTTTGAGGAATGATAGATTAGACATCAGTCAACAGTCATCGCCGATTGCCTTGCAATAGGACGTGGTCAGTAACAACTTGGATTGTTAGCATCGTTTCAATCTTCTGAAGCATTATGAACTGATGTTGAAACCATCTGCTTCTTTACGCAAATTGGTCAGAAATTACATCCGCCCGCGGACTTATTTCTGTGACCACCTGTGGACTTCTATAAGCATCCGGTCTTCTGGGGAGGTGGAAGCCTGTTCTTGTGCCCATAGTGAAGACCCGACTTTTCCTTTTCTATCTGCACCGCTCAAAGAACTGTGGAACAGCAAATGGTTCACCGGCACGCGACAATTTTTACTTGATAAAATGAAGGGTGGTTCTTGGGTCGAGACAATGGATAAAACGAGCGGCTTTTTTTCCTGTTGCCGCAGTTGTCCGGTCTCCCTCCAGGACCGCTATTACATAAATCCTATGCGACTGCGTCTCTTGGAGCCACGCCTCTTACATTCACGTAGATTAAAACCTGTCTCTGCTTCCCTGCTCGAAGATAAGCACAGTAACTATAAAAGACTCTTGCACCTTTTACGGAGTCCTATCTCGGAAATTGATGCTCTACCTATCTTTGCCAATATTGACCCATCGAATATTTGCAATTTACATTGCCTCTTTTGCCCGGTTGGAACAGGTGAACTCACGCACCAGCGCACCTTTATGTCCCTCGGCTTGTATGAGCGAATCCTCGAACGCCTTGGACCGAGCCTTATCTTTCTTGAACTGTATCGCTATGGCGAACCACTTCTCAACCCCGCCATCGTAAAGATGGTCAGCCTTGCCTCACACCAATATCGGATATTTTGCTCCATCAGCACCAATTTTGCTATGCGGCTTTCGGACGATATGCTCCGGGGGCTTGTTGAATCGGGTCTCTACAAATTGATTATTGCCGCAGATGATGTGGAACAAAGCCATTATGAGAGGTATCGAATTGGCGGGCAGATTGATATAGTGAAGCATAATTTAGAGAGGTTGATTCAAATAAAGCGGCGTGCGGGCAGCCGGTATCCCAGAATTGTATGGCAAACACTTATTTTCCGCTTTAATGAAGACAGGCTAAAGACGATAGAGAGGAACGTAAGGCGGTTTGGTGTGGACGGCTTTCGCGCGGTTCCAGCTTACATACCTAAGTATGAGAAGTTTTACAATTGGATTCCCTTAAGCACAGGTATGCGGGGCAATACAAAGCACCGTCCCCGCCCTATCACTAACGTAGTTCTAAATCCAGTTACCCTCTCGCCCCGCCAGCCATTTGAAATCAGATGTCAGGTGAAAAACAATACAGGTAATACAACCTGGCCTGCCGAGCACGGAGATGATGGCAGTATCCGCATCGGGATAAAGCTACTGGATGCATCAGGGAACCTGATATACGAGATGGGACGCATTTATTTCAGGAAACCCGTTGCGCCGGGAGAAGAGTTATCCGTCGGCTCCACACTCACCGCCCCGCATAATCCCGGAAGGTATTATATGAAAATTGATATAGTTAAGGAGAACTACTTCTGGTTCGAATATAACAACCAGATTCAAACACAACCTTTCGTGATTAAGCTTCAAGTGTTGCCGCAGGAAGGATAAGATTGGCGGTGGGAGAGGGATTCGAACCCCCGGGGCTTTCGCCCAACGGTTTTCAAGACCGCCGCCTTAAACCGCTCGGCCATCCCACCGGATTCAAACGAAAAATTAAAAAGTTACCCGGCTTTCCCCAAAGCTCTTGAGAATTCTTTTACTTTTATTGAGTATATGGTGTCAACAATTTTCCCCGGAAATTATCCCATCCCCAATCTTTCACAGGGGATAAAAAATGAAAGGAACTTAGAGAGTGATGAAAAATTTTCCGCCACACCTCTGGAACGAAAAGGTGAAAAAAGTGCTTTACGTGCAGGAGGGGGTGGTTTATACAGTTAATAGTATAAAAGGGTGGTGTATTTTCCTTTCATGGTAGAGTGGAGACTTTTGCCCTATCCCAGGAAAGGGTGACCAGACTGGGCGCGAAATAAGCTGTTTATCCCTCGCCACCGGTCAGTGTCGCAGACTTGATAAGACGCCCAGGGGCGGTTGCTTCAAATGCAACACGTTGCAGGACTGAGACTTAGATATGACCATCACCAGCGTATTATGCGGAAGCCAACTCAGAAATGAGCTTTATCTGGAAACCGTATAATCAATAGTTATGCCGTGGCGCGGGTCCACTAGCCATCCGCTCCGGCTGGTGGTCAGCGCAGACGCCCTCTCCATCAACTGTCACCCCCTGGCTTCGCTGTAGTAATTTCTCGTGGCAAAATTCTGGAAGTCGCAAACTACCAGTGAGAAAACAATGAAATGGCCGGCCATCCCAACAAGCACATTCGCGAGGCCCTGAAGTATGCAGGAGAGCAGGGCTAGACCATCAAGAAATCCGGCCCGCGTGCCCATGCGTGGGGTGTCATCTACTGCCAGTTCGGCCACACAGAGTGCTGGATGGCAATTTACTCGACGCCGAAGGACCCGGAGAAACACGCCCGTGATATTCGAAAAACAGTTGACCGATGTCTTGGTCATTAGCCGGAGGTGCAGAATATGCCCGAATACCGATTTAGTGTGATCGTCACTACATCACCAAGAACACACAATGAAATCCTCGATGCTACGGATGCTCTGGGGAACGCGGGATGCATGGACGCGTCTATCCGTGGACACACTGAAGGCATGGAGCTGCTATTTGAGCGGACTGCCGATTCACTGCAGGCCGCAATTACGTCCGCGATCTCGGACGTCGAAGCTGGTGGCTACCGTGTTTCACGGGTCGAATTGGAACGCGACGCCGTGCTGCAGACGGCCTGACGCACCGACAACTGAAGAAACGTAGCGGCATAACAAATCAATGGCGAGGACGGGGATAGCTGGTGGCTCGAAGGCCGCTTGTGTTTTTCGCAGCTTCTTTGGTGTGCGCCCACCGCTCATCTCTGTCGTTATGCCTGCAAACTTTTTATGTTAAAGGAGGATATTATGGCTACCTGTTTGTTCAATGCATTTTCTAAGGGTTCAACCGTTGACATTTTTGTGCTGTTTCTTATCGGGTTCATTTTGTTGTCCAGTGTGCCCGCTCCTGCCCAGGATGCCAACACGCTTGCCAAAGATGCCGGCAAGGAACTGCGGTTATCACAAAGTATGATGTTCAACCGTAAGCTGGAGAAGGCTCAATCGCACCTGAACGCTGCGGCAGAATTAATTGAGAAACTGAAATCCGCTGACCCCGCCCACAAACAGCTGAAAAGCCTGGAATGGAAGTACGCAAAGCAGAAGAAGGACCTTGATAAGCGTTTGCCCAAATCAAAGTCAGCAAAGACCGACAAGGCAACGCAGGCTAAAAAAACAAGCGCATCGGGAAAGGCAGACAAATTGCCTGGAGGCGTTACGTTTCGCCTTAAGAAGGTTGATAAAATATTGCAGAACGGCGACCGGGTTTTGGCGAAAAAGACGGTAGCATCTGAGGACGGGAAGGTCGAAGAATTGGAATACATAATCACTCAAGCCAACGATATGATGGCTGAAATCCAAAAAAGCTACGGCGACCAGATACCACCCGCCCATCCCGACATAAAGGCTCGGGAGGACCGGATTGCAATGCTTAAGAACAAAGTAAATGAATTTAAAGGGAAAGTTGCTGACAAAAAAGTAAAGGCTGCCGAAGAAAAAAAGCAGCGGGAAGCCGATTCTCAGAAATGGCTTGCCCGGATTAAGCCGTTTATCACCGGACAGACTCAGCCGGGCTATGACAAAACAAAATACCTGATTGCCAGCGGCACTGCAGATGTGGGGGAACTGAAGAAACGAAAAAAAATCTACGATGAGGCAGCGGCTCTTTTTGCCGAGTACAAGAAAGCCGAGTTTCCCGTGGGAAAAACCGATGAACTTGAACGGGCTGAAAAAGACCTCGCCTACGCTCTAAGCAGTTTTTCCGAGGGTTATGCATCAAGTGTGGGTAATTTTTTCAAAAATGCTGAAGAGAATCTTGAGCAGGCAACAAAATGGCTGACAAAAGAGGAGGCAAAGGACGATGGTAAGAGACAGCCCCTGCTGTTGCAGAAAGACATCATCCCAAACATAAAAAAAATGATTGCTACCGCCGCTGCTTCAACGTCTGAAGACGACCCCCGGGTTTCTGCCCTTAATAAGAAGCTGGCCGAAATTGAGAAGATAGACAATAAGCTTCACCAACTCCGTACAGAGCGGACATTTATGAAGCCGGACAAATTCAAAGGTAAAGAACGGCGGAAAATAAAAACAAAAGCGGCAGAGTTCTTAAAGAAGGAGCACCCTGGCGTAAAAGTCCTCCGCACCACCGTTATCAGCAACGACTGGAAAGAAGAAAGAGTTCTTGAACATACCGACACGACAAAAACCGCTGTCCGCTATCGTATCACCCGCAGTGTTACGGCCCAGATCGCAGGTAAGCGGGGAGGTGATGTGTTTCTCTACACGATTGATGTTTCTAAAGATAAACGTACCGACAGGTCCTGGGGGGGACTTTACGGCCACGTAATGTTTATTGATCCTATGCTGGAAAAAAACGTGAAGAAGCAACAGAAGCCTAACAATGGCATAAACAGCGACGGGGTAATGCCGCACTCGTTCCTCGCACCGCTTTACGCGGCGCGTTATGCCAGGTGTTAAGGTTAGTCCGGCGGGAAAATAGGTTATAGAAGTCGGGAGAAAGGATGTGCGGGAGTCATTCACTTCAGGTGGATTATCATCGTGGAGAGTCAAACCAAATTTGCTCTCCTCCCCTGTGCCGGAGGGGATGGCGATTCCTTAAGAAGATGCCTCTTTGTTTCTCAATCGGTGACAATTGCCGTAATGAGGCTGGCAGGGGTCAGGTCGAAATACAGATTACGAATGGTAAGTTTCGGATGGACAAGTTGTGTGATTTCACGCGGGTCTTTTTCTTCGAGTCTGACGGTGGCTTGTGGATTGAACTTGAAGGTATCGGTGATGACGTAAAATGGAATGCCTGTCTCGTGAGCACTCATCGCCAGCATCCGTGTGCCGGATTTGTTGATGACCGAGCCGTCCGGCAAAACAGTGTCCGCACCCACAAGCACTAATTCCACCTCGGTCATAAATGTCGCAGCTGCCATATCGGGGATAAGGGTTACCCGATAGCCCAGATTCAGTAGCGCTCTGGCGGTCTCGATGCCCTCGGCGCCGGGGCGGCTTTCAGTAACATATACATTAAGGTTATATTTGGGGAAGAGTTTGGGAAAGAGTTCGGGGAAAAGTTCAAACACACGCATAATTGTTGCGCTTCGGGAGTGCGTGAGAACGGCGTGTTTGCCTTTGATTAGCACAAGGGCATTGTGTGCGGCGCGGTCGCGAGCAGTCTTCAATCGTCGCCGAATTGTGGTTATTTTGCGGTTGAATTTCTCAAGGAATGTGTTGAGTTCCATTTGGGTTTTTGCCAGTGTCTTAGCAGCCGTCTCCGCACGCATCATCGCAACTGCCACAGGTGCCATACTTGGCCGTGTCTTTGCAATTCGCCGTGCGATTTGCCGAATGCCAGCGAGTGCCCCGGCAACATTCCTAAAGTGGTGCTCCCTCATATAATTCCCCAGAGCTGCAAGCCCCATAGATGCAAGATAGTTAGCACCATGAACCTCATCGTCGGCGAGTTCGCGGAGAATTGTCCCTGTTTTTGCGTCCATCTCAAACCTCCGAATCAACTTTTGGTGTTTCAATTGTCAAAAGTTCCCAATAGTGGATACCTCCATCAGGTGTCGAGGGAAAATTGCATTTATATTGACTTTGGATGAAAAATATCACAGATTCTGCTGGAAGCTGATTAGGTGATAACTCAATGAGCAAAAATGCATTCATATTTCCCGGACAGGGCTCGCAATACGTCGGGATGGGAAAGTTACTTTTCGATTCGTCTGAACTGGCGAGGGATATGTTTGGGCGTGCTGATGCGCTTGTGGGTTATGCCTTAAGCAAGATTTGCTTTGATGGTCCCGAAGATGAGCTTAAAAAAACCAGTAACACTCAACCCGGCATCTTTGTTGTGAGTGCAATTGTATGCGAGCTCTTGAAAGAAAGGGGAGTTACACCTCATGCGGTTGCGGGGCATAGCCTGGGCGAATATTCGGCGCTTTATGCAGCCGGTTCACTAACATTCGAGGATGCACTCCACCTCGTAATAGAACGTGGGCGGGCAATGAATGATGCGGCAGAATCCACAAGTGGGGCGATGGCTGCCATAATCGGTCTCGATATTTCTGCTGTGGAGGAAGTCTGCCGGGGTGCCTCTGAAAGGGGCATTGTGAAAATCGCAAATATAAATTCACCTGCTCAGGCAGTAATCACGGGCGAAAGGGAAGCCGTAGTGGCTGCCTCTGAAGATGCGAAAGCCGCAGGCGCAAGGCGTGTCGTCCCGCTTGCGGTGCACGGTGCATTTCACTCGCCTCTAATGAAGGGTGCGGCGAACTGCCTCAGAGATGCACTTAAAGATGTAAGGATTCAGCCTCCCCGTATTGCATTCATAAATAACGCCGATGCGGAGTTTCTCACAGACCCGGAGGCGATTCGCGACTCCCTTGCGCGCCAGGTAACGAGCTGTGTGCGGTGGGTGGAATCGGTGGAAAAGCTCATCGCATCCGGCGTCGGCACAATGATTGAGGCGGGACCGGGGAAAGTGCTGACAGGTCTTGTCAGGCGTATCTCAAGAGGAACCCCGATTTTTCAGTGCGACACACCTGAAGGAATAAAAACGGTCATCACTCAACAGCCAGCAGTCAATAATCAATCCCGTCGAGAAAATTGAACCCAATGGATTCTCTTTCAAAGAGCCGGATTGTTATGGGTGAGTGCATTTTTCAAAGGAGGGATTTATGTTAGAGGGAAGGGTTGCAATTGTAACGGGAGCGGGACGCGGTATTGGTCGCGCTATTGCGTTGACGTTT
>CAZGKP010000045.1:0-9987 GCA_964526215.1 uncultured Candidatus Sumerlaeota bacterium
ATCATCCCCGGTCATAACATAAATAACTGTAACGACTGAAATTAAGAATGGAACATGGATAACACCGATGCTACGGATATACACAGATAAAAGAAATCAGTGGGAATCCGTAAAATCCGTGTTATCCGTGTGCCAATAAGAATAGAACACGGATGACACTGATGTCACGGATATGCACGGATAAAAGAAATCAGTGGGAATCCGTGTAATCCGTTGACCCGGATGCTTGCATCCACTGACCCGGATGCTTGCATCCACATCATCCGTGTGCTATTTTATTCAGGATGTAGTTTCGGAAATTTTTGAGCCTCTATAGAAGTCTGCTTTTCGTAGCTTTGCCAAGATGCGCCCAGATGTCTCGTTTGTCAAATTTATTTTTGGGTTGCCCTGCATTATCAAAGTAAGGTAAAAAAATGCGAGTTCATCAGGAGAGAAATTGTGCTCAATGTTGCTCGAGAATTTTCGCATTTTTATCTTTACACTCTTTGCATTGACGCTGCTTATGCTCGCAGGATGCGCTGGTAGGGGCGGAGGGATTGTCAGTGCCCCGGAACCACCAGAACCTGTGTTCACGGGGCTCGCAGGGACTTCGGGTCTGGATGTTGAGTTCGAGGCGATGGCTAACAAAAATTCCGTATACATCCGCGTGAAGAACAATACGCCCGTGCCCTTTCGTGTTAACCCATATTGCTTTGCCCTGATTATCAACAACCAGCATCCCGAAATCAGGTTCAATCCTGCACAGGCAACGAGCGAGTTCCCGACAGCACGCCTTGCGAGCGGGACAGAAGCCACAGGTTTTATCACATTTAAGGATTACAAAGACCTCGTCGGGCAAAAACTGGTATTTAATTCGCCGGATTACAAACCGATGCTGACTATCATCAAGTCTTACATTAAAAAGGCGAAATGACTTTTTCTAAAGGCGTATGTTCTTTGAGATTTGCGGAGTGGGTCGTGCGGTCGCTCATTCGCAAAAGCGAATGGGAGGAAAGTCCGAACACCACAGGGCAGGATGCTTCCTAACGGGAAGGCGGGGCGACCCGACGGAAAGCGCAACAGAAAATACACCGCCGATGGTCCGCTTCCAAGCGGATACAGGTAAGGGTGAAATGGTGCGGTAAGAGCGCACCGGCACGGTGGTGACACCGCTGCCTGGCAAGCCCCATCCGGTGCAAGACCAAATAGAGGAGGAGAGTTTGCCCGACTCGTTTTCCGCCCTTGCGGAATGAACTCCCGGGTAGGTCGCGTGAGCCTGAGGGTGACCGAGGGCCCAGATGAATGACCGCACTCTCGATGCTTTTTCGGGAGACAGAATTCGGCTTACAGACCCACTCCGCAAAATTTATCTCAGATACGCCCGTAGAGAGCGTTCAAGCCCCAGACTATGCCGAGGGGACATCCTCGGGAAGCCGAGGGTGCGCCTCAGGCGTGCAAATTTTACAGATTGATAGATTTGTAAAATCCGTAAGCTGTGGAGTCATTATGCGGCTCCCTCAATGTTAGACTTTTTACATACGCGTCATAACTGATATAAGCATTAAGGATAAATAAGGAGGAAAGTGAGGATGAAAACTACCCCAAGTGCGATGTATAGCATTACGATTCGGCTGCAGGTGCCGAATGTCGCCGGCATGCTCGGCAAGGTTGCATCTACCATAGGTAAGACCGGTGGAAATATCGGTTCGGTTGATATAGTCAGGGTGGAGGGCGGCATCCTGATGCGCGATATCACTGTATCAACTGTCGGCGTGGAACACGCACAAAAAATAGTCACTGCCCTGAAATGCCTCAAAGATGTGGATGTTGTCCACGTAACCGACCGGACATTCAGGCTTCACGAAGGCGGCAAAATCACTGTGGCAAACAGGGCAAAACTCGATTCACGCGAACTATTATCTATGGCATACACACCCGGCGTGGCTCGCGTGTGTATGGCTATCCACAAGAAACCCGCACTCGCATACAATTTCACCATAAAGAGAAATACAGTCGCAATTGTTACCGACGGGACTGCGGTTCTGGGGCTTGGAGACATCGGACCCGAAGCCGCCCTGCCAGTTATGGAGGGCAAGGCTATGCTATTCAAGGAATTCGGCGGAGTGGATGCCTTCCCGGTGTGCCTCGATACCAAAGACCCCGATGAGATTATACGCACCGTCAAATACATTGCCCCCGAATTCGGCGGCATCAACCTTGAAGACATCTCCGCGCCACGCTGCTTCTATGTTGAGGAAAAGCTCAGAAAGGAACTCCCCATCCCGGTTTTTCACGATGACCAGCACGGCACCGCTGTTGTGGTCCTTGCGGCTCTCACAAATGCCCTGAAGCTGGTGAAAAAAGACATCCGCAAGATAAAAGTAGCGGTGTGCGGAGCCGGGGCGGCTGGCACCGCCTGCACAAAGATTATGCTTGCCTCGGGATGCAAAAACATCGTGTGTAGTGATATCGCCGGCATTGTCTATAAGGGGCGTAAAGAAAATATGAACCCTATGCTGGAATGGCTCGCCGAACAAACAAACCCCGATGGCTTGCAGGGAACAGTCTCCGATGCAATAAAGGGTGCCGATGTATTTGTAGGTGTCTCGGCACCAAATGTGATAACGGTTGCCGACTTAAAAAAGATGGCAAGAGACCCGATTGTATTTGCGATGGCGAATCCTGACCCTGAAATCCCACCGGAAAAGGCGGTGCCCTACGTCCGCATTATGGCAACGGGGAGGAGTGATTATCCAAATCAGATAAACAATGTCCTTTGTTTTCCGGGGCTATTTCGCGGGGCACTCGATTGCCTCGCATCAGCTATCACCGAGGAGATGAAACTCGCCGCAGCTAAAGCAATCGCCTCTATCATCAAGGATGACGAACTCAACGAGGATTATATCATCCCGAGTGTATTCAATAAGAAGGTGGCAAAGGCAGTTGCCGCAGCAGTTACAAAAGAAGCCATTCGGGCGGGCATTGCACATCGCAAGCGCCACATAAGAAAACTGTATGCATATTAATAACCCAGAATGAATCCAGAACGGAAAGTTAAGGGTGATGAATCTCCCGATGAATCAGCATCGCCGGTTGCCACGGGCGAAGAACAAAAGGCGCGGCTATTTTTAGAACGCCTTTTATCTACCAGTGCTACTGCAAAGGTCAGGGTCTCTCTTTATCCCGAAAGCCATCCCCTTGTCCAGGAACTACTCAAGAAACTTCACGAGCTGATAGCCAAGGCG
Organism: uncultured Candidatus Sumerlaeota bacterium; assembly: GCA_964526215.1. Taxonomy (GTDB): domain Bacteria; phylum Sumerlaeota; class Sumerlaeia; order MWCT01; family MWCT01; genus CAZGKP01. Next base: position 3,225 of record CAZGKP010000045.1, read on the forward strand.
CTCAAAGACCGCACCGAACTCGTACTGGAATTTCAACCCGGACGCATCGTGGTGGATAGCAAGTCCGTCATCGGAGGAAAGGAAAATATCGCCCGCTTCTCGCAGGATATGTATCGTCGCCGTGTAGCCCGCCTTGTTCTTGATAACTCCCTCGACCTGCCAAGCCTGTTTCAATTTCTGAAATTCATCACAACCGATGTTGAAATCCTTCATAGACAAGCCAGGGCAATGGACAGTTTCTTCCCCTCATTCCGGGGAATACATCTTGAAGAGGTGGATTATGAACGACTGACGAAGATACGCGGAACCGAGGCACTCACCCGCGAACCCGATGAAAGGGATCGCTCCATCCTTGAACTCCTCTATGGCAAGACAGGTGCGATTGCTCCCCGGGGTGTGGCTATCACAAAATATATCCCCCTTTCCGATAGTCTCATAAAGGCACTCGATGAAATATCACCCATAGAGAAAGAGCCTGAACTACTCGAGCCGGACCTCCCGCCCGATAGGCAAGTCTCAATCCTTTTTCGCAACATAGTTGCCGCAATTTCAACCATAAACACGCCAGCCATTGATGTGCATAGAAAAGAACTCGCCGAACACTTTTACCACCTCGACCCGCAAATGCGCTCCGAAATGCTCCTTGAAGAACTGATGGAAAAGGGGGAAAAAGGCAACCTCTTTGCCCTCTGTGCCTATCTCAACCGGGAACAAACGGAGGAAATTCTCACCCCCCTACGCAGACAGGCACAGATATCGGATTCCAGACAACTCGCTGACCAGTTGGAGAAGCTGACCAGCGCAATTCTTGAGCACGTCCGGAGTGCACCTGAAAAAAAGAGACAAATCACTCCCCCGGCTTCCGAAATTACGGGAGAGGCATTTCTCACCTCCCTGAAAGAGGCATTTGCGCCCACCTTTGTTACGGCGCATTATGAGCGACTGCTCAAGCGCATATTCGGCGAATCACAGGATATTGTCGCCATTGAGCGATGCATTGATTCGCTCGCTAAGGATGTGGGGGAGCAGCTTTCCCATAAAGAGTGGGCAGAGGCGAAAGTCCTCATACGAAAAATCCTCTCCACCCTCAATGTAAAGAGATACCCGAATGTCGGCAGCGCCAAAGCCATAATAAAGCTCCTGAAAAAAAGGGTTATTGACGCTCTCGAACCTATCTTACTCTTTGCAGTGGGAGATGACGATTCGGATTCTATTGCAAGCGCAGCAGGCCTCCTTACAATGTTCCAGCTAACGCCTGAGGAGATTTTTCTCGATTCCCTGCCACACGTGGAGGAGCGCCATATACGAAAAAAAATCATCTCTTATGTAACCAGGACAGGGCATCTGCCCCAGACGTCGCTACTCAGAATGCTGAACGCCGGAGAATGGTTTGTCGTCCGGAATGCTGTCACACTGATTCGTGAGATAGCCGACCGCGAATTTGTCGAATTGCTCGAAAAACCGCTCACACATCCACATCCGCAGGTACGTAAAGAAGTTCTTTTAGCCCTTGCCCGCATAAAGGGTAAAAAAGCCCTCAATCTCATATTTCGCCTCTATAGTAACTCTACCCAACCACCCGAGCTCCGTGCACTGGCACTCGAATGTATGGGCGGTTTTGATGACCCGCGCATACGCGACCTCTGCACCGCCATCCTGCAGGATGAGAGAAATCCCTCTCAGGACCTCGATGTCCGTGTAGCCGGCATCAGACAACTGGGGCGCTTCAAAGATTCTGGCACAGTAAAAAATCTACTCAAATTTATAAAGAAACCACGCCTCCTTCATCGAGGCACATGGGTTGAATTGAAGAGAGCCACCGCTTATGCCCTGGAACAAATTGATACTATAGAGGCAAGGGGGGCGCTACTTCAGGCGGAGAAATATCTGCCGGGGAGATGAGAAGTTGACACCCGAAGAAAAAATGAAACTGGCAGAGGCGTTCATCTCTGCCCTTTATTCGATGTATAAAATACGCTATCTCTATCCCCCCCCACACCCCAAATTTGCCGAATCCTTGCAGCCGGCAAGGCAGTTCCTTGAAAAACTCCTGCTCGCAGGCAAAGAAGTAACCATAATAATAGTCGAGAGGGAGTTTATTTATGAGGGGCAGCCACTTTTTCGCACCTTCCCCGCGATGCAGGATTTCGTGGACGTATTCGAGCAACTGGAGATAGAGCGATTTATATTTTTGCGCGGGATAATGCCGGAGGAGATTGCTGCGTTCGTCAGCCTCTTAACCGCAAGACCCGACGAGATAAAGGCTCAAGGCGGCATCGAGGCGGCTCGCAAAAAGCAAGGCATCTCTCACGTAATCCTCGAACGCCTCATCCTCCCCACAGCACTCGAGAACATTGTAACTGACCACGCCCTTGAGGAGGAGACCTATGGCGTCCTTCCACCCACCATACGCGGTCAATACGGCGAGCTCTACGAAAATACCAGAAACATATTCACCGAACTGGCAAAAAGCGGCGGTGGCGGCGACCTCGCCATCCTTACCAAACAACTCAATCACACGGTAGATGAAATTTACGATAGCATTGAGGATTTTGTGGAGGCATTTAATACGACCGAGGCAACATTCGGTGAATACGACCACGAGGTGAATGTCTGCGCACTCACATTAGCCTTCGGAAAGCGGCTCGGACTTGATCTCCCATACTTAAAAAACCTCGCCCTCGCCGCACTCCTGCACGATTTCGGTAAGCAGTCTCTCCCGCTCGATTTGCAGAATAAACCCGCCGGACTCCTCTCTCCCGGGGAAATGGAACTATACCGCGAGCATCCACTGCACGGCGCCGAGCGACTCCTCGCCGTCAAGGACGTCCGCCCCCTGACGGTTATTGTGGCATACGAGCATCATACGGGCTTCGATAGAAAGGGATTTCCGAAACTTCCCGATGACCAAACACCACACCCGGCGAGCTTAATCGTCGCTCTGGTAGACAGGTATGAAAATCTGGCGCGATTGAGTCCAGAGCGACTAAAGCCCCGTAATTACATTGCGCGGATGCAACCCTTTCGTGGTGCCGAATTCGAGCCACATCTGTTCGATGTTTTTATGTCTCTCCTCCTCGAACAGACCTCAATCGCGCACAATCGCGCATGACCCCAATCGCGCACATAACCTGTAACAAGTGAAATTAAAAATAGAACACGGATGGCACGGATATACACGGATAAGCAAAATCAGTGAAAATCCGCGTAATCCGTGTCATCCGTGTGCTATTTTATTCGTCAAATGGGGTCAGGTCAAATCTCGTCACCCCCGAAATAGGGGCGGAGGACTTCGGGGATGATTACGGTGCCATCCGGACGCTGGTATGTCTCCAAAAGCGCAATCATCGTGCGCGGCAACGCTAGCCCTGAACCGTTTAATGTGTGTGCGAATTCGGGCTTTGCCCCGCTCTCCCTGCGGAACTTTATGCCTGCCCTTCGCGCCTGAAAATCCTCACAATTACTGCACGATGATACTTCCAGATATTTCTGCATCGCCGGCGCCCATACCTCCAAATCGTAACACTTCGCAGCTTGCAATGATAGGTCGGCTGTGCATAACTCCACCACGCGGTAATGGAGACCCAGTTTGCGCAGGACATCCTCGGCGTCTTTCCGCAATGACTCCAGCTCGGCATAAGAAGTTTCCGGCAATACGAGCTTCACGAGCTCCACCTTGTTGAATTGATGAATGCGTGTCAGTCCGCGCGTCTCTTTTCCGTAAGAGCCTGCCTCCCGCCTGAAACAGGGCGTGTGTGAGACATAATATATCGGTAGCTCCACGGCGTTAAGTATTTCGCCTGCGTGGACATTTGTGACCGGCACCTCACCGGTGGGGATGAGGAAGAAATCGTCAACTTCGCAACGATACATATCCTCCTGGAGTTTCGGTAGTTGCCCGGTTGCGGTGATTGCGGCGCGATTGACCATATATGGCGGCGCAACCTCAACGTAGCCGTGTTCATTTATGTGGAGGTCGAGCATAAGTGAAATCAGTGCGCGTTCAAGTTTTGCCCCTGCGCCTTTCAGGAGAGAGAAGTTAGTGCCTGCGATTTTGGTTGCGCGCGGGAAATCGAGGATGCCCAGGCGTTCTCCGATTTCCCAATGCGGCTTCGGCTCGAAATCGAATGAGGGTTTTTCGCCCCAGTGTGCAATCACGATATTGTCATCCTCACTTTTGCCAACAGGGACGCTTTTGTGCGGTAGATTCGGGACGGCAAGAAGGAGGCGCCTCTGCTCGATTTCAAGGGTGCGGAGTTCGGCATCAACGGATTTTATCTCGCCGGAGAGTCGGCGCATCTCCTCCTTTAATGATGCGACATCGGCGCCCTTTTTAATCCGTGCGCCGATTTCCTTCGAGCGAGCATTGCGCACCTTTTTCATCTCATCGCTCTTAGTTCGCAATTCACGATGGCGCCTATCCAGGGCAATAACGCCATCAATGACATCAACAGAAACCCCCTTCGCCCGCAGCCCCGCCTTCACCCTTTCCGGCTCTATCCTTATCAGGTGGATATCGAGCATATCTTATTCTCCCGAAAGATGATGAATGGGAAAATGTATTGCGGGGCGGGTAAAGTCAAAGGGATTTTTATGGGATAGGGGGTCAGGGATAGAGGGATAGAGAGTGCTCCCCTTTACTTGCCATTTCCTGGTAAGATGCAATGACCTAATCGTGGCGAGCTGTTTCTGGATAAAATGTGGGTAGCCATTCTATATTGAGGTTTTCTGGTGAGTTCAGGCGTTTGGCTTGCGGTGGGAAATGTATCTTTGCCTGGTTCTCATAATAATAGATTTTTGTCTCTTCCCTAAATCATTCTATGAAATTAGGTGGGGAGAAAAAGGTTTGACACGGAGTACCAATTTTTTTAATGCTACTCAATATCAATTGAGGAGTGTTGTAACCGATGAGTAATTTAATCAGAATTGGGTTTTTTACTGTTTGCCTTTGTGCACTTTTGTGTATGGGGGCGATTGCTCAACAGGTCATTTATTTCGAGAATTTTGAAAAGGGTCCCGCCACACATATTGATAAGATAAAGCGCTACCCGGTGGCGCCTGAATTTGTTACGGCTGACGGCACATATCCGGGTGCCTTTCCACCACCATCGGGTAGATACGCCGTCCGTGCCCAGGATGCAGAACACAAATATTTCGGACTCGGTTCGGTGGTGGGCGGACCGGAGATAGACCTGACCAATCCCACGCAGAGGTATGCCGCTATCGAGGCAAAGATTTATATCGTTCCCTCTGCAAAAAGTAATGAAGCCAATAACGCCCTTATTGCCGTGGATGACAGCGGTTCAACAGAAAAATATTACCGCTTCGGATTTGCCAGGTCAGCTATCTACTTTCACTATTTCAGCGGCATTGATTTCACAGAGTCGCTCTACGACCCCGAACTTGCGGAAAAGATTATGCTTCCGGGGTGGCACACATTTACTATGCGCTTTGCCGGACCTAATAAGGTCTATTTCTACGTTGATGGTAAGATGACCTTTTTCTCACCAGTAGAGCAACGGGATGTCACTTATTTCCGTATGGGTGTTCTGGGCTGGGACCGTTCTCAATGTCGCCCTATCCTGGCTGATGATTTCAAGGTGATGCTATATACTTCGCCGCCCGCGGGTAGCATCACCGCACCAGCGGTTAAGCCGATTGCCGCCCTTCCCAGGCAAAGGATTACTCCCCTTGTGTCCCAACCTGTTGTCTGGTATGAAAATACAAATAAGGCTCTCACTGTTGCCAGAGGGGGCGAAAAAAAATTCCTCGTCCTTTTTGCCCTTCCGGGGCACGCACTCACCACAAGTCTCGAACAGGGGACGCTGGCAAACCCACAGATTGCGGCAATGCTGAATAAATTTGTCCTTGTGAAGATAAACGGGCGCCAGAACCGCGAGCTCTGTGAGCGATACGAGATTTACAAGTTCCCTACGCTCATCGTGATGGATATGCGGGGGCGCGTATACTGGCGCTATATCGGCGAAATTACGCCAGACACCTTTATCCGTTCCCTTGCACGTTTTTGATTCCCCGCCTCCGCCCGGATGCATCCCTTTTGCCCCACGTAATAGTTTCACCGAGCGTCGGCCAATTTTTCACGGCGCGACTGTGATTGTAAAAATCTTCGGCAGATTGGAGTTCTTGTGCAGATTTACGTAGCGGACAAGGACATTGTATCTGCCCGGGGGAAATGGCGCGGGCGGACGATAAGTTAAAATTCCCATCTTTTCGTCATAATCAAACGGGACATCCGTGTTGTTGATTTTGAGATTTATTGAGAATCGGACGATGCGGGGCGCACCCTTTGAGCCCCATCCCTCCGGGCAACCATCGTTGAGCTTTAGCTGAATCTTGTGGTCTTTGCCGGAGAGATTGCCATCTGCGGGATAGATGAGTTCGGCACGCGGCAGACCATTGCGGACATATTTCGCAATGCCCAGAAAGTATGCCCAGGCTTCGCGCCTGTTATATTCGAGTTTTTTCAGGCGCGCCTCTTCTTCGGGGCAGGAAAAGAATGATGCCTCGATGAGTATGGCGGGGACTTTTGCATTTCGCAGGACGCTGAAGCCTGCGCCAGGATAAATCAGATAATCGGAGTAAAGACCGTCATTGGCGAATTCGGGCAGGCGCAGCCAGTATCCCAGCTCGTTTACTATGTAACGCCCAAGGTCAATATCCGAGTAAAGGTAGCCCGGGAAGGCATGATAGAATGCGCCTGCGAAGTTTGCATCTCTCCTGGAATGTGCATTGTGATGCATCG
>CAZGKP010000045.1:9997-20673 GCA_964526215.1 uncultured Candidatus Sumerlaeota bacterium
ATAAAGAAATCACAATTATTGATATATGCGATTTCGGGGCGATAGCGTAGTGCCTCGGAGTAATCTTTTTTCACATCCCAGTCGCCGTTTCGCGTCATTACGACGGTTGCGCCCGCCTTCAGGAGGAAATCGCATAGATAACGAGCGACGTTGAGATTCATAATTGCCTCTCGGAAACCCGATTTGGTAGCCTTAAAGCCCTTGAGGTGTTGGTAGCCACCGTGTCCCGGGTCGAGGCAAATCCGAAGCCCTTTGAGGCAACGGGCATAAGGCGGTGGGGTATAATCAGTCGGGGGTAAGTTGAGCCAGGGGTCGCCCTTCGGGACGGCGCTTCCGGCGGGGAAGGGGTAGAGTTTAGAAAAGTCAGGCTCGAATGGTGGTGGCGGTTCGTGCACGACCGAAGCCTGCATTTTCGCAAAGCCTGTCGCGGCGAAAAGCAAAAGCAAAATCACACCTATCCAACAAGTTCTCGGTTTCATTTGTGCCTCCTTTTTGCATTTATTGCCTGACGGCGCAGGATTGCCCTCAAACGCATATTGTCTTTGGCATTGTCGTTTCGGTCAATCGCAATCTGGTCAATGGCGTGGTCTGTGCCGCCTTTATGCCGCACTACCTTGTATATCGGGTCCCAGACGCGTCCCAAACGATATTTCTCAACAATGCGATTCACCAGGTCGTAATCCTCGCCGTAATTGCGGGCATAAGGTTCATCGTTGCATCCAAACCAGCCGAGCTGGCGGATGATTTTAATGTGCGCTGAACGCGGTGCACCGGCACCATTGACGCGAAGTAAATTATTGCGCCCGTTCTTCTCCGTCCACTCGCCGTGCGTGACGACCGGGATGTCCTTGCGCCGGAAGAGCTTCCCCGTCTTGGTATTCTTCTCCCACACTTCGTAAGAGCCTATGACCATTCCGATTTTCGGGTCGGACTCATAGACCGCCAGAATCTTCTCTGCGGCATCGGGTGTGAGCTGGTCGTCGGAATCGAGCTGGAGATAATATTTGCCCCGCGCCTTTTGCAGACCGAGATTTAAGCAGAGTCCGAGATTATTTATGTCGGTGATGATAAGGTCAACGTGCGGTTTTCGCTGGTCGTATTTTTTGCCGCCCTTCATATATGCGCGAACCGCATCACAGGTAGGGTCAGCCGCTCCGCCGTTTACGACGACAATTACCTCGACCTTTTTTCCAAGGGTTTGTGCCTGCACGGATTCAATTGCTATGCCGATAAATTCCGGGCGACCGAAAACGGGAATAACCACGCTGAAGAGGTACTTGAATTTTCTTTCCTCTGCACGTGTGTATTTGATGGGACGGTAATTCTGTCCCGGCGCAAGATAAGCGCCGATGCGCCTCAGGTGTTCTGTGCAGGCTGCCTCTAACTCGAGGGCGACCGATTTCCCGGCTTTCAGGTAATAAAATACATCGAATTCTCCCGCCTGTTCCTTCACGCCGTAAAGTGAGCCGTTAAAGCGATTTGCGATGCCGACGAGTTCGCCTTTCTCCGATGCACGCAAGAACAAATCATAAAGGTCAGCCGCGTTGTATTTCTCTTTCACTCCGCGCAATCTCCTGAGAACGCTCGCTGGAAAAAAGAACGCCTTGCCGAAATCAACAGCATCGCGCAATCTGCCTTCGTGATAAGGCAAAAGATGCACCTCTGTCTTCAGACCATCAGCACTGACGCGTTCGTAATCCGAATATACCATTGCGGCGTCTTTGTTGCGTTGCGCCACCATAACGAAGGTGTCAAGGGCGCTCCGGCGGAATTCGATGGCATTCTCGAGGGTGTTCACCAAAAGGACGAATTCGCCCCGCGCCTTTTTAATCCCGGCATTGAAATATGCCGCGCGATTTTTGAATGTGCCGGGAACAACCTTTACCCTCTTCATCAGGGCTTTGTTGCGCGAGAGATAAGGTCTCTTTGCCCCTTTGCCATTGCCATCCACGACAATGATTTCCGTTGCCGCATAATACTGGGATGCGAGACTCTTGAGCGTCTTTGCAAATTCCCGCGCAGAATAAGGCACGTCTTTGTTCCACAATAAGATTGCACTGACGAGAGACGGTTTCTTTTTCATTTCATTTCCTCCCAAAATTTATTTTTTAGACAAGATGACGCGGATAGACACAGATGTTTTTTTATCTGTGAAATCCGTGCAATCCTGTCGAAAGATTCCTTTCACTTATTTGAGTGTGATGAACCTTTCAATTTCTTTTGCAATATGTATTCATGAATGGCAGATGCGGATTTGCGTGCTGCGCCCATCGCTAGAATGACCGTTGCCGCACCGGTTACAATATCGCCTCCTGCATAAACGCCGGGTTTATTTGTCCTGCCGGTCTCTTCATCCGTTATGATGTATCCCCACTTGTTTATGGCAAGGTCAGGTGTTGTAGATGAGATAAGGGGGTTTGCACCGGTTCCTATGGCTATCACAATTACATCAATCTTGTACCTGTGTTCGGAGCCGGGGATGGGTATTGGTCGGCGGCGATTCGACAAGTCGGGTTCGCCGAGTCTCATCTGGATGCATTCCACCTCGCTTACCCAACCCGGATTGTCCCCATCTTCCAGTATCTGCACGGGGTTTGTGAGGAAGTGAAATTTAATTCCTTCCTCGATGGCGTTTTCAACCTCCTCTACCCTGGCAGGCATCTCGACGCGCGAGCGGCGATATATCAGATGCACTTCGTCGGCGCCGAGTCTGAGGGCTGTCCTTGCGGCGTCCATCGCAACATTTCCGCCGCCCACAACCGCCACACGCCTGCCAACCTTTATGGGCGTCTTATATTCGGGAAAGAGATATGCCTTCATCAGGTTTGAACGTGTCAGGAACTCATTTGCAGAATAGACACCGTTCAAATTTTCGCCGGGTATATTCATAAAGCGTGGTAGCCCCGCACCGGTCGCAACATAAACCGCATCATATTCGTTTTCGAGGAGGTCATCTATGGTGAAGGTGTAACCGATTACATAGTCGGTTTTTATCTCAACGCCCAGAGATTTCACGAAATTTACCTCGCGCTCGACAATGGCTTTCGGCAAACGGAATTCGGGTATGCCATAAATCAGGACACCGCCGGGTTTATGCAGCGCCTCAAATATTGTAACGCGGTGTCCCAGCCGCGCAAGGTCGCCAGCAAGCGTAAGCCCCGAAGGTCCCGAACCCACAACTGCCACACGCCCTACCGATTGGGGATTGGGGATTGCGGATTGGGGATTGGGGATTTGAGATTTGAGATTTGAGATTTGAGTTTTGAATTTTGAGTTTTGAGTTTGTATATTTGCCGCCTCCCAGTCCGCCACAAAACGTTCCAGTCTGCCAATCGCAACCGGCTTGTCCTTCTTTGCAAGGATGCAAACCTTCTCGCACTGGTCTTCCTGCGGGCAGACACGACCGCATATCGCGGGGAGGACATTTTTCTCCTTCAGAATACGCGCCGCATCCCGAAAATCCCGCTCCTTGACCTTTGCGATGAATCCCGGTATATCTATCTCTACCGGACAACCTGCGATACACGGACTTGTTTTGCATTGAATGCAACGACTCGCCTCGATAACTGCCGTATCTTCCGAATAGCCAAGAGCCACCTCGCCGAAATTGTGGGCGCGAACAGCCGGCTTCTGTCTTGGCATCTCTTGACGCATCGGACGCTCCACAACCATTCAGATAGCCTCCGCCAGCTTGCATTTTTGCTCTTCTTTTTTATAGAAGGTAAGGCGTCTCAGAAGTAAATCAAAATCAACTTTATGTGCATCAAATTCGGGTCCATCAACGCAGACAAATTTTGTCTCGTCTCCAACCTCAACGCGGCACGACCCACACATACCGCTCCCGTCAACCATAATCGAGTTCAGACTCACAATGGTCTTGATACTGTGCGGGCGCGTGGTTAATGCAACAAACTTCATCATAATCGCGGGACCTATGGCAATGACGCGGTCAATCTTTTCGCCGCTTGCGATGAGGTCTTTGAGCGGCTCGGTAACAACGCCCTTTCTGCCATAAGAACCATCGTCAGTGGTTATCAACAAATCGTCACTGACCGAGCGTAATCTATCTTCCCAGAAAAGGAGGTCCTTATTTCTGACACCCATTATGGTGATGATTTTGTTACGTGCGTTTTTGAGTTCACGAGCGATGGGATAAATCGGTGCAATGCCAATCCCGCCTCCGATGCAAACGACCGTGCCGAACTCGGCAATCTCCGAAGGGCGCCCCAGGGGTCCGGCAACATTCAAAAATACATCGCCTTTATTGAGAGTATTGATTCTGCGAGTGCTTTCGCCGAGTTCCTGCACGACCAATTCAATTGTGCGTTCCCCGTCGAAATCCGCAATAGTGAGCGGGATGCGTTCGCCCTCTTCTTCCGAGCGGACAATCACGAACTGCCCTGCGCGTGCCTTCTTTGATATATCCGGCGCTTTTATCTTAAACCACTTCACCGATAGGGCGAGGTCGCAAGCATCAAGAATCGGTATCATTTCTCATTCTCCAGTATATTGAGGTCAACACGGAGGAAACATTTACAACAAACCAAACTACTTTTTCGGAAAACAAATACATTCAATCTCTTGCTTGATTCCAAAAGTTGCGTCAATAAAAAGTGAAGAAACCCAAGTGGTGAGGATAATCAGATTCTCACCGATGATAACTCCCTCGAGAAGTAGCCGGTATTGTATTCTCACCAGTGGGGCAGTGAAAGGTCGCGACTATCTATCATCTATGAGGCGGAGAGTTCAGCTGTTATTCATCTTCCTCTTCAGAGGTTACATCAATAATGTCGGAGTCATATTCGGATGCCACACCGGTTGTGTAAAAATGGAACCGGGTTGTGCCTCGCCGGATGGATTTCTTTAGCCGCATCTTTACATAATTACGAATCAGGGCGCGTGTGAGCGGGATAAGCAAGATGAATCCTACACTATCCGTGATTAAGCCGGGCGTAATCAGAAGTATACCTCCGACCAGTAAGAAAAAGCCATCCAGCAAGTCATCACCGGGCAATTCGCCACGTCCAAGGGCGCCCCGAATCCTGCCCCAGATTTTCCACCCCTGATGTCTCGCCATTGCCGTCCCGATGATGCCGGTGGCTATCACGATTAAAAACGTCGTCGCCCACGATGTCGCCCTTGCGACCTGCACAATCAGCCATACCTCCGTAATCGGCAGGACAATGAATAGCATTATTAGATAAAAAATCATTCTCCATAACCTCTCGACTTAAACATCAAACGAAACATATCTCCATTTCAAGTAATAACGTTGCAATTCTGCCCATCTAAAAAAGTTGACATATATGAGGGTGGAATATATTACCAGTAGTATTACAGGTATTGGAGGGGGAGAATTATGAAAAGTCGGAAAATAGCTGAGATTTTACTACTCACAATGAGTGTTATCATTATTTTTAGCGCAACGGCTAATGCCACAGAAAGCAGGCTCATCCCTGTGGCATATAAGTCCTGCGACCAGCCCGGTAATATTCAATATTCCGCTACCCATTTATGGGATGGGGTCGCCGATACAAATCATAAGTGGTGTTGTTTCCACGCAGGTTATCGCCAGCCCCAGATACACTGGGTTGCGATGGATTTCGGCGCCGTCTATCCCGTTACTCGCATAGTCGTCATACACGATGGCACAAAACCAGACCGGACACACCTGAATACGGAAGACTTTAATTTTGTCGGTAGCACCAAATCTATCGAGGGTCCCTGGTTTAGCATAAAGGAAATAAAGGATAATACCAAAGCTATGACAGAATTCACACTTGCCGGTGTTAATCTTCGATATCTCAAACTTGAGGTAACCGACCCACAGGTGAGCGCTGCCCCAAATAGTCCTCGGGATGATTGGGCGGTCAGGATTCGGGAGTTATACGTCTTTACATCGGATACTAAAGGTGCCTCCGATAGCAAGCTTAAGCCCATAGCGGGTTATGCACCGACGCCCTATGCCACTACATCTGTGGGATCCTCCCCCGTGCAGGTGACTCCAGTTTCAACGCTTCCCGCATCTCACAAGGGGCAAATACTTTACTATTTTTACGAACCAACAGTTGCTAACTGCAAGAAGCAGGAACGCATCTTTTCACAGCCGCAAGTGAGGGATGCACTCGGCAGGTATAAGACAGAAGCAATCCTCACCAGTTCACAAGACCCGCGCATTGAGGTGCTCCCCATAAGCTGGACAATTCCTAGGGCATTTTCAAAGTCCCTACTTTAATCATTACGGATAGTCAGGGAAAGGTTCTTCGCCGCACATCAGAAGTCCTGGATGAGAAAACACTTCTTGGGTTTCTCCAGTAACAGTCGTCATAATGTGCGGCGATTGAAGGAATGTTGATAAGACCAATAAAATGTGTGATGGTCCTGACCTGGATAGTATTGCGAGTGCCTATCTCCCCCATACCCCCATCTCACAACAAAGGGCGGTTTCTACAGGGCTACCATCAGAGGGTAATTCCTTCCAGAGGATTGACCTCACAGAATCGGGGGAAAAGAAAAAAGGCGGCAATGGTATTACGGGCAATGATGAAACAAGTGAATGGCTCGATAAATCTTTTACCCAGGCGCCACCCACTCCCGGTCATCTCCTCAGCCAGAAATAACATACTTTGTTGCGAGAAAATGCCGATTGCACAGGTGCCATAGATGAAGTCGGCTTTGTGTCTCCTCGAGAAATGGCTTGCATTTTGCCGCTCCTTCCAAACATCCTTTCTTCTCTGAAATTGGAAATTTGAATACATTCTGCGAACCTTGACAATGAGAAAATCACACAGACAAAAGTATCCTCACTGGTTTTTGTGTCTTATCATTGCGTGTTTTGGGACGGGGCTATATCTCTCCACTTTGCAGAACCGGTTTGTCTATAAAGACGTTGATAACGTTGTAAACAATTCCCGGATACAGGAGTTGGGGAATCTGCCCGCCCTATTTGTCTACCCTTTTCCCTCGGACTCCGCTATCCCGCATCTATATCGCCCCATTACGGAACTTTCTTATATGCTGGATTATGCTCTGTGGGGTCTTAAGCCCCGGGGCTATCACGCTACAAATATTTTTCTGCAAATAATTTGTTCTCTTTTGGTTTATGCTTTGTTGTGGCGCATAACGGGTAGAGATGTGCGGGCGGCATTTTTCGCCTCACTTCTTTTTGCGGCGCATTCCATCCATACGGAAAATGTGGCGTGGGTTTCGGGTCGCGCTGTGATGCTTGCCACGGTATTCTTCCTTGCCGCTTTCTGGTTTGCCATATCATTTCGGCATAGGCAGAGAAGCGGCACTCTCCCCCGCATCCATATCGTATACATCGCAGCAATGGTTGTGTGTTACGTCCTCAGCCTCTTGAGTTATGAAGGTGCAATTATTCTGCCGCTTATCCTGGTTTTATACGATGCGGTTTTTTTCCGAGAAGAACTCCGGGGACGCGCGGCATTACGATTCCGCATCTTCAGCGTTTATGTCCCCCTGGTGATTGTGGTTTTGATTTACGCGGGCATTCGTGCCTTTGTTCTCTCCGGCGCAGGCGGAGTCACTGGCGGCTGGGCGGGTCTCCAGAAATTTCCACTCATAATAAGAATTTATGCGAAATATTTTCAGCTCCTCCTTTTGCCTTTTCGATTGACAAGCCTTTACAACTTGCAGCTCGAACCGCATATCCTCCCGCCGCTCTGGATGGCAATCCCGATATTTATCGCCTTGATTGTGGCTTGTATTGTGCTTGCACGCAGACTTCCCGCATTATCTTTCGGGCTTGGATTTTTCATAATAGCGGTATTACCGGCGTTGACTCTTTTCCATACGCAAACTGTTATAGCAGAACGGACGCTCTATCTGGCTTCTGTGGGTTTTTGCCTCGCGTTAGGGGCGACTCTTGCGGCACTGACTGTGCAACGCGGGGTATTCTTCGATTGGGGGCAGAATCTTGCCGTGTTGGTGGTGCTCCTTTCACTACTCGGATTATACACCCTGCGGACTTACACCAGAAACCACGACTGGCAGACGGACATAACCTTATGGTCTGCCGAGGCACAGATGCATCCACAATCCCCCGATGCCTTAACCAATCTGGGCATCAGTCATTATGGTGCCGGTATGACCTTGCCCGCCGAGAAAAATTTCCGAAAGGCTATTGAGCTCAACCCCGCACACTATATCGCATATCATGACCTTGCACGTCTGTTGATCGATACCAGACGCCCCCAAAAGGCAAAAGAGGTGCTTTGCCGTGCTGCCGCCCGGGGAACTGACTCTGAGGGCGAAAATTACTCAAACGTCGCCGTTATGTATAGAGAACTCGGCTATCCTGCCCTCGCCGAACGCTTCTTCAAAAAGGCAATCGAGGCTAATCCCCGGAATTCCACCGCACTCTCGGAGCTGGGAAATCTCGCATTCGATAAAGACAAATTCACGGAGGCGATTGATCTCTTTTCCCGCGCCCTTGAGGCAAAACCGGGCACCTTGCGCCCTATGCTCTTAAGTAATCGTGCCCTGGCATATTCTAAACTCGACAAGGTGAATGAAGCAGTCGGCGACCTCGAAGAAGCCATTCACCTCAATCCGAAGTTGGCACAACCATACCTGCTTCTTGCCCAGCTGGAATCGAGGCGGCAATTCCCCGAAAAGGCGATTGCGCTCCTGGAAGAGGCGCGCAAGAAAGTCCCTAACCCGCCCTTTGAAATCTCTTTCACCCTTCACCAACTCTACGTCATCTTCAATCAGCCCCAGAAGGCTTTCGACGTCCTTTATGTGTATCAAAAACGTGTACCGCAAGATGCACGTGTCCACATGGCAATCGGTGAGCTCTGCTTTGATACATATCTAAAGAATACAAAAGATAAAGGGAAATTGGAGACAGCCGCCGTTTGTTTTCGCAACGCTGTCAAGCTTCAGCCCAAAAATACAAAGGCGCTTTTGAACCTTGGTAAGACAGCCCTCCTGATGGGACAACCCGCTGCGGCACAAAAACTCTGGCATCGCGTCCTCGAACTGGAACCACATAATACCGAGGCTAAAACCTTACTGGGTAAGCTAAAATCTAAAACTGACAACTGACAATTCAAAACTAGCCGAAGATATTTGAAATTTCCTAAGAATCTAATCCGCCTCGGTGGATACTGATTTTAACTTTTGCCTTTTTACTTTTAATTTCTTTGATTACGTTCTATCTCGTGCACACATTCATAATCATAATCGAAAAATTGAGAACGAACACGAAATCTGAATATGCTATTACGGCTGTCGTTAATGAAGAAACTCCAATATCCCCCGTTATTGCCTTATTCGCTATCGGGTTTGTTTCAAGTAGGAAGTGGATGCATTCGGGTCGAAGGTTACGGGATTCGAGGCATACATTGCTGCTTCTTTTGCGCTGACCTTGCCGCGCATCACGAGGTTTTTGAGTACCTGGTCCATACTTTGCATTCCGATTTTCTGAGAGGTCTGAATGATAGTGGGGAGTTGGTGTGTCTTTTGTTCACGAATCAGGCTTTTCACCGCCTGCGTGCCAATCATAATTTCGAGTGCAGCAATACGCCCTGCGCCAGCGCGTTTTTTCAAGAGAACCTGCGATATCACTGCCGCAATTGCCTCTGCGAACATCATACGAATTTGCTGTTGCTGGGCGGGTGGGAAGACGTCAACGACGCGGTCAACGGTCTTGGGAGCATTCATTGTGTGGAGCGTGCCAAAGACGAGGTGTCCGGTCTCGGCGGCGGTGATGGCGAGGGAAATTGTTTCCAAATCTCGCATCTCTCCGACAAGAATAATGTCCGGGTCTTCGCGCAGGGCACTGCGGAGCGCATTGGCGAAGGAATGTGTGTGTCCCCCGACCTCACGCTGATTAACATTGCATTTCTTGTGCTTGTGAACAAATTCTATCGGGTCTTCAATGGTCAATATATGTTCGCTCCTGCTTGAATTGATATAGTCAATCATAGTGGCGAGTGTTGTTGATTTGCCGCTGCCGGTGGGACCGGTCACGAGGACAAGCCCCTTTTTCCGGTTACATAGTTCGATGAGGGTCTG
Organism: uncultured Candidatus Sumerlaeota bacterium; assembly: GCA_964526215.1. Classification (GTDB taxonomy): domain Bacteria; phylum Sumerlaeota; class Sumerlaeia; order MWCT01; family MWCT01; genus CAZGKP01. The sequence continues at coordinate 20,036 of CAZGKP010000045.1, forward strand.
CTCCGGGAGACCGAGTTCGGCAAATGACTTTATCTCGCTGGGGATGAATCTGAAGGCGGCCGCTTCTCCCCTTCTTGTGTAGAAAATATTTGCCCTGAACCTCCCAACGCTTTTCAGCTCAAGTGCAAAATCGAGTTCTTTGTCGCGTTCAAGGCGTTTGCGTTGTTCTTCTGTCAGGATGTCATATAGCAGGGCGTGGAGATTTTCCCGTGTGAGAGGTTTTAATTCTTCATAGATGGGCAGGATTGTGCCATGGATGCGCACCATTGGTGGGTTACCAACCGTGAGGTGGATATCCGATGCGCTCTTTTCAATAGCGTCAATCAGTATTTGTGCGAAATCTATCTCTGGCATAAGCGGTTGCCTTTTCAAAAAGTTTTCAGGTGATGGCGATGAATGAAAATCGGCTTGAATCCACCACTTTGCCAGGTTGTATCTGTCGAGAGATATTCCTGCATCTTTTCAATCTTTGCAAAGGGTATATAGATGTTGAGATTATGCCATTTGCCTGAGAATAATTGTGTGAGATGCTTATCCATAACCTTACCCGGAAGTGAGCGGGTCTGATAAAACATAAAGGGGACATCGCCACCTTGAAAGCCCTCCAGTAACAAATCAATGCCCGGCGTGGTGTTGTC
>CAZGKP010000046.1:0-20437 GCA_964526215.1 uncultured Candidatus Sumerlaeota bacterium
TTAGAAGGACGTTTTTCGCGCCCAGGGCAAAGATATTCCGGGCGGCGTCCTGCATCTCTCTTACGGTGCGGACTTCACAGGCGCATATAACCTCCGCCTCATCGAGGTTGGGCGTGACGATTGTCGCAAGGGGTATCAATTTCTCCATAATTATGCGTGTTGCATCTTTTTCTATGAGAGGTGCGCCGCTCTTTGATACCATCACGGGGTCAACCACGATATTTCCCATATCGAATTCTCGCAGGAGGCGTGCAGTTGTTTCGGCGAGCCTTGCACTCGCCAGCATACCTGTCTTGACGGCATCCGTCCCGATGTCACAGAGAACTGAACGGATTTGCAGTTCGAGGAATTCGGGCGGAACTTCAAATATCCCCTGAACACCGAGTGTATTTTGAGCCGTGAGGGCAGTTATGGCAGACATACCGAATACGCCGAGATTTTGAAACGTCTTTATATCAGCCTGTATTCCGGCTCCGCCACCCGAATCAGAACCCGCAATGGTGAGCACACGTGGGTACATACTCCCTCCCAAAATTCGGGCAGTAGGCGTTGGGGTTTTGTGTCGTTTTCCCTACCCGTGAGCGTGTCCCTGTCCGAAGACCAACCGGAGATTTTATGAATCTGTATATGTAGCTATTCCTTTAAGTTTGCGCAATGTGTTTTCTAAATTCATTCGAGAGGCTTCCAGCGAATCACCATCTGCATCGCTGCGAATTGCAATCGGCTTTCCTAATTTTACTTCGCACCGGGAAAATGGGAGCGGGATTTCGCACCTGTCCCACGACCGAAGGGTAATTTTGGAGTGACAGTGAACAGCAAAGGGCAGCAGAATAGCCCGTGAGGTCTTTGCCAGGAGAAGTGCACCGATCTTGACTTCAAAGCAGGGACCACGTGGACCGTCCAGCGCAAGTGCAGTATTCATACCGAGGCGGAGTTTACGATTAAGCCCCAGAAATGCCCCGATGCCACCACGTGCACTTGAACCACGCACCGCACCAAAACCCAGATTTGCCAGGAACCTTGTAAAGACCTCACCATCACGACTCCGGCTGGTCAGGATATAAATTTTCTTTCGCCGATTCTCACGACGCCCAGCGCAACTCGTGACAAAGAGGTCGCAGTGCCAGAAACTGAATATAATCCCCCTCCCGCTCCTGTGGGCATCCTCAAGATAGTTTATGTTTTTATACTCGATGCGAAGTGATGCCTGCCACAATCGAAAAAGGAGAGAGCCAAGGGGGACGCCTATATACCTCAGCAGGAAGTATTTCAAATCCCTGAGCCACCGAGGTCGCTTTTTATGTTTCACCCTCAGGAAAGATTGCCCCCTTTATGCCCGTCCGCTAACGGTGTGATATTTGAACGAAGAACTGTGGATGATGAATTGAGAATGAAGGACTCACGGTACGGCTATCGCCGCAAATTAAAAATCTAATCCGCCGTGGCGGAGAAAAACCGACAATTCAAAATATGCCCGATCCATAACAAAATCAATGATTTATGATTATATTTTCTGAATATTCCGGTAAAAAAATGAGATTTTGACTGTTAGTAGTCCCCGGACGTTCCCTCATTCACAATTCACAGTTCACCATTCTTCGTTCACAATTATGTGCGATTTACCAGTTCGCGAAATGCCTTGCCGGGCTTAAACACCACCACACGTTTTTCGGGGATGTTCACCCTCTTTCCAGTGCGAGGATTGCGGCATTTTCGCGCGTTCTTCTTCTTTACCCTGAAGGTGCCGAAGCCTACAAGGCAAACCTTTTCTCCCCTCTGCAGGGCTTCTTTTGCCGACTCTAAAAAGAGCTCGAGCGCCCCGGTGGATTGATTGTGTGAAAGCCCCGTTTTTTCCCTTAACCTTTTCACCACTTCCTCTTTGGTCATAAAACCCCACCCCCAGATACACACATTTTTTCATATACCAAATACGCTTAATCAGAATCCGCGTCCCCGCTCACGTCAAGGAAAAAAAATATCACCCAACTACAGTCCGCCATCTCCACCACGGCGAATCTTCGATCTCCCAGAAGGATGGAAAATAGTTTTTAACCACTGGGGAGACGGGGGGACACAGGGATTTTTTTTCTTCCCCGTGCTCCCTGTGGTTTAAATTTTCGGAGCAGTAATTCCGATATGTGAAGTGCCCGTATGGGTGATTTGCAATCCCGCAGGCTGCGCAGGAGCATCAGGTGACGGGCGGCGTCTTCTGTAATCACGGCATCTACGCCGGCTCTCTTCAGGGAATCGAGCCTGCGGCGGGAGATTTTATCGGCGATGTCAACCGCCCGTGTCAGCAATATCCCCGCCCACCCGGGAGAACAATCTTCTCCCGGCACCTCTTTTTGCATAAGCCCTTTGAGTGAGTTCAGGAGATGTCGCGGTGCAGAGTAAACTCCCTGCCAGTGGCGCAAGACGCAGGCGTCATCGTATACCACACGCAAGCCATCGAATGAATCGAAGGTATCACTCAACGGGACGAATTCTTCGAGGAACTCCGAAAAGATGCGAACCTTTCCGGCAATCTCTGCCGCTTTGTGTGCTTCATCAGAATCCGCGCAGAACCAATCGGGATAACTCTTGAGCGCCGCACTACACGTGGCACAGTCGGTTACGATAACGTCGGGATTCATTTTCTCAAGGGCTTCAATATTCCCGAGGGCAACTGAACGCGCCATCCCCAGTTCCCCAATCAGCGCATACGGCATCCCACAACATTGTAACCCTTCTGGTATCTGTGCATCATAGCCCAGCCTGCGCAAGAGCCTGATTGACGCCTCCGCTGCCTGCGGGAGGAGTTGATTCATCACACATCCCAAAAAGAAGGCGGTATGGCGGATGGGATGTTCCGGGGGCGGTGGCAATTCATAAAGCCGCGAAGTCAATGGCGGGTTATGTCCGGGCGGTAACAGGTTCGACTTTTTTAGAAGCGATAACGGGAACTTTTCGCCCGAAACGCCCGCAAGGTATTTTTTGGTATCACTATGGAGATTTTCGAACTCGGTATAGTTTTTGACGAGTAGCACCGCAAGTGTGGGGCGGACACCTGTCGGGCAGCTCTCATCACACGCTCCGCACATAAGGCAGGTGGAGAGTGAGGAGGAGAATTTCTCCGCCGGTTTCAGCGTCCCTTCGAGAAAGGCACCGATGAGGGCGACCCTGCCGCGGGGCGAATATATCTCCTCTCGCACCCCATTATAGGATGGGCAGACCGCAGCACACTTTCCGCAAAGCACACAACGACTTACCCGTGCACCGCTCACAATCATCTGCGTTAGCTCTGCCGAAGAGATATCCGTCTCTGGCTGCATTATTTTTCCGCCTCTGATAGGATTGAGAGAAAATGTCTGGTTTCTTCTTCATTTTCAAATTTAGTTTCCAGCTCAACGTAATAAAGGGGGCTTCGCGTAAGCCCTGCGCCGGCGAGTTTGACGGCATCTTTCTCTGTGGTTATGGCGATGTCGGCATTCGAATATGTAAAGGCGCGCTGTATCTCTCTGATGTGCTCGGGTGTATAATGGACATGGTCGGGAAAGGATAATTGTTTTACAATCTTTGGCGCAACACCTCTGGCGAGTGCAAAGAATGAATCGGGATTTGCGATTCCGCAGAGAAGTAAAACCGATTTCTGTGCCAGTTTATGCGGGGGAATCCGAAAAGACTCTCTGTCAGACAGAGGGACAACCGCCCCTGCCCGGTAGCGCAGATGGAGAATGGATATATCCGGCACCATTTCGCGGATAAGGTGTTCCTGTTCTTTTGTATTTTCCGTGTTCTCGGTGCACGTGAGAATAACAGCCTGTGCGCGGCGCAGACCCGTAAGTGGCTCTCGCAGGGTGCCTCGTGGAAAGAGACGCAAAGTGCCCAGAGGCGTTGTTGAATCTATACAAACGCAATCGCAGTCGCGTTTGAGTGTCCAGTGTTGAAAACCGTCATCCAGAAGAATCACGTCGGGGTGAAAATGTTTAATGGCATAGGTGCCTGCGCGGAATCGGTTGGCACAGACAATCACAGGCACGCCCTGGAGTGCCCGCGCTAAGAGGAAAGGTTCATCCCCCGCCTCTTCGGGTGTGGACAGAACCTGTCTGCCATCACTCGCCACAATCAAATCCCGCCCTTTGCGGATACGTCCATAACCGCGCGAAAGTATCACGACATGCTTGTGGGCATCTGTCAGGAGTTTCGCTGCAAGGCGAGTCGTGGGGGTCTTGCCGGTTCCACCCAGTGTTATATTTCCTATGCACACCACCCGGCAGGGTAGATTTTTAGCCTTTTTGATGCCAGAGTCGTAAAGCCCGCGATGGATAAATAAACCGGCGGCATAAAATGGTCTTGCAGCCGAAAGGAGGACGGCAAGCCCCATCTCTCCGATTCCGGCAGGCGATTTTCCGTATATCAAATTCTCAAGAGTCATCTTTTTCCCGACAGGCGGTATTTAGGGATTCGCAAAATTATGAACAGAACAAAAATCGCAAGCGCCCCCCAGAGTTTTAACGACATAAGGAGTATACCGGCGCCTTTGCGGAAATGCGGGTTGTTGAAATTATACGGAATTGCCAGCGCCCACAATGCTGCTGCGAATATCAATACGCTGACGGCTGACCCTCGCCGCTCAAGAATCCGCTCGAGCAGAACTATCGCCCATAATGCCTGCACAAAATAATGGTCCCAGCAAAGCGCCGGTAAAAAGAGCGAAAGCAAAATAAAAAGTGCGTAGCTGATTTTTGCGTCCTCTTTATCCGTGGGTTTCTTTTGGGGAAATGTCAGGAATAAAACAAGTGCCAAAAGCGAAATCGCAACCAGCGTTGTTAATAAATCCGCCGCCCTTTTGGGTAATATCGCCCACGGGCGCGTGTATGGGTTCGGCGTAAACAAATGATGAAACAGCGAATTGAAGGATTGATTAAAGGGGTCGCGGTAAAAATCGTTCCCGAAGCGTTCCCACGTGGAATGCCCGTAAGACATCCGGGAGAGAATCGGGATGAATTCTTTATGAACATCTATTCCCACAATCGCAATTGATATAGTCAGGAATATCGCCGAGAAAATGCAAGCCCAGATGAGATTTTTCCACTGCCGCTTCCACAAAAAGTATAGAAACAAAATCCCCGGCGATAGCTTGAAGAGTGTGGCAAATGCCGCAACTACCCCAACCGCCGGTGCCCATCTCTTCGTGTGAAAATACCACACCAGCGCATAACAGAATAATAGAACGACATTCAGTTGCCCTGCCGTGAAGTTACGTGTGAGGGGATAAAATAGTGCAATATACAAAAACCAGATTCCGGCGCGAACCTCCTTGCGCCCTTCGTGTGCAAGCACAATTAAAAAGAGCGATGAAAAAAGCAGTGCCTGATTTATCCAGAACCAGATATGCGCCGCCGTGTTGAATGGGAACAGTGTGAGCGGGGAAAGAACTATGCCAGTGAAGGGCATATAGACATACGGCAGGATCGAGGGCAACCCATAGCGTGCAGCCTCGTAAAACATCCGCTCGGCATTGTATGGGCTATTACGGTCGCGCAGAATCTTTGCGCCGATGTAAAGATGCTTGAAGTCATTACAATGAAGACGGGAAAGCGGCGTAAGAATCTGAAGATAAAAATACATAAGGACGGCGACGCAGATAATTCCCCAACCTGCTGCTCGACCCCACGCACGGCTATATGTATCTTTTTCGGGCGACATTCAGATAGTAACATCAAGAGTGTTGACATATTCTGCATTTCGACAGGCAACGGGCGAATCGTATGTGTGTTCGCCTTCCCGAATCAAGGAGTTATTTGGAACTATGGGACAATCGCCTGTGTAGAATTGTCAGCGTTATGAATCCAGCAAGCTAAAAGCTAAAACTGACAACCGATGATTTAAAATTGATCCATCTCCGACGGAAAGCAATTTTTACCTTTTACCTTTTTTTTCAAGCGCAGACTTGAAAAAAGCATAAATTCTTATAGTGGGTCCTCTGTTTTTGAAGGACCGGGGCTTTATGTATTTTACGAGGGTTCCTGCAGTATCAAGAGCGGCGTAAAATGCCTTGTATTCATCAATCCCCTTCCCTTTGTAGGCGATAGCGGTTTTACGCAAATGTCCTGAAGTGACAACGATTCTGATTCCCTTCTTGACATAATAATCCATATCTCCCGTTATGCGAATCTCGCCGGACGTGCCCCCGGTTTTTCTTTTTCCCTCCTCGCCGTGAACCGGCATTCCCCTTGTTTGCTGGTGAGTCAAAAACGGTAGTGGCGGCAGGAAATAGGCATCATAAGGTGCTTTCGGATTGTTGAACTTGCGGAGATATTTAAAGAAAAGACCGGTGCCGCCTTGCGCTATTGCCCGCTCCTCCAGACGCCGATATGTCGCATCCGTAAAATTTAAGGGTGGATGGTAGCCGTAATAAAAATCAGTATCGAAGAGTATCAAACTATCGCGGGGAATGTTACTCTCAATCCAGCGAGCAGCGGATATGCGTGTGTCTTCTCCGAGGGTCTCTGTATCAAATCGAATGCTTCTAAAGAACGGTTCTGCAATCAGGATTACGGGAACAAGGACGAGCAAGAATTTCCGCCTCTCCGAAAGCGACGTAATCCACAAAGCCGACACAAGGCATATCAGGGGCGTCAGGGGCATAATGTATTGGTAGTCCAGATGCCCTACAACGGAAAGCATAACTGTATATACGAAAATAAGTGCGAGTATTGAGGCTATCACTATTGTGCATTTATGCTTGAGGAAAATTACCGAGAGACAAAAAAATACAAGAAATATAGCCCCGAGCTCTGTGATATACATTCGGGCAAGAAACCCGAATCCGTGGTAAGACTTTGCCCACAGCCACGTCCCCTTCCCGCCGAGCTCCTTTATTATGACAGTGCGGGATAGCTCACTGATGTATTGGACGGGATGGAGGGGAAAATAGGGCGTCCCGATGCAAAAGCCTATATAACTTGCTGCAAGGGCTATCCATAACCCGCCTGACTTTATGCCACTCACAAGTGCATTCCAGAACTTGCCTTTTCCCCTTTGGAAATGGACGTAAAAATGAAACGCTAAAAGAAACCAGAACCCCACAACGGCATTATATTTTGTCGAGACAGAAAGCCCCAGCAGTAACCCGCACAGGGCATAATTCGTCCAGCGTTGGTCTTTCAATATGCGGAGTGCAGCCCAGATTGCGCCCATCAAGAGGGCAACCATCACCGTATCCACTTTGGCGATATGTGATTGGCACACCGACGTAAAACAAAAAGCGAGCAAAAAGGCACTTATAAGCCCGGTCTTTTCATCCTTTATCTTCCGCCCTATTCTGTAAACCAAAAAGACCGTAAACGCTCCGGCAGCCGCGGACGTAAAGCGTGCCAGCAAGTAAAATATCCCGGGGCGGATAAAAAAGAGGCGGCTAAAATCGTGCACATCCTTGATGCCGCCGAATATCCTTAATGCAAAAAACAAAACTCCGTACTGGACAAAGATGATAACGTTATACAGGGTCGGCTTATTGAGGTGCGTGGGTTTCAGGGTGCCAAGGGAAAACCGGACTGCCTTACTTACATTATCAATCTCGTCGGATGAGAAATAGCCGGGTTGTGGCAGTCCATAAGAGATATTAACAAGGCGCATAATGAAAGCCGCAAACATAATAAGAATTAGAATTAAATATATGCGGCGCATCGAACGCTCTCCTGGGGAAGGCGTCATAAAACATCCTCAAAAGACTTGATTATTACATCGCCCGGGCATAAAGGCAAAATATCTTATCTTGAAAGATGCCTGAAAAATGCCGGACGCGGATTTTCAAAAAGTATTTGTTATCATTGCTGCATACAACGAAAAGTCGAATCTGGGAAAGCTCCTCCCCGCCCTTCTTAAACTCCCCGTTCCGGGACTTGAGGTGGTTGTAGTAGATGACAATTCGCCAGATGGCACTCCCGATTTTCTCCGCACATACTCCGGGCGAGATGGCAGGATTCATCCCCTTATCCGGCAGGGAAAGCTCGGCTATGGGTCTGCCTGCATAGCGGGTTTTCGCTTCGCCCTCGATATGGGTGCAGATGCGGTGGTGAGTATGGATGCCGACCTTTCGCATAATCCCGATGCCATTCCGGGGATGCTCGCCACCCTGAAAGCCGCAGATTTGGTGATTGGCTCCCGCTATACAGGTGGTGTGCGTGTTCTCAACTGGTCAATTAGTAGGCTATTATTGAGCCTCTTTGCAAATAAATACGTAAATCTCATCTTCAGGCTTGGGATTAAGGATTATACAAGCGGCTTCAGGGCTTACCGAAGAAAGCCACTTGAGCATATCCTCGCAAATGATGTGCACTCACACGGATACTGTTTTCTTGTAGAGATGGTTTTCAGGGTGGCGAGGGCAAATGGCAGCATCCGCGAATTCCCCATTATTTACACCGAGCGCAGGGCAGGCAAGTCCAAGATGTCGAAAGCGGTGATATTCGAATCTGTCTTTCGTCCCTGGATATTTCTTGTGCAGAGCTGGTTTAGAAGAAGGCGTTGAGCCCGTTAGCCCGCTCAAAGTTAGAAGTTCGATGTTGGACGTTAGCCGCTTGAGCTTATTGAGCCAATTTTCCACTGCAGGCGGCTGGGAAATCCAAGGGTGAAATTGACAATCTCGGTATAAGCTAAAATCTAAAACTGACAACTGACAATTTGATTGAAGTTGCTTTGAGGCTGGGGATTAGAAGGGAGCGGTCGGGTTCTTTATTTTCGGACACTTGCCGCTGGCGGTTTCCCACCTTTTGCCAGTCGCGGCATTATGAGGGAGAAATAGACGTTAAATCCCAATCCGATGAGGACAATGAAGAGTACAAATAGATTTATCAGGTTCACGCTTTTACGAATGCGTCGGGATGCCTCCTGAATAGCGGGGCTGATTGTTTTCTCGAACTCTTTATCCACCTCGTGGCTAACGAGGCTGCTGACCAATCTGGGTATAGTTGACTCGGCGGCGACGCTGAGTTGTTTTTCCGCCATTTCGGGTAGTTTCTCCCGTGCAACTTTGGGCACCTGTTTCTGGGCAGTATTATCAATTATGGACACGATATTCTGTGAAATCTGCTGAGCTATTTCGTCTGCGGCTTTCTGGACGCGGTTCTGGACTTCGCGGGGGAGGATATGTTCAAGCTGGTCACGGATTTTTACGCGAATCATCTCCGGCAGGAGTCCGTCTGCGGTGCGCTTGACAGTTCTCTCGGTCTGTTCGGAAAGGATAGTATCCATCGCCTCGGTTACTTTGCGTTCAGCGAGTTTTTCAACCATAGATTTAGCCACCTCGTGGACGGTGATTTTCACCAGATCCTGTTCCTTTTCAGCGGAGAGGGACGTAACCTTGGCTTCCACTTCGCGGCGTGCCCGCTGGTCAATAATACTGACGACATTTGCGATTGCGCGCTCCACAATAATCTGTGTCTTCTTCTCAACCGCTGCCTGTATATGGTTCTCAGCGATTTGCCCCATAAATTTGTCAGCCACATCCTCTATGAACTTACGGGCACGGGCTCGGATGGTTTTTTCTTCAAGCAGCGCCTGCGCCTTGATGACAAGTGCCCCGGGCTTGAACGGCTTCAAGATGTAACCGTCTGCTCCCCGAAGCGACTGACTTGCCCGCTCTTCCGCCTCTTCCTCGGCTATGAGTAGTAAAATCGGTTTATCGAAATTCCCCTCATCGGTCTTAAGCACCCTGGTGGCATCAAACCCACTCACACCCTCCATTGAGGCATCTACCACGAGCATATCTATGTCTTTCATCTGTGGGTGGGTGAGAGCGGCAAGACCATTCGAGGCAACCGTAACCTTATACCCTGCCTCCTCCAGGGCGTTTTTCGCTATTTCTTGGATAGCCACACTCCTGTCAGCTACGAGTATATGTTCACCCGCCATTATGAATCCCCCCGTCGAATCTTTAATAAATCCCGCGCCCAGCTCCTGAGTTCAAACGCCTCTTTATGCTTAAAATGGATGTTTGCGCCGAAATCTGCGAGTATGCCGGATGCCATCCGGCTGGCGCTCTTTTCACCGAGCTGTTCCACGGCTCTTTGATGCAGATGTGAAGTAAGCGTTACAATTGCCTCCAGTGAATCCTCAAAGCAATCGTGGATGATATTTGTGATGCCGTTTTCAGCCTCGATAATTGCCTCAATAGCCCTTACGTTCAGGCGATCCCTGGTTACACAGATGAGGTCGGCTTTCGGATATTGCATTAGTATTTGCCTCCACAGGGTGGAGAGTAAGTCGGTCTCTGCTTTATCGGAGGCAAAACCATCGGCGGTTATAAGCGTTTCATAGAGCGAGTTGACGAAGAATGCTAACGCCCCCACGGGGGAAACAAAATCGAGTTGAATTGCGGGGAGGTCTTTAGTGGGTTTGTTTTTGTAAAATAACGAACCCAGTCCCCTGTGAGCGGGGCGCGCTGCCTTGGTGCCCTCGGTTGATAATGTGCCGGGGGGGTTGAGGGACTTCAATGAGGCAATTGCCCCACCGGTCGCGGCTTTGCACGTAATTGCCGCTTCTATCGCCCCTGCGGGTTTTACCTCTACAAGGTCTGGTGTTAGAAATGAATTCAGTATGCGGTATGTTTCAAATTTCCCCAGACCCGAGCGGTCAATAATCGAGCCGACATCATAGAGCCCATTAACGAAGCTCAAGACATACCATTCGCTCTCGCTCAGGGTCAATTCACCCATCAGGAAATCTTCGGGCTTCCTGGCGGTGAGGACGACATCGTCTCTGGGGATATTCTTTGCTATTTTTGCCCACTCATCCAGGCGGCGACTTCCCTCGATGAGGAGTGATTCTATGTCAATCTCGATGAGTATTTCAGAGGTGCCGGAGGTTTTAGAGTGCTCGAATTTGAAATTGCCATCCCTCCAGAAAAAGAGTTCCCAGATTTGCTCCTCGAGCTGGAGTTTCAGTGCATCTTTTAAGGTCTTTTTTGTGATTAGGTCTCTCTCAATGAGAATCTCTCCCAGCATTTTGCCGCGTTCTACCCCCTTTTGGGCACCGAGGGCTTCCTCGAGGTCGCTGCGCTTGATGAATCCGCGGTAAACAAGCATCTGCCCCAGTTTCCGTGGGCGGTCGAGCGTGGAGGAGTTCACAATCTTGCCATCCTTGATGATGAGGTCTATGTTGTATCCCTCCTGCCAGACATTTAAGGTTCCCGTCATCTTGCCCATAGACAAAAATTGCAAGACGTCGGGCAGGCTGAATGCCCGGAGGGTTCCTTCTAATTCCATCTCTTTCTTTTTCATTTACACAGCACCTTATGCGCCGAAGAGGTCATCCAGGCGTTCTTCTGCTTCCTTGGCAATATCCATGCCCTTACCGCTTTTGCGTCTTGTCCGAACACCGACAAGTGTCTTTTTAAGAATCTTGGCTGCCTCTTTCGAGTAAAGTCTGACCATTCCAGTGGTGGTTCGGTCGTCGAAAATCACAGTGAGAATAGTATCATCATCCACAAGGATATTATGTATATTGTCTTTGTTACCCTGGTGAAAAAGGACGCTGAAGTCACTTTCGCCGACCAATTTTGCCATTGCGCGGGTTGACGAAAATGCACCGGCAATAAGGGCGGAAAGGGCATCGGTATTCAAGGTTTTTGTGAATCCCCTCTTGGAGAGACATTTGCCATCCTGGTCTACAAGGAGGGCGCATTTTGCATCACATTGCCTCAATAGGGAGATAAGGGTTTTGTTAATCTTTGTCATTGCATCTTCGGTCAGAACAAGGGGTTTCCGTGTCATTTCAAAATCCTTTCAGTCTCGATATTGGTGCGGGGGTAAAAAGCCGCCTTTATAAATCCAGCTATCAACAACCACCACGTAAAGGGAAAAAATAATGTTCCTCTTTTAGGAATTTCACGGCGTTAAGCGCCACTACAATCGGTATTGTTTCCTCACACTTTAATGGGTTTTTTGCCACGTGGCGCAAGATAAAGCCTCCCGTATCTCGCCTCAAAGGATGAGTAAAGGCTTTTTTCCTCTTCCCTTTTCACCCATACCCTGAATGGCTCTGCCAGTGGCAGACGTGTCTCGGGCGGGTCGGTAAGGAGAGAAAAATTTATATATGTGCTTTCCACAAGTTCCTCTTTTTCCCCAAGATAAATCAGTCTTCTATGGAGCTGGCGTTTGAAAAATGCAAGTATTTTCATCTCTCCTGTGAGGCGGTATTTGACCCTCCCATTGGTATTTTCAAGTCTGGTTAAATGCACACTGGCAGAGCCGATGTGGAGTCCTTGCCACACAAGATCACACTGCTGGGAAATCGGCAGTGCCTCTGTCAGGAGGTCTTCGGGGGAGCCACTTTCCGATTTTCTCAAATCCACCCCTCGTTTCCGTGCCGGTGGGTAATCTATATCTGAAAGCATATCTGATGTGTCAGTGGTGGCAGGTGCCTCCCGGGTCTCCGGGTGTGCCAGAGCCACAAGAGGTGTCTCCAGTTCACTCTCCTTTTCGGCGATCGTGCCCAGCTTCTGCAGAACCATTGAAGAGATGGCTTTGAGGGTCTGTTTGACTTCCTTGCCCGTTATAGCCACAGATTCGTAAAAAGGAACGTGGTCAGAATTGAGGACTGTTTCCATTTCCTCGACCGTAGAGATATTATCGAGGTCGCGCTTATTATACTGGATTACCCAGGGGATATTGTCGAGGTCGTAGTTGTATTCAAAGAGATTATCACGGAGGTTCTGGAGGCTTTTCACATTTTCCTCAAGGCGGTCGCGTTGGGAATCAGCCACGAAGACGATGCCATCTACCCCCCTCAACACGAGTTTCCGTGTGGCATTGTAGTAGACCTGTCCCGGAACCGTGTATAGATGAAATTTAGTCTCGAAGCCCTTTACGCTTCCTATGTCCATCGGGAGGAAATCGAAAAAGAGGGTTCTGTCCTGCTGGGTTGCCAGGGAGACGAGTTCGCCCCGATTATTCTCCGGGACTGTGTCGTGGATATACTGCAGGTTGGTTGTCTTCCCTCCAAGACCGGGGCCATAATACACGATCTTGCAGGAAATCTCCTTTGTGGCATAATTGATGGTTGCCATAATCCAGCTTCACAAAACGGTATTATTTTGTTCTTCATAGCCCGAGGCCGTCCAGTTTTTTTACCGCGTTTTTTACCTCTACACGGATGAGGCCGAGGTTGGCATCTGCGTTCGTTATGACGACGAGGTAGCCGACTCTTGTTTTTGCAAAGAAGAGTTTAATTTTTTTCGCCTCGAGCATAAAGCTCCTGATGTCTCCGTAGTCCATCTTCTGGATGGCAAGTTTTGCGGCGCGTATGACAGAGGAGACCAGTGCACCTATCACCTCGCTGTCTATCTCCGAATTAAAGTCCGAGGCAACAAGTATGCCGTCCTCTGCCACTATACAACTGCCGACCACATCGGGTGTCTTGTTAATTTCTGAAAGTGTTCGCTCCATAGCATCCCCCTTCATAAAATCTTCGTCTTCATCTCTATAAAAGCGGAGAATATTTCATTGAAAACAGCTCTTGAGCGGTGCGTTCGATATATTTCAGGCGTCCAAGGACATCTCCAATCTCCACATCCCGCCTGAATAGCAGGACGGCGAAAAATTTCGGCGCGAGGGATAAGTGGATGAAGTAATGCTCCGGTGTCTGGGCGATGAGTTTTTCCGCCTCGCCGAGACCTAATGCAACCTGCACCTCGCGAAAGTGTCTCCACTCCCTCTGAGACGACACCGCAAGTCTTTCCGCATCAAAGCGAACCCGGAGTCCCTGCCATATTACAAGACCCTCCCAGCTGTAAATAACATATCCCTCAATCCCCGTCATATTCGATAGTAACTGCCCCATCTCCGGAAATGTATACACCCGGACAAATCCACCCACCGGTGCCCCCTCTGAATGGAAAGAAACCGCACTCATCGGCTTATATGCCTCCGCCTCACCAAGCAGTATCCGGTGCCCATCTTCGCTTAAAATTCCCGGCGCAACTACTGAAACTACATAAGGCGCAAGAAGCATCAGGAAAAATATCTGTAACAGGATTGCCACAGGATTCCCCATCCAGAAAAGGAGTAGCGCGTAAGACTGGGGTATCATACGGATTGAGGCAAATACGCCGCCCCCTACCAGGCAAATCAGAAACCTCGCAAACGCCACGGTAAAGCTGTATAGAATCAGGCGATATACAGAAGCTGCGCCGCCGGAAAAGAGACCGAAGAAAAAATAGATAAGAATCTCACCCGCAAGGAAAATCGGGATAATTTGAGCCTCCCGGACAATTTCTATCTCCCCCGGCTGCATCTCAACAGACGAAAGCGCAGGCACAACGAAGGGGATAAAAAATAGTGTCAGTATCCCGAAAAGGTAAAAAAGCCTGTTCATTCTGACAAGAATCATCGAAATTCCTTCTTCTCACGACCTCAGAAATGCCTCAATCTGAAAGCGCAACCTACCAAGATTAACACCAGGCTCAGTGGCGATGAAGAGCAGAAATCCCTCCACACGATACATCAGGAGATCGCCCTTTGTCATCTCCATCGTCAGGCGCTTCAACTGACCTTGTCCCTTATCCTTCAATATACCATTCAGGTTGAGAAAAATCGCATTATGTGGGTCGAGGTCTCTCCCCTTCACCCCGCCAGGGCGCGCCTGCGGCTTAGAGGGCTGGCGTAATCTGGAGAAGTTAAATTGCGCCAGACCGGGGAAATTCCCCAGGTGTCTGCGCAGGTCTTTAATCCGTTCATCGAGAGGAACAGGTGTCTTTACGGATGCACCTGCACCTTCCTCGTAGAAATCCCCGGCGGTTTCGATAGCCGCAATCTGTGAACGCAAGATATTATCTACCGCCAGTAATTCGGGGTCGGAGGGGTTCTGTGCCTTAATGGAGTTGATAATATCTACAGCCTCGTGAAATTCCCTCCTCTTAGCCAGGGTTTTCGCCATCATAAGGTTTGCACCGTAAGCGTCGGGCGCCACCTGGAGGACGGTTCCGAGTTCCTCTACTGCGCGGTCATATCGCCCCATATCATACAGGATTTTGGCTAACAATGTGCGTCCGGTTACCGAATAGCTGTCGTTTTCGAGTCCTGCAGTACAGACCTCCAGAGCTTGCTTAAGTGCCCCTGCCTGGCGCAAGGCATCCGCATAAGGTATATATGTCAGGGGATTTTTCCCCGACTCATAAGCAGCGCGCAGGTGCTCAAGATTTGCATCCCACATCATCGCAGAATCTCTCTTACCCATAATTATTAATCGGTCGAATAAATGACTCTTGTGCCAGTCGGGCAACCCGAATTAGTTCATATCACTAATACATTGTTATTTCTATCACGACCAGATAGTGCTTGACAAGTAAAAGTTTCAAAAAATATAAATTCTCATATCGTTTTTAACGGGAGGTATATTTTTGATGGAAGTTTACGGGAATGCACTGGGAATGATTGAGACAAAGGGTCTGGTGGGTTCCATTGAGGCTGCTGATGCGATGGTGAAAGCCGCCAATGTGCGCCTTATCGGCAAAGAGAATGTCGGTGGCGGATACGTTACGGTTCTTGTTCGTGGCGATGTCGGTGCAGTCAAAGCCGCAACTGATGCCGGAGCCGCAGCCGCCAGACGCGTTGGCGAACTTATCTCCGTCCACGTCATCCCAAGACCGCATAATGAACTGGAGAAAATCCTCCCGGCTGAGGAATAACCCCCCGCCCATCCGAAATAAAAATGCAATCGCCTTAAACTCTCCGGGGCGGCTTGCGTTGATTCTGTCCGAATCCGGGAGCCCTTGAATCTCCCATTCTTACAAGGCTGATGCTATCAGACCTCGAAAAAATTAGGTCCATTATCTCCGAGGAAATCAAACGCTTCCTCAATGAACTGGAGGCGAAACACCCCACTATCACAAACCCCGGCACGGCGGACGTTCTCTTTCTGTTATCGTCCCAGCCGGACAAAGACCTGAAAACGGCAGCCGCTGTCTCTACAATATCAGAGAAATTCTCCTGCGCACTTGTATGGACAGAGTCGCCTCACGAACCGCTCTCCCCTCCGCTTTCCCGATTGCCTCAACTACCCGAACCCCAAATACCACAGGCACAAAGACAAATCCTTGACAATCTGAAGTGCATCATAATCTTTGAGCCGACACTTTCACTACTTGCAAATGTTGCACTCGGCACCACAGATGATTTCCCCTCGCGCCTCACCTTCCAGTTCCTTGCCTATGGCAAACCGGTCTATGCGGTTCGTGGGAGTGAACAGACCGCTCCGGGCACCTCAAACAGGCAAATTCAGGTGCTCTCGCGCGGCTACGAAAGGACGTTAGAGGAGTGGGGGATGCTCTGGCTTCGGCCAGAACAACTCTTCTCCACACTTGAGGTATTGTTAGAGGCTCCGGCACAGAATCAGGCGTCAGTGTCCGAAAAAACCAACTCGCAAAGGCGCCTCATCGTAACTGGAGAAGATGTCGAGGAACACATACGGAGCGGGCAGAAGCAGTGGATTTTGCCACCCGATGCCATCGTTACGGCAATTGCGCGTGAAATCGCCGAACGAAATGGTTTTGTCCTTAAGCGCCCAAATGATTAACTATTCTTGACCCGCACACCCTGCCGGGTCTATATTATTCAATGAAAAAGATGCAAAGACTACGAAATGGTTGGTTTTTCATCCCCTTGAGGCGGAATGAAAAGTTTTTTCACCAACTCACCATTTACTCATAAAAAGGAGAGCTGCAATGGTGGTAATTTACAAACCTGAAGAAAAGGAAACTTTCCTCGCCGTTGACGATGAACATCCCCCCTTTCCACTTTCACATCTATTCGATGATTTCTTTTCTCCCAGACCCCTGTTTTCCCTCTCCCGCAGGCCGTGGAATCCCCCTACCGATGTTTATGAAACCCAGGACTTCATTGTGATTAAAATGGAACTGGCGGGGATGAATGAAGACGACATTGAAATTACTCTGGAGAACAATATTCTCACAATCCAGGGACATCGCGCAGAAGAGCACCCCGGGGATAAGAAAAACTATCACCTTATGGAACTTCATTACGGCAATTTCCAGAGGGTATTCAGCCTCCCCGGAAAATTTACCAGAAACGACATTAATGCCACCTACAAAGACGGCTTTTTGAAGATAACAATACCAAAGACATCCGCGCCACCACGCGAGGTCAAAACCGAGGTGGAAGGAGAGTAATTGAATTGGAAATTGAAAATTGGAAGTTGGAAATTGTCAGCCGCTTACAAAACGACCGGCAATGACGTGCGATTGCAAGGCAATCGCCAATGACTGATGACTGGTGACTCACATGGCTAAATCAAACATTACAATAGAAGATATGAGCAATCTTCTGAAGGGCGACCAGATTGAGATTCCCCCGGAAATCCCCATACTTGCCCTGGATAATTTCGTCCTATTTCCCTCTATGATTGCCCCCGTAATTATCTCGGAGGAATCCCATAAGCACCTGATTTCAGAAGCCCTCGTTGGCAATCGCCTCGTGGGCGCCTTTATGCGCAACACCGAGGCAAAAGAAAAGGGGATGGTCGCCGGAACTTACAAAGTGGGCTGTGCGGCGATGATACTGCGTATGCTCAAAATCCCGGACGGCACACTCCGCATCCTCCTGCACGGAATGCGCCGCATCTCGCTTGGGAAAATAATCCAGAAGAAACCTTACATCAAGGCAAAGGTCTCACCGGTCAAGGAAATCTCGCCCTCCAATATCACCGTTGAGGCTATGATTAAACAGACACAGTCGCTCCTTCAGCGCGCCATTGCCTTATCTAACCTGCCCGAAGACCTGGGCGTTGCCGCCCTGAATATCACTGAAGCCGGTAAACTGGCAGACCTTGTTACTTCAAACCTGAACATTAAAGTCCCCGAACAACAGGCAATCCTTGAAATCGCAAATACCCAGGAGCGCCTCGAGCAAGTCCTCGGCATCCTCACACGTGAAGTTGAGGTCCTCGAACTCGGCAACCGCATCCAATCCAGGGTCAAGAGCAAGGTGGAAAAGACCCAGCGCGAATTTTTCCTGCGCGAACAATTGAACGCGATTCACAAGGAACTTGGCGAGGGCGCCGAGGGACGCGAGGACATCGTTGAACTCCGCAAGCGCCTTAAGAAAAAGTCCCTCCCCAAAAATGTTAAAGACGTTGTCCAAAAACAGATAAAGCGCCTCGGCGAGATGCAACACAGCTCTCCCGAATACACCGTAACGCGCACATATCTGGAATGGATTTTCGACCTCCCCTGGCTCGAAAGCACAAATGACAATCTCGACATCGCAAAGGCAGAAAAAATCCTCGATGAAGACCACTATGACCTCGACAAAATCAAAGAACGCATCCTCGAATACCTCTCTGTCGTGAAGCTCCGCAAGAGTATCAAGGGTCCTATACTTTGCTTTGTTGGTCCGCCGGGTGTGGGAAAGACTTCTCTGGGGCAATCAATCGCAAGGGCGCTGGGGCGAAAATTTTACCACTTCAGCCTGGGCGGGATGCGTGACGAAGCCGAGATTCGCGGACATCGCAGGACATATATCGGTGCACTCCCGGGGCGCATAATCACCGGTCTGAAAAACTGCAGCTCGAACAATCCGGTTATGATGCTTGATGAAGTGGATAAGATTGGCGCCGATTTCCGCGGCGACCCCGCATCTGCATTGCTCGAAGTCCTCGACCCCGAACAGAATGACTCATTCAGCGACCACTATCTCGACCTCCCTTTCGACCTCTCGAAGGTGATGTTTATCACAACTGCCAACGTGCTCGACACCATCCCTCTCTCCCTCCAGGACCGTATGGAGGTTCTGCGGCTGCCCGGATATACGCTTCAGGAAAAGATACATATCGCCCGCCGCTACCTCATACCCAAGGAGTATGAGGCAAACGGTGTGAATGCAAAAAATCTCGTCTTTACAAAAAAGGCGCTCGAGACCATTGTGGAAAAATACACGCGCGAGGCGGGACTTCGTAATCTCCAGCGAGAGATAGGCAACATCTGCCGAAAAGTGGCACGTCGCGTGGCGGAAGGGAATTCTAAATTAGTCAGGGTAACGAACCGCAATGTGGCGACGTTTTTAGGTCCCCCGCGTTTCATACCGGAGACGGCGAGGCGGTTATTAGAGCCGGGAGTCGCCATCGGTCTCGCCTGGACGCAGACAGGTGGTGAAATCCTATTCGTGGAGTCCAGTGCAACGCGTGGTAAAGGCAAGCTCGTACTCACCGGACAGTTAGGGGATGTGATGAAGGAATCCGCCCAGGCAGCGCTCACATATCTACACTCGGTAGCTGGCGAGCTGAAAATCAGTGAAAAGCAGTTTTCCAATTATGACATACACGTCCACGTGCCGGCGGGGGCGATACCGAAAGACGGACCATCAGCCGGCATAACCGTTTGCGCGTCGTTAGCATCGCTACTGATGAAGCACGTCGTGAGACAGGGACTTGCAATGACGGGCGAGATAACGTTAAAGGGCAATGTTCTGTCCGTAGGAGGCATCAAAGAAAAGATTCTTGCCGCGCACAGAGCCGGCATCAAAGAGATTATGTTGCCCCAGGAGAACAAAAAAGACATAGTAGAGATACCCGCCGAAGTAAAGAAAGCCACCGCCTTCATTTTCGTCAAAAAGATGTCAGAAGTATTAGACCAAGCCTTCGACAGCGAAACCGCCGAGCACTAAAAAGGTGTATACTAAATACCCAAAAGCTCTGAAAATTTAAAATATTCAGCAATCTACTCAGGATAATTTAGCCAGAACATTGGCATTAAATAGGTTAGAGAATATGAATGCAACGGTATTATTCCTTATTCTCCTGTTTGCAATATCGGCAATAATTATTACTATGATTGTCATCAACAGGCATAAGAAACAGCTGGAGAAAAAGCAAGAAGCAAAACGTCGGAAGGAAGAACAGGTGGCGAAGCTGCAAGCGAAGGAAAAGGAACGACAGCAACTTGAAGAAAAACGACGTAAAGCTGAAGAGGTACGTAAGCGTCTCGAAGAGGAAGCGAAACAGAAAGCAAAGGAGAAAGAGCAAGAACGTTTAGCGATCGAGTTGCAAAAAGCCGAGGAGGAACACAAGCGAATAGAGGAAGAGGCCCAGCGCAAATCACAAGAAAGACAGCGCCGGAAGGCAGAAGAAAAGGCAAGAGAGAAAGCCGAGAATGAAGCAGTGAAGCCGCATGAGATGGAAAAGCAACAACGTAAAGAAGAGCGACAGAAAGCTAAGACGGAGCATCGTGAACTCCGGGAAGCGCAGCAAAAAACAGGGAAGGCGAGTAGTGAGGAACGACCATCGCCTATCAATAGGGGAGGAAGATCGCGTGGTTTATCAAACGAGAGTGAGATAAAACCAAAAGAGGAAACAAAACCCCGCTCCACGAAGCCTGAAATCGTTTGTTGGAATGAGGGATGGAGATGGATTGTTGGAATAGAAGTGCCAGAGGAGTTGGAAA